>JBDTLA010000198.1:0-6114 GCA_039935035.1 Rudaea sp. | reverse complement strand
CGTGAACTGCGTGGCAAGCACGAATGGTCGCAAGGCGATCTGGCCGAAAAGCTCGACGTGTCGCGTCAGACGATCAATGCGATCGAAACCGGCAAGTACGATCCGAGTCTGCCGTTGGCATTCCGCATCGCGAAATTATTCCGACTCTCCATTGAATCCATCTTCGAACCTGGAAAGGATTGAACCGTGAAAAAACAAACCTTGGTACGCATCGTGATAGGCATCGCCGCGATCGCGTTTGTTGCTTACAGCCAGCTCAAACCCAAGCCTGACAGCGGGCATGTGCAATTGGCTGCACCAATCGCGGCCAACGCCAAGGCATTCACGCTGGGCACGCTGGAATTCACGGCCTGTCAATTGCCGCAGAAGCGCTCCGGGGCAACGACCAGCGCCTACTGCGCGCCGTTCTCCGTGCCGGAAAACCCGGACCAGCCCGATGGCCGAAAACTTGCGCTGCGCCTGGCGCTGATCAAGAGTGAAGCGGTCACGGCCAACTCCGACATCGTGGTCTATCTGGCTGGCGGACCGGGTCAATCAGCCGTCGACACCTATCCGCAAATAGCCGGCGCGTTGTCAACGTTGCGCAAACATCATCACATCCTGCTGCTCGATCAGCGCGGCACTGGCAAGTCGCACGAGCTCACTTGCAAGGCCGACGACGATGACAGCAATCCCGACCGTGTCAATCTGGATGAGGTGCGTGCGCACGTCAGCGCGTGTCTGAGCGAGGTGCAAAAGACCGCCGATCCGCGCTTCTACACCACGACCAACGCAACGCACGATCTTGAAGCGGTGCGTCAGGCGCTGGGTTCGCCACAGTTTGATCTGGTCGGTGTTTCCTATGGCACGCGCATGGCGCAGCAATACGCGATGCACTATCCGCAATCGGTACGCAGCATCGTGCTCGACAGCGTGGCGCCGAACGAACTGGTACTCGGCGAGGATTTTGCGGTAAATCTTGAAGAGGCGCTCAAGGCGCAATTCGACCAGTGCAAAAAGACGCCAACCTGCGCAAAGGTCTTTGGCGATCCCTACGCCAGCCTGATCAAACTGCGCGATCAGTTGCGTGCACAACCGCAAGATTACACCTATCCGGATCCGGTCACCTTCCAGACAAAGCACAAGCATCTGAACAGCTACTCCCTGGCCGGCCTCGTTCGCATGTTCGCGTATTCGCCTGAAACAGCCGCGTTGCTGCCACTATCGATCGCGCAAGGCTTGAAAGGCGATTACGCGCCGCTCGCCGGCCAGGTCCAGATTCTCCACGGTGATATGGCTGATTTGCAGGAGAACGGCATGCAGATGTCGGTAATCTGCAGTGAAGATGCCGACCTGCTCACACCGCGGCCGCAGGATGCCGACACGATCCTTGGTACATCAATGATCGACTCGCTCAAGGCCGCATGTGAAATCTGGCCACATGGTACGCGTCCGAAGGATTTCCACGATCCGCTGAAAACCGCGACGCCGGTTCTCATTCTCGAAGGTGAGCTCGATCCGGTGACCCCACCGCGGTATGGCACGCAAGTGCTCAAAGGGTTGTCGAACGCGCGCTTGCTGGTCGCAAAAGGCCAGGGCCACAACGTCATCGGCCGCGGCTGCATTCCAAAAATCGTCGGCGAATTCGTCGACGATTTGAAACCCAAGACACTTGATGCCAAATGTGTCGACGCGCTAGGGCCGACGCCGGCGTTCATCGACTTCAACGGAGCAGCGCCATGATAGAGGTCAAGAATCTGCATAAACGCTTCGGCAAGGTTGTCGCCGTCGATGGCGTGACGTTCAGCGCACGCGACGGTGAAATCACTGGCCTGCTCGGCCCGAACGGTGCCGGGAAGACCACGACACTGCGTTGCCTGTACACGCTGATGCGCCCCGATACGGGACAGATCATCGTCGATGGCATCGATGCTGCGGTCGATCCGGTTGCCGTACGCCGGCGTCTGGGCGTGTTGCCGGATGCACGTGGCCTGTACAAGCGTCTGACGGCGCGCGAGAACATCGACTACTTCGCGCGCTTGCACGGACTCGAAACGAAAACCATGCACTCACGGCGCGACGCGCTGGCCGATGCACTGGAAATGCGCGGCATTCTTGATCGTCGCACGGAAGGATTTTCGCAAGGCGAGCGGCTCAAGACGGCTATTGCGCGCGCACTGGTTCACGATCCAAAAAACGTGATTCTCGATGAGCCCACCAATGGACTGGACGTGATGTCCACGCGCGCCATGCGTGCCTTCCTCAAATCAATGAAGGCCGAAGGTCGCTGCGTGCTGTTTTCCAGCCACATCATGCAGGAAGTGGCCGCACTGTGCGATCGCATCGTGGTGATTTCCAAAGGCAAGGTGATCGCCGACGAAACGCCGGATGCCCTGCGCGCACAAACAGGCGAAGCCAACCTCGAAGAGGCCTTCGTCAAATTGATCGGTACCGATGAAGGGCTAGCCGCATGAACTCCACACTCGTCGTTTTTCTCAAGGAAGTCCGCGAAAACCTGCGCGACCGCCGCACCGTCATCAACACGTTGTTCACCGGACCATTGATGGCGCCGCTGCTGTTCGTACTGCTGATCAACACCATGGTTACGCACGAACTCGCCAAGGCTGAAAAACCTCTACCGCTTCCGGTTGCCGGAGCTCAATACGCACCCAACCTGATTACCGCGCTCAAGCAGAACAATGTAGAAATCAAACCTGCTCCGACTGATCCGGAACACGCCGTGCGCCAGCAGGATGCCGATGTCGTGCTACGCATTTCGCCCGATTATGCGAAAGCGTGGAACAAAGGCGAACCGGCGCAAGTCGAAATTATCTACGACGAGTCACAGCGTGACTCCAGCAGCGCAGCCAATCGCCTGCGCAACCTGGTCAACGCGTACAACAGTCGCGGTGGTTCGCTGCGTATGCTTGCGCGCGGATTGTCGCCGGCAATCCTGAAACCGATCGTGGTTGCCGATCGTGATCAGTCCACACCGCAAAGCCGATCGGGCATCATGTTTTCGATGCTGCCGTATTTCTTCATTCTTGGTGGATTCATTGGCGGCATGGCGCTCGCGATTGATACCACCGCCGGAGAGCGCGAACGCCAGTCGCTCGAACCGCTGCTCGCCAACCCCGTACCGCGCTGGCGCATTCTGGCCGGCAAGCTGAGCGCAACCACTGCATTTGCGATTACCACGGTGCTATTGAGTATTCTGGCGTTTGCATTTGTTGGCCAGTTCCTGCCCACCGAAAAAATCGGCATGACCCTGACCATCGGCGCGCGCTTCATCCTCAGCACGATGTTCGTCATGTTGCCGCTGGCCGCGTTGCTGGCATCGTTGCAGACGCTGGTGGCCGCCTTTGCGAAAAGTTATCGTGAAGCGCAGACCTACGTTTCGCTGCTGATGTTCGTGCCGATTGTCCCGACGTTGCTGTTGTCGATCATGCCGTTCAAGACGCAGATGTGGATGTATGCGGTGCCGCTGATGGGGCAACAGGTCGTCATCACGCGCGTTATGCGCGGCGATGCGATTCCAGATTCGGCTCTTGCCATCTGCTTCGCTTGCACGGCTGCAGCAGCCCTTCTCGCCTGTGCGATCACCGCGCGAATTTACCAAAGCGAGCGGCTGGCGATTTCGGCGTGACGCCAGGGATTCGGGATTGGAGAATCGCGATCACAATTCGTGGGGTGGGTTCGCCGCGCAGCGGCTTAACCCATCAAGTTACTTTGCATCTCCGCGAGTAACACGCGAGCCGCCACAAGTAGCGGCTTCGCATTTCGCAGGCGAACGACGGCGTGATTCGTTACGCTGCTTCCACCCTACGATCGTATTACGCGCCGTTCAATGCGCGCCGATATTGAATCGCCTCGCTCAGGTGTGCACTGGCAATTTGCTCGCTGGCATCCAGGTCGGCAATGGTCCGGGCCACGCGCAGGATGCGGTGATAGGCGCGCGCCGAAAGGCCGAGTTTGTCCAGGGCGCGTTCGAGCAAGTTGCGGTCGCCGGTTGTCAATGCGCAATCGCGCAGCACTTCGCGATTGCCAAGCGCGGCATTGGGCTTGCCGGCGCGTTTCAATTGGCGTGCACGCGCGGCAATCACTCGGGTTCGTACCGTTTCGCTGGACTCTCCATCAGCGGCAGGATTACCCAGTTCGGCCAGCGCCACCCTGGGCACCGGAACTTGCAGATCAATACGATCAAGCAATGGCCCGGATATGCGCGCACGGTAGCGACGCACGGCATCGGGCGTACACGTGCAACGACCGGATGGATCGCCGGCAAATCCACACGGACACGGATTCATTGCAGCGACCAATTGAAAAGCTGCGGGGAATTCGGCCTGGCGTGCGGCGCGCGAAATCATGATGTGTCCGGACTCGAGCGGCTCGCGCAAAACTTCCAGCACACGCCGATCGTATTCCGGGAGCTCGTCGAGGAACAACACGCCTCGATGCGCGAGCGAAATTTCCCCGGGTCGCGGATTCGATCCACCTCCAACCAGTGCAACGGCAGATGCCGTGTGATGCGGTGCGCGAAACGGGCGTGACTTCCAACGCTGGAAATCGATTCCTTGTCCACTGACCGAACGGATCGCTGCGGATTCGAGCGCTTCGGCTTCACTCAGCGGTGGCAGGATGCCGGGTAGACGGCTGGCAAGCATGGTCTTGCCAGTGCCTGGAGGACCGACCAGCAGCAGATGATGATTGCCGGCGGCAGCGATTTCCAATGCGCGCCTGGCCTGGGTTTGGCCGCGCACGTCGACCAGATCCAGTTCGTTGTCGGCGCGGGCTGCAAGTGGCATCGCAACCGAGGCGGGCAGATCCGCTGCGCCACGCAGAAATGCGCACACTTCCAGCAACGACGTGGCACTGTGGCTGGTCGTCTCGGTTGCCAGCGCGGCTTCAGCGCCATTTTCACGCGGCACGATCAGCGCACGTCCGGAGCGCGCGGCCTTGAGTGCCGCCGGCAGCACACCGGTGATCCCGCGTAATTCACCCGACAGCGCCAACTCGCCGAGGAATTCGTACTTGTGCAGGCTTTCTTTCGGCAGATGACCACTGGCGGCGAGAATGCCCAGTGCAATCGGCAGATCGAAGCGACCGCCATCTTTGGGCAAGTCAGCAGGTGCCAGACTCACGGTGACACGGCGCGACGGATATTCAAGTTGCGCGTTCTGGATAGCGACGCGCACGCGGTCACGTGCTTCCTTCACTGCGGTCTCGGGCAGGCCGACAATGGATGTTCCCGGAAGCCCGCCAGACAAATGTACCTCAACCGTCACCGGCGGCGCGGCAACGCCATCCTGTGCACGACTGTGGACGATGGCGAGACTCATGACCTAGGCGATCCTCACAAAATTTCCGCGAACGGCCGAGCGACACGTCCGCGCAATCCAGCGCGAGCGTTGTTTGCCGAGGGGCAAACTGCCGGCAACGGCGGGCCGTAACCGCCGGGTCGCAGGCACCAGGTGAGTGGTGCAAGCAACGCGACCGTCCGCGGAAAACCAAAAAAGTGCGATCAGTGTGGCGCTTTGCGATCCGGTGCAGCTTCCAAACCCGAACCATCCAGTGTTGCAACGCGCGCTTCCAGTGCTTCGATTTTTTCGCGCGTGCGCAGCAACACGCAACGCTGCACATCGAATTCTTCGCGCGTGACCAGATCCAGCCGGCGTAGGCCGGCGCGCAGGGCATCGCGGAAATTGTCGGTGAGCTCAGTACGCGCTTCGCGCAAGCCCGGCGGAACCAGATCGGCCAGGCGTCTGGCCAGATCGTCGATGGCGGATACATTGATCATGGAGCGACCCTCGGATGTACTACGGACGAGCAAAGTGTAGCCGGTCGTCAAGTAGACCGTTGTAGGAAAATCTCTGAATCTTGTGTAGGGAATTTCCTACACGCTGCTGAGATGTCATCCCTTTTGATGCTGGCCCAATAAGGGCAATCTTTACCACAAAGGACACCAGGGACACGAAGAAAGATTGTTGAAGTGCTTTTCCATTGTGTACTTTGTGCCCTTCGTGGTGAAACCGCTCTAGTGGTCTGTAACAGAGGAAGCGGTAGATAGATCGCGCCGGGGCGTTGGTGGCTGGTGCCGATCTGGAGCGAGGCCAATAGCCGAAGCTATTGGCCGAG
>JBDTLA010000197.1:0-15597 GCA_039935035.1 Rudaea sp. | reverse complement strand
AAGATCTTCTCGCGGCTCATTTTGTCGGGCACGACCAGAATCAGCCGATAGCCTTTTTGCTGAGCGACGAGAGCCAGGCCGATGCCGGTGTTGCCGGCAGTGCCTTCAACCAGGGTGTCGCCAGGCTTGATCTTGCCGGCGCGCTCGGCGCCTTCGATCATCGACAGGCCGATGCGGTCCTTGATCGAGCCGCCTGGATTGGCGCTTTCGAGCTTGAGAAACAGTTCGCATCGGCCGCTGTCGAGCCGCTGTGCCTTGACGATTGGCGTATTGCCAATCAGCTCGAGCACGCTTTGGTGAATCGTCATCGCAATACCCCGGCGTTCGGGTCGGGCCCGTCGGCTGATAATCAGAATCCAGCTTCGTTCACAACGCGCATGCGCCGGACGAGCATCGGGTTGAAATGATACAGCATGGCCGCCGGATTGCGCTCGTTACTCCTGGCGGCAGCCGGTGCGTTCTGGACCGAACGCACCGGAATCAATCAATTCTTCTCAGTGCGTGGAAGTGCGATATCGCTCCCACAGGTTTATGAGCTTGTCCTTGGCCCACAATTTTTCTTTTTTCATGTTATGCAGAGTGGTGTCGTCCATCGGCAGCACTCCCAGTTCCGCGTCGCGGACCTTGCCGTCGAGCTCTTGATGCCGCCGATACAGGCTGCGGAATTCCGAATCGCTCTTGATCAATACTTCGACATCATCTTGCTGCTGGTTCTCAAACATCAGCCGACCTCCTGTTTGCGCAGAGACGGACGCACACAAGCACCGCACTTGCGGCGTTTGCGTTGAATCCGTGTGGGAAAGACCGTTGTTGCGAGCCCGTCAGTCGAACACCTGACCACGCTGCACCCGGTGAGGTGACACGGCGTGGACTCTTGCTCTGAAGCTTCAGTCATGGGCTCGGCATCGCGCCGCGACCGGGTCTGGGGAAGGTGGCCGCGACGGCTTGACCCTACTCCTTTGATTGGGTCGGTGCAACCGGATTTTTAACCTCGCTCAAGTGGCCGTCGGAACGTCCATTGATTCGTTCATCCGGCCACTCTGCAAGCAAGCGCGCACCCTCAATGCGCCTTTGCGTCTTGCAGGATCACGTCGACACGACGGTTCCGCGCCCGCCCTTCCGCGGTCGCATTGGACGCCACCGGATGACTCTCGCCAAGCCCGGCGCTGGTGATACGTGTAGCCGCCACACCGGCCGCGACCAGGGCGTCACGCACGGCGTCGGCACGGCGTTGCGACAACACATGATTGGCACTCGTGCTGCCGCTGCTGTCGGTAAAGCCCTCGATGCGTACCGGCTTGGTTGGGTGGCTATCGACAAACTGGACGAGTTTGTCGAGGCTGGTCTTTGCCGCGGGTCGCAAACTGGATTGACCTGGCGCGAAGGCAATGTCGTCCAGCGTCATCTGCATGCCTTCGGCGCCGCGCGTAGCATGCATGTTCTGCAATCGTGTGCGCAAATCCGCGGCCGTCGCTTCGGCCAGTTCGGCTTCCTTGCGTGCCAGCGCCGCGGATTGTGCCTGGGCATCGGCAATCTTTTGCGATTGCTCGGCTTGTTGCCGCGCCGCCTCGGCGTCCTGTGCACTTTGCTCGCCTTGCGCCCGCAAGCGCGCAGATTCTTCGGCTTGAAGCATGCTCTGCAGGCGTTGCTTTTCCGCCTCGACCCGGGCCTGCTCGGCATCGCGCCGGCTGGCTTCGAGCAGGATGTGATCGTGCTCGGTATTGAGCTGCTGCAACTGACGTTCCTGGGCAACCGCCTGCGCGGCTGCGTAGGCGATGTCGACGCGGCGCTCGGCGATATAGACGCGATAGGCGCGACCTTGCTTGCCGCCGGTCTTGTCCGTGGTCAATACCTGCACGGCCTGCTCGGCCAACGCACGCTCGGCCGGTGCAAGTGTTCCGAGGTTTGCGTCGGCCGCCAGCGAATCCAGGCTCGCCTGTAAGCGTTCGAAATCCAGGTCGCGTTTGGCTGCTAGCGAAATCCCGGCGATCCCAATCATCAACACGCAGACGAAAAAGCGAATGGCTCGGTTCATCGCTGCGTCTCCGGCGTGTTCGACTTGCCGCCCACATTAAAATCCTGACGCAATTGGGTATTTTCGCGGATGCGCGTCTGTACTTGTTCGCGGACCTTGCCCAACCGCGCCTTGACGCGCGCCAGTTCACTATCGACTTCGGATTCGCGTGCCAGGCGCATGGCTACATCGTAATCATGCGTGTCCACGCTTGCCTGGGCCTGGCTCAAGTGGTCAGCGGCTGTACGCAACTCGATTGGCGCATAAGTTGCAGCGCCTGCCGATCGAGCGGCATCCAACGCATTAGCGGCATCGGCCAAGTCCGTATTCGGTGGTTTGGTCGGACTGCAACCGGCAAGTGCGATCAGCAGAATGACGAAAGCCCAATGGATTTTTTTGCGATTTGGTGTCATAACAGCTTTCGTCACGATGGGGCGGAGTGCGTAGTTGGCTATTGTGGGAAACCCGGCGGCACAAGGCAATGCCTGCGCGTCGCCAACACTACTCGAATTCCGATGACAGCGTCGCATCGACGACGCACGACGAAGCGCAGAGGCATCCAATGGATATCGGCTATTTCCTGAAACTCATGACCGAAAAAGGTGCGTCGGACATGTTTCTGACGACGGGCGCGCCGGTCAATATCAAGGTCGAAGGTAAACTCTATCCGCTTGGCAACACCGGTTTGCCCGGCGGCATGGTGAAGAAAATCGCCTATTCGTTGATGGACGAGGGCCAGGTGCCGCAGTTCGAACGCAACCTGGAGCTGAATCTGGCCATCGCGGTGAAGGATGCCGGGCGTTTCCGCATCAACGTGTTCAAGCAGCGCGGCGAAGTCGGCATGGTGATCCGCGCGATCAAGAGCGAAATTCCATCGATTGAGCAACTGCGCCTGCCGGTGCTGTTCAAGGAACTGATCGTCGAACCGCGCGGCTTGATCCTGCTGGTCGGTGCGACCGGCTCGGGCAAGTCGACCACGCTGGCCTCGATGATCGATTATCGCAACTCGACAGTGTCTGGGCATATCCTCACTGTCGAAGACCCGATCGAATACCTGCACCGCCACAAGAAGTCCGTGGTCAACCAGCGCGAAGTGGGGTTGGATACACACAGCTATTCCGAAGCGCTGAAAAACGCCATGCGCGAAGCGCCGGACGTCATCATGATCGGCGAAATCCGCGATCAGGAAACCATGGAAGCCGCCATCGCGTTTTCGGAAACCGGCCATCTGTGCCTGGCTACGCTGCATTCCAACAATGCCGACCAAACCCTGGAACGCATCCTTAACTTCTTCCACGAATCCGCACACCGCAACATCCTGATGAACCTCGCGTTGAATCTGCGCGCAGTCATTTCGCAGCGTCTGGTGATCGGCAAGGACGGTCGCCGTCTGCCGGCGGTCGAAGTGTTGCTGAACACGCCACTGATCCGCGACATGATCCGGCGCGGCCAGATTCATGAAATCAAGGAAGCCATGGATCGCAGCCTGCAAGAAGGCATGCAGACTTTCGACCAGGCATTGATGACCTTGTACAAGGACGGCACGATTGAACTGGAAGAAGCCCTCAACAAAGCCGATTCACGCGACGGTCTGGCATTGAAGATCCGCCTGAGCGAAGGCTCCGATGCGCCAGAGCACGATCCGTACGATACGGCTACGTTTTGAGTTGTTGCGGGAATCGGGGCTGAAGAAGAGCGTAAAAGTTTCCGTCATTCCCGCGCAGGCGGGAATGACGAGCCTGTAATCTTTCGATTCCCGAATCCCGGCTCTCAGTTACTGCCCGCCCGGCGCATCCACCTGCGCCTCCGGTCGCGCACGCGCGAAGGCATCCAGCTCCAGGCATTGTGCATTGATGCGCTGAACGGTTGGGAACGCATCCAGATTCACCGACCAGCGTTGTGCGACGTAGACCTGCGGTACCAGACAGATATCGGCCAGCGAGGGCTCGTCGCCTTCGCAGAACAAGCCGGTTGAGGGATTGTCCGCGAGTAGTTTCTCCAGAGCAGAAAAACCTTCGCCGATCCAGTGTTGCAGCCAGCGCTCGCGTTCCACCTGCGGCGTGTTGAATTCACGTTCCAGATATTGCAGCACGCGCAGATTGCCAAGCGGGTGGATATCGCAGGCGACAACCTGAGACAAGGCACGCACTCGCGCACGTGCGCGCACGTCCACCGGCAACAACATGCGCTCGCCTTCGTAGGCTTCATCCAGGTATTCGACAATGGCCATGGACTGGCGAATCACGCGCTCGCCATCAACCAATACCGGTACCAGTTCCTGTGGATTGAGCTGAGCAAAATCCGCATGATGCTGCTTGCCGCCATCCTGAGTCAGGTGAATGGCGACCACGTCGTAATCGATGCCTTTCAGGTTCAGCGCGATGCGCACCCGATACGCAGCGCTGGAGCGCCAATAGCTATAGAGCTTGATACGTTCGGCAGGCATTTCTGACCCCATTTTTATCGTTACTGTATGCGCAGATTAGTCTACTGCCCCGTTCTTGCCAATCGATTCGGCGACAAGCGAGGCGTCTGATTGCGAGCGGCACTCGCGCGGCACGAATCGGCGCTGCGACCACTCAGCCTTGTACGCCAGTCTGGCGCATCTGTTGCTCGATTGCGCCGAAAATCGACTTGCCGTCGGCATCAAGAATTTCGATGCGTACCGTATCGCCAAATTTCAGGAATGGTGTCGTCGGTTTGCCATCGCGCAAGGTTTCCACCGTGCGCTGCTCGGCCAGGCACGACGCACCTTTGCCGGTATCTTCATTGGCAATGGTGCCGGAACCCACGATGCAGCCCGCCGACAACGGCCGTGTTTTTGCCGCATGTGCGACGAGTTGCGCAAAATTGAACTGCATGTCGACGCCGCATTGGGCCTCGCCGAACCACTGGCCATTGATCCATGTGCGCATCGGCAGGTGCAGCTTGCTGTCTTGCCACGCATCGCCCAATTCATCCGGCGTGACAAATACCGGCGACAACGCCGAGCGCGGCTTGGATTGCAAAAATCCGAAACCCTTGGCCAATTCGCCGGGAATCAGACCGCGCAGGGACACGTCGTTGACCAGACCGACCAACTGGATGTGCAAAGCGGCCTGCTCCGGCGTTACCGCCATCGGCACGTCATCGGTGACGACAACGACTTCGGCTTCGAGGTCGATGCCGTAGTCTTCGCTCGTCACCAGCACCGTATCGCGCGGACCAAGAAACCCCGCGCTGGTCGCCTGGTACATCAGCGGATCGGTATAGAAACTTTTCGGAACCTCAGCACCGCGCGCCCGGCGCACGCGCTCCACATGTGGCAGATAGGCACTGCCATCAACGAATTCGTATGCGCGCGGCAACGGTGCGGCGAGCGCGGCCACGTCCAGCGCAAATACCTCTTCGCCATTGACGGTTTCCGCGCTGCTTGCGTTGAGCAATTCGTACACGCGATTCAATCGTGGTGCGGCGTTCGCCCAATCTTCGAGGGCAGCTTGCAATGTCGTAGCAACATCGCTGACGTGAACCGCTTTGGAAAGATCGCGATTGACGACGATCAATGTGCCATCGCGACCACCTTGTTTCAAAGAAGCCAGTTTCATGTTCGATCCTTCAGCTGGGAATCAATTCGGCGACATCGGCGTGCAGGGCAGCAAGGCCGCGATCCAACGTGACCAATCGTCCGCCGTTGCGGCGTGCAAGTGCGGCCAGATAGGCGTCGGTTACTTGGTGGTGTCCTATGACACCGCGCCAATCCACATCAACATACGCCACATCTTCGGCCCAAAAGCGATGCCGCGGGTCGGCGGCAAGTTTACGCAATTCATGCGCTGCCGCAGTCACCCCACCGCGTCCGTGGATGCGCACGATCCAGCGCGTCAATGCGCCCTCGACGATCGGGCAAGTCGCAAATTCACCGCGCAACGCCAGATACCAATCCCGAGCCGCGCGACGATGCACATGATCGGCATCGAACAATGCGATCAGAACATTAGCGTCGAGTAATCGTGCCATCTTGCTCGTCTTCGAGCGCGCGGACATCATCAATCGTCACTGGCCGTCCGGAGCGAAATACGCCCAGTCCGGTGCGTGCATCGACTTCATACGCCGCCGTGGCTTCCTCGATGCCCACCGGCGCGCGCAGACCACGTTGCGCCAACTCGACGACGATCTTGCTCAAGCTGGTGCGTTGCGCATGCGCCAAGCTCAGGAACAATGCATGCTCGCGCTCGGGAATGTCGATAGTGGTGCGCATTGCATCATGATGTAATTGATCGCATCATGATGTCAAGTAATTGGGTTATGCCTTGCCGCGGATCAGCCGGCAGGGTTGAAGTGCTTGCCCAGACCTTGCCAGCACATCGGGTAATCTTTTTGCAATTGCGATGATTCCAGTGCCTGCCGAGTCGGCCGAATGACACAGCGTGTCTCGAACATGAACGCCATGGTGTCCACGATGTGATCCGGTTTTGTGGCGTCGGCCGCGCCGGCCTTGTCAAAACTCGCCGCATCCGGACCGTGCCCGCTCATGCAGTTGTGCAGGGACGCACCACCGGGCACGAAACCGCCGGCTTTTGCGTCGTATTCGCCGTGTACAAGACCCATGAATTCGCTGGCAATATTGCGATGGAACCACGGCGGACGAAACGTGTTTTCAGCCACCAGCCAGCGCGGCGGGAAAATGGCGAAATCCATGTTGGCCACGCCGGGCGTATCGCTGCCTGAAGTCAGTACCGTAAAGATCGACGGATCCGGGTGGTCATAACTGATCGATCCGATCGTGTTGAATCGCCGCAGGTTGTATTTGTACGGCGCGTAGTTGCCGTGCCAGGCCACGACGTCAAGCGGGCTGTGTCCGATCGGCGCGCGCCACAGGTGGCCCTGGAACTTGGCAATTAACTCAAACTCGCCCTCGCTATCCTCATATGCCGCAACCGGCGTGAGGAAATCGCGCGAGTTGGCGAGGCAGTTGCTGCCGATCGGCCCCAGCTCAGGCAGGCGCAACATCGTGCCAAAGTTTTCGCATACGTAGCCACGCGCCTGCGAGTCGAGCAGTTCGACGCGGAAACGTACACCGCGTGGAATCACGGCGATTTCCTGCGGCTCGATCTCGATGATGCCCAGTTCGGTAACAAGGCGCAGGCGGCCTTCCTGCGGAACAATCAACAACTCGCCATCGGCGTCGTAGAAAAAGCGGCCCTGCATCGAACGATTGGCCGCGTAAATGTGGAGGCCAACGCCTAATTGCGATGCAGCGCTGCCGTTGCCGGCAAGCGTGAACAGGCCATCGATGAAATCGGTCGGCGCTGTCGGCAACGGCCGCGGATCCCAGCGCAAGCGTTCAGGCGTAACCGCGCCGCTTCCGAATTCGTTGTGGAACGCAGCGTGGACAAACGGCGCGAACGCGCCCTGCACTGCCGCGGGACGAATCCGATACAACCAACTGCGCCGGTTCAAATGTCGCGGCGCCGTAAACGCAGTGCCCGACAATTGCTCCGCATACAGCCCATGCGCCACGCGCTGCGGCGAATTCTGGCCGATCGGCAAGGTGCCGGCGACGGCTTCGGTAGCGAATTCGTTGCCGAAGCCGGATTGGTATTCAAGCGCCTGTTGCGTGCTCATTTCGCTTCGCCTTTGGGCCCCTCTCCCAGCGGGAGAGGGGTTGGGGTGAGGGTCGGGTTTTCCACGGCTTCCAAAATAGCCCGGAGTACCGGCTTAGTATTCTTCAAGACTTCGTTGTCCCAAAAACGCAGCACCTTGATTCCCTGCGATCGCAGGTATCTCGTTCGCACAGCATCGGCATCCTGATTGTGTTGCGACCCATCCAGCTCAATTGCCAGTTTGTTCGCGACGCAGTAGAAATCGATAACGTATGGCGGCATCGGGTGTTGTCGCCGAAACGTGTGCTCGTTCAACCTGCCAGCGCGAAGGTGATACCAAAGTTTGCGTTCGGCGTCAGTGGGGGCTTTCCGCAAATCTCGAGCGAGGTTGCGCGTTTTGCTGGGTAGCGGCGGATTTTGATTCATCGGTTTCGTCGCACTCTCACCCCTCTCCCGACGGGGAGGGGCTACAGCACTCCGCGCTTCATCTGTTCGCGCTCGATCGACTCGAACAGGGCCTGGAAGTTGCCTTCGCCGAAGCCAAGGTTGCCCTTGCGCTGGATGATCTCGAAGAAGATCGGACCGACGCAGTTCTGGGTGAAAATCTGCAACAGCAATTTCTTTTTTGTTTCCGCGTCGGCGTCGATGAGAATCTTGTTCTTGCGCATGCGTTCGACGTCTTCGCCGTGGTTCGGAATGCGCGCATCGATCACGTCGTAATAGGCGCGCGGCGTATCCAGGAATTCCACGCCAGCGTCGCGCATCGCTTCGATGGTCGCGTAGATGTTATCGGTGAAACAGGCGATGTGCTGGATGCCTTCGCCATGGTATTCATCCAGGTACTCGTTGATCTGGCTTTTCGGGTCGGATGACTCATTCAACGGAATGCGCACCATGCCGTCGGGTGCAGTCATCGCCTTTGATACCAGGCTGGTTTTGGCTCCCTTGATATCGAAGTAGCGAATTTCGCGGAAGTTGAACAAGCGCTCGTAATAATCCGACCACTTGGCCATGTTGCCGAAGTGCAGATTGTGGGTCAGGTGATCGATAAACGTCAGGCCAAAACCTTTCGGATCGCGATCAACATTCGGCAACCACTCGTAGTCGGCATCGTAAACACTGCCCTTGTCGCCGTAGCGATCGACCAGATACAACATGCAGTCGCCGATGCCCTTGATGACAGGTGCCGAAACCGCCTTTGTCGCTTGCTTGTCGGCGATCGCCTCACCGCCATTTTTCAGCGCCTGTTCGCGCGCCCAGTCCGCCGGCTTGCTCACGCGGATGGCGAATCCACAAGCGCTCGGGCCGTGCTTGGCGGCGAAATCCGCAGCGAAAGAATTGGCTTCTTCGTTGACCAGAAAATCGCATTCGCCCTGACGATATACCGTAATCGCGCGCGACTTGTGCTTGGCGACTGCGCTGAAACCCAGCTTGCGAAACAGTTCATGCAACAACGCAGGCTGCGGTGCGGCGAACTCCACGAACTGGAAGCCGTCCACGCCCATCGGATTGTCGAATTGCACCGGCTGCATGCCGGTATTGGGTTGTGCGCTCATGAGATGCCTCGCGTTTGCTGTGCAACGTTTCAAAATGCAGTCGGAAAAACGGACATCCCGCTTTCGCCGACGCGGCGATTGCATTAAGATAGTTACATATGAAACTATTTGCAAGAGGCGGCGCACCAAAATGACCGATCATGCCCTGGCCGCACATTCGCCATTGGAACATTCCCCATTGGAGCACGCTCCATTAGAGCTCGAACGCTTCCTGCCCTACCGGTTGTCGATCCTGTCGAATACGATCAGCCAGGAGATCGCCCGCGATTACCAGCAACGCTACGATCTTTCCGTCACCGAATGGCGGGTGATGGCGGTACTGGCACGCTTCGAATTGCTGTCGGCTCGCGAGGTGGCACAACGCACGGCGATGGACAAGGTTGCGGTCAGTCGGGCGCTGGCGCGTTTGGTCGCATCAGGGCGCGTGATACGCCGCACCCACACGGGCGATAAACGCCGTTCAGTACTGCGTCTATCGGCACGTGGCTGGAAAATTCATGATGCCGTTGCGCCGCTTGCACGCTCGCACGAAACCGGATTGCTGGCAAAACTCGATGGCGAAGAACGCACCTGGCTGGAACGAATCCTCGACAAACTCGAAACGCTCGACGCGACGGCGTAACTCAGCGCACGCCGTGCATCAGGCGTTTGATCGCCGGCGCGGCGACCAGAAATATGGCGGCAATTGCCAGCCCAACGGCAAATAACAACCGGTAGACATGCGCATAAGCACCCATACCGGTCAAGGCACCTGAGCCAACGGTCTGCGTGGCAATCCAACCGGATAGTTGATACGACAACGCCACGCCAAAAAACCAGCCGCCCATCGCCAAAGAAGCATCTTCCGGAGCGGCAAGCTGGGGGACCATCGCATAACCAATCGGCGACAATGCGAGTTCGCCCAACGTCTGCAGCAGGTAGCACGCTGCCAACACCCACCAGCCAAGTTTGCCGGCTCCGGCCGCGTCGATGCCGAGTACAAGCACGCCATAACTGAGCGCCACCAACAGCAAGCCGATACCAAATTTGCGTGGCGTCGACGGATCTTTGCCGTGCCGAGCCAGCCACGGCCACAGCATCGCCAACAGCGGCGCAAACAGCAGGATGAATAGCGGGTTCGCTGACTGGAAATCGGTATAGTGGAACGGTGCGGCGACGTAATCGCGGGCAAGGAAATTCAACGACGTCACACCTTGCAGGCTGAGTGCCCAAAACACTACCAAGGCAATGAACAACAGTAGCAATGCGAGGTAACGCTGGGTCTGCACCCGGTCGCGACGGCGCGCGCACTTTACGACGAAGTACAGCACCAGTAGACCCATCAGAATGTACATCGCCCAACTGAGAATCGTCGGTTGCGACAGCAGTAGCACGGTCGGATAAACCAGCAAAGCAATAACCGCCAAGGCCCATACGGACGACATCGGCCCGTGCAGGTGATCGCCTTTGGGCAGTACCGGATCGAGCTTGTACTTGCGCAACTGAAACACCAGCGCCGCGAACGCCATGCCGGTAGCGGCGGCAATAAAACCCCAACGGTCGCCGTAGCGCTGGGCGACAAAGTCCGCACACACGAACGGCGTAATAAACGCACCGAGGTTGATGGCCATGTAGAAAAGCGTGTAGCCGCCTTCGCGCCGCGGATCATCATTGGCGTAGTTGCGTCCGATCAACACCGTCAACGGAATTCCCAGACCAGCGGCCAATGCAAACAGCGCCATGCCGACCTCGAAGCCGAACAGGGTTGGCAATGCCATGAGTCCCAGCGACAGTACGCCCAGCCATAACGAAATGGTCAGGGCCCTCGATTCGCCGAGAATCTTGTCCGCCACATAGCCGCCGATAATCGGCGTCGCATACATCAGGGCAAGGAAACCACTGCTGCGCAGATCGGCCTGCCGCTGCGCCTCAGCAGCGCCGAGGCTGGCGAAAAACGTCGCCATATACGGTGCCAGATACGCGCGAAATCCATAGAACGCAAAATTGAGCCCAACGGTAACCCACATCAACATCCATAATTGGCGCGGATGCCCCCAGCGATCGCCCTCGCCCGAGGAAAATCCGCCAACAGCAGTTGCATGGATTGTGCTCATCTGAAATTCCTGGGGAGAAGGAATGAAAAGCATGCCTACGCGGCAGCTCATCTAGCCCTCACAAACTATTCTTCGATTTCCGTTCGCTCCCGGATCAAGTCCGGGGCAGACTCTGAGCGTAGTGCCGAAGTCACGAAGTCGAAGGGAGTGCTTCGACTTCGCTACGCGCAGCCTGTCCTGAGCATGTCGAAGTGCTCAGCAGGAACAATTACTTGTTACTTGTTGCCGATTGGATTGTCGCCGCTGCCGATGCTGGTACGCACATCGAGCAATTCCGGGAAAAACGTCAATTCCAGCGCTTGCTTCAGGAAGCTCACGCCGGACGAACCGCCGGTACCACGCTTGTGGCCAATGATGCGCTCGACGGTTTTCATGTGGCGGAAGCGCCAGAGTTGGAAACTTTCCTCGACATCGACCAATTGTTCGCACAGGTGGTAATCGGCCCAGAACTCATCCGCATTCTCATAAATTTTGCGCAACGCCGGAATCAACCCGGGATTACGCTGGTGCGCTTGCGTCCAATCGCGATCCAGGCATTCCGCCGGAATCTCATGTCCGCCGCGCGCCAGGTGGCACAGAAATTCATCGTACAAACTAGGTGCTTCAAGCGCGTCGCGCAGCACCTGCTGTTGCTCTGGCGCATGCGCAAACACGTTGACCATGTGCGCATTCTTGTTGCCGAGCAGAAATTCGACCAGCCGGTATTGCAGCGACTGGAATCCGGAAGCCGGCCCGAGCACATCGCGGAACTGCACGTACTCGGTCGGTGTCAATGTTTCCAGCACACCCCACTGCTCGAACAACTGACGCTGGATTTGTTTGACCCGCGCGAGGATCTTCAAACAGGCATTGACTTCATCGCGCTGTAGATGCGTGACTGCCGCGCGTAATTCATGCACGATCAACTTTAGCCACAACTCCGATGTCTGATGCTGGATAATGAACAGCATCTCGTCGTGATGCGGTGGATTCGACAACGGCTTCTGCGCCGACAACAACAGGTCCAGTTGCAGATAGCCGCCGTAGGACAATCGATCGCGAAAATCGACCTGGATACCGGATTCAAGTTCGCGTTGGTTTTTGTCGGGCATGATCGTTGGCGTATGCTGCGGGAGATGAGACCTGAGCGGAAAGCATAATGGCTTCGTCATTCCTGCGAAAGCAGGAATCCAGTTCTTTGCTTTGCTTCGTGCCGTTCGATCAAGCGCGAGAACTGCATTCCACCCTGCGCTGGAATGACGCGCGTTTGATTTTCCGGTTTCCTGCTCCCTTCTCCCCGTCCCCCCCGAACCCGCACGGCAAACCCCACATTTTTCGCGCCCTACCTTGCCATCTTCGCGCGACCACGCTTTACTTGTACGCTGAATTGAGGAAATCCACGTGTCTACTGTCGCCAAATTCGAAATCGAATACCTGCAATACATGGATGCCGAAGGCAATCTGGTGCGCAAGGATTTGCCCGCCTTTGCCAAGGATCTCGACCACATGGTCGAACTGTACAAGCTGATGTTGTCCACGCGCGTGTTCGACACCAAGTCGATTGCGCTACAGCGAACCGGCAAATTGGGCACCTATGCGTCATGCCTTGGCCATGAAGCCGCGCATGTCGGAATCGGCAGTGCGATGCAACCCGAGGATGTATTGTCGCCCAGCTACCGCGAGTACGGCGCGCAGCTTTATCGCGGCGTGCGCCCGCGCGATGTCTACACCTATTGGGGCGGCGACGAACGCGGCAACGATTATCAGAACGAGCCGGCCCGGCATGATTTTGCCTGGTCGGTTCCAATCGCCACGCAATGCCTGCACGCCGCCGGCAGCGCGCTGGCGTTCAAGATCCGCAAGGAAAAACGCGTTGCGGTATTCACGGTTGGCGATGGCGGCTCGTCGAAAGGCGATTTCTACGGCGCAATCAATATCGCCGGCGCGCGCGGGTTGCCACTGGTCGGCGTAATCATCAACAACCAATGGGCGATCTCGGTCCCGCGTCGCTTGCAGACCGGCGCACAAACGCTGGCGCAGAAAGGCATCGCTGCCGGACTGCCATCCATCCAGGTCGACGGCAACGACATCATCGCCGTGCGCAAGGCGATGGAAGACGCGCTCACGCGCGCACGCAAGGGTGATGGCGCCAGCGTAATCGAGATGGTCACGTATCGTCTCGGCGATCACACCACCGCCGATGATGCACGCCGCTATCGCGACAACGAACAGGTCGAAGAGGCCCGCGGCAAGGATCCGGTTAAACGCTTGCGCAAATGGCTGGAATCGAAAAAAGTCTGGGACGACAACAAAGAAAAAGCCTGGCTCGAAGAATGCGACAACTGGATGGACGAAGAGGTCAACGCCTATCTCGAAACCAAGACGCAGCCGGTCACCGCAATGTTCGACTACACCTGGGCCGAGTTGCCCGAGGATCTGGCCCGGCAACGCGCTCGCGCGCTGGCAATTGAATCCGGGGAGCTCTGAGCCATGGCACAGATCACATTGATTGAAGCGGTGACTCAGGCGCTTGCATGGGAAATGGCCCACGACGACAGCGTCATGGTGCTGGGCGAAGATGTCGGCGTCAACGGCGGCGTGTTTCGCGCCACGCAGGGACTGCAGGAAAAGTTCGGTGAATGGCGCGTGCTGGATACGCCGCTGTGCGAAGCCACGATCGCAGGCATTACAGTAGGTTTGGCCGCGCAAGGCATGAAACCGGTCGCCGAGGCCCAATTCGAGGGCTTCATCTACGCGATGATGGAACACATTGCATGTCATGCCGCGCGCATGCGCAATCGCACACGCGGGCGCATCACCTGCCCGGCCGTATGGCGTGCACCATGGGGCGGCGGCATTCGTGCCCCGGAGCACCATTCCGAAGCCAACGAACACCTGTTCACCAACATCCCTGGTTTGCGCGTGGTGTTGCCGTCGTCGCCGGCGCGCGCGTATGGCCTGCTGCTTGCCGCCATCCGCGATCCGGACCCGGTCATTTTCTTCGAACCCAAGCGCATCTATCGCCAGTACAAGGAAGAAGTGCCCGACGACGGCGAAGCGCTGCCGCTGGATGTGTGCTTCGTGCTGCGCGATGGCACGGACGTGACTTTCGTGACATGGGGTTCGCAAGTAAAAGAAACCCTGGAAGCCGCCGATGCGCTGGCCGAAGAAGGCATCAGCGCCGAAGTGATCGACGTGGCGACATTGACGCCGCTGGATTTCGATACCATCGCCGAATCCGTCGCCAAGACCGGTCGCTGCGTGATCGTTCACGAAGCGCCCAAGACCGCCGGCTTCGGTGCCGAGATCGCCGCACGCCTGGCCGAGGAATCGATGTACGATCTGCTCGCGCCGGTCGAACGCGTTACCGGCTGGGATACGCACATCCCGTTGTACCGGCTGGAGATGAAGTATCTGCCGAGTGTTGAACGCATTGTGGCGGCGGCAAAACGCGCGTTGGCGGCGAGCTGAGACCAAGCATGACGCTTGCTGCCAATATCTTGACCGGCATCGTCGCGTTGCTGCATGGTTATTTTCTGGTGCTGGAGATGTTCCTGTGGGACAAGCCATTCGGGCGTCGCGTGTTTGGCACCACGCCGGAATTCGCGACAGCATCGAAAGCGCTTGCGGCAAACCAGGGCTTGTACAACGGCTTTCTCGCTGCGGGCCTGATCTGGGGACTGTGCAGCGGAAATTTTTACGTGAAGATTTTCTTCCTGTCTTGCGTCATTGTGGCTGGCATCTACGGCGGCTTGACGGTCAATCGCAAAATCGTTTTCGTCCAGGCAATTCCCGCATTGATTGCACTGGTGTTGTTGCATCTGCATTGAGTATTCCAACATGACTATCAAAACATTCCACCTGCCCGACCTCGGCGAAGGCCTGCCCGACGCAACCGTCGTCGAATGGCATGTGAAACTCGGCGACCAGATCAAACTCGACGCACCGCTGGTGTCGATGGAAACCGCCAAGGCGGTGGTCGATGTGCCGTCGCCCTACACCGGCAAGGTGGCGAAGCTGTATGGCGCGGCGGGCGACGTGATCGAAACCGGTGCGGCACTGGCCGACTTCGAGCCCGATCCGAATGCCAAACAACGCGCCGAAGGCGAATCCACCGGCCATCATCACGGACCGAAGAAAGCGGCTCCCGCACCTGCACCAGAGCAGGCACCTGCGAAACCGGCCGCCAGCGCCGAGCGCGCAGATGAAGGCACCGTAGTGGGTGCAATGGTCAGCGGCAGCCATGTGCATGTTGAACAAGCCGCCAACGTAGGCGGCGCCAAAGCCGTACCGGCGGTGCGGGCGCTGGCGAAAAAACTGAAAGTCGATCTTGCGCGCGTGCGCGCGAGCGGTGCTGGCGGTGTGGTGAC
>JBDTLA010000196.1:0-26473 GCA_039935035.1 Rudaea sp. | reverse complement strand
GGGTGTTTTGGGCCGCTTTGCCATCGGTTGTCAGCTTAGCAGAAGGATCGATGCGTTCTGTTGGCCGCAGCGCTCCGGTACAATCGCCGATTCAAGCTCCCCGCCGCACGACGGCAGCAAAAGAATTCGCAATGCGAGTATTGGTCAGCAACGACGATGGCGTGGATGCGCCGGGCATCAAGATTTTGGCGCAGCGATTGGCCATTGTCGGCGACGTTGTTGTCGTGGCGCCAGATCGCGATCGCTCAGGCGCAAGCAATTCGCTGACGCTGGATCAGCCGATTCGCGTCGTTAGACTCGATGATGGGCGCTATCGCGTCGCCGGTACGCCAACGGATTGCGTGCATCTGGCCTTGGCCGGCCTGCTCGATTACGAACCGGATATCGTTGTTTCGGGGATCAATAATTCCGCTAATCTTGGCGACGACGTGATTTATTCGGGGACGGTATCCGCAGCGATGGAAGGCCGTTTTCTCGGCTTGCCGGCGATTGCAGTATCGCTGGCTTCGACCGATCACATCGGCACGCACTATCACTCTGCTGCGCAGGCAGCACTGGTCATCATGCAGCGTTTGCTGGTTGATCCGCTGCCTGCCGACACCATTCTCAACGTCAATGTACCGGACATTCCGTGGGCACAACTGCGCGGTTTCGCGGTCACGCGGCTCGGGCGCCGACATCGTTCTGCACCGTGCGTGCGCCAGGTCGATCCGCGCGGACGGCCAATGTACTGGATTGGTCCCGCAGGCGCATCCGAAGACGACGGCCCAGGCACGGATTTCATGGCGGTACGCGAAGGTTTTATTTCGATTACCCCGATCCAGGTCGACCTGACCCGTTTCCAGGCGTTGGACAAAGTCAGTGGTTGGGTCGAGTCCTTGTCGTTGGAGTTGGCTCCGGTCGTATGAATGTATTTTCCAAACCCACGCCTGAGGCTCGCGGTCTTGGCATGACCTCGCAGCGTGCTCGCGATCGTTTGATCGAGCGGTTGAAGGTCGATGGCATTGCGGATCGTCGCGTGCTGGAGGTGATGCGCCGCGTGCCGCGACATCTGTTCATCGAAGAAGCCCTGGCTTCGCGCGCCTACGAGGATATGGCGTTGCCGATCGGACAAGCCCAGACCATTTCGCAACCGTGGGTCGTGGCGCGCATGACCGAAGCGCTGATCGAGCACAAGTTGCCCACCAGCGTACTCGAAATCGGCACCGGTTCCGGATATCAGGCAGCCGTGCTCGCTGCGCTTGTCGAACAGGTCTACACCGTCGAGCGCATCGAAGAACTGCTGCGCAGCGCGCGCCGGCGTTTTCGCAAACTCGGTATCGACAATATCCGCTCGCGCCATGACGACGGCAATCTGGGCTGGGCACAATATGCGCCGTTCGACGCAATCATGTTGACTGCCGCTGGCGATAGGGTTGATCCCGCGTTGTTCGAACAACTTGCCGACGATGGCGTGCTCGTAGGTCCGGTCGGGCCACCGGGCGCCCAGTTGCTGATGCGTTATCGGCGTGACGGAATTGATTTGCAGGGCGAAAACCTTGGTGGCGTGAGTTTTGTTCCGCTGCTCGGCGGCTTGGGCTGATGCGGCTGTTCAAGCCGTTGTACGAGTTCGCCCTGCGCTGGGCGGCCAAACCCGGAGCGCCGTGGTATCTGGCCACGTTGAGCTTCGTCGAGGCGTTCATTTTTCCGGTTGCGCCGGAATTGATGCTCGCACCGATGACTCTGGCGCGTCCACACAGTTGGGTGCGCTTTGCCACGATCAGTTTGTTTGGTTCGATGTTGGGTTCTTTTGTCGGCTATGCGTTGGGTCACTATGCATTCGATCTGGTGCGCCCGTTGTTCGCCGATTTAGGCTGGTTGCACAGTCTGGATACGTTGGTCGCGCAGTTGCGTGTGGACATGGTCGAACATCCATGGAAGGCGTTTGGGTTGCTGGTCCTGGCTGGCTTTGTGCCGATTCCGCTGAAAATCTTCACCTGGGCCTCGGGCATCGTCGGAGTGCCGTTGCTGGCTTTCGCCGCAGGCATGTTGATCGGTCGCGGCAAACGCGTTTATCTTTTGTGTGGTTTGATTCGCGTCGGTGGCGAACGCGCCGAACGTGCCATACACCAATGGATCGAATGGATCGGCTGGGCCATACTGATCGCCATTGTGCTGCTTGTGGTTTATCTGCGATACCTGCGTTGAAATCGACCATGCCATTTCATTTGCGATACATTTTCAGATTCAGGCTTCGCATCGTCGGAATTGCGGTCGCGCTCGCGATTGCCGGTTGCGCATCCGGGCCGCCTGCGCCCGTGGTCGAACTTTCCACTGGTGGACCGGCCGGCTCGACATCCACCACGGAATCCGGCGCCACCCGACAAGGCCAGGCGCCTGACGCTTACCGAGTCGTTGCGGGAGACACGTTGTACTCGATCGCTTTTCGTCACGGTCTGGACTATCGCGAGCTCGCTCGGTGGAACGCGATTGCATCGCCATTTCGCATTGGGATAGGGCAATTGTTGCGCCTGCATCCGATAGAGATTGCAAGCAAGCGGCAGCCTGTGCCCGGCGAAGCAATCACCGAAGCGGTTCCGGATCGCAGTGTCGCCGCAACCGTGACTGCGTTGACGGTCACTACGTTGCCGCCGCCGGTACGCAGTCCGGTTACCGCGGCCATCGAAACCCCGGCGCCGCCACATCAGCCGCCGCCGCCCGTGAGCGCGCCTGCACCGCCCGTCAATGCGGTCGTTCAAGCACCGCCCGCCACGACCGTTGTCGAACAACAGCCAGCACCGCAACCCGCCACGCAGGTGGCCGAACTCAATTCAGGTGGTGTGACCTGGCGCTGGCCCAGCGATGGCAAGGTCATCGGCACCTATATCGATGGCGACCAGACGCGTCAGGGTTTGGATATTGCGGGTAGCCCCGGCGATCCCGTGCGTGCGGCAGCGGCCGGGGAAGTCGTTTACAGCGGCAATGGCCTGATTGGCTACGGCGAACTCATTATCGTCAAGCACAACACGAGTTTTCTTTCTGCCTACGGCCATAATCGCAAGCGTCTGGTCAAGGAAGGCCAGCATGTCAACGCTGGTGAGCAGATTGCCGAAATGGGTTCGACGGCCAGTTCGCGTGACGAACTGCATTTCGAGATCCGCAAGAACGGAAAACCGGTAAATCCACTGGATTACCTGCCGGCGCGCTAAGCAGGATGCGCAGATCTATTGCGCACGTTGCACCTCGGTCGCGATCATCCTCGTAGTATCCTGCGCGCATGAACGCGCGTGCGCCGGCCGAAGACATCGACTCAGACGACTTGCTCGAACTCGTCGATGCGGTCGAGCCCCACGATGACGAGGTACGCAATTCCACCAGCGCCTATCTCAAGGAAATCGGCCTTATTGCGCTGCTTTCCGCTAACGAGGAACTGACGCTGGGAAGTCGCGTTTGTGTGGGCGACATGGAAGCACGCCGGCAGATGATTGAAGCCAATCTTCGTCTCGTCGTGACCGTCGCACGCGGATACGTCGGGCGCGGTGTGCCGCTGCTGGACTTGATCGAGGAAGGCAACCTGGGATTGATCCGCGCGGTGGAGAAATTCGATCCGTCGCGGCGCCTGCGTTTTTCAACGTATGCGGTGTGGTGGATCCGCGAATCCGTGCAACATGCGGTAATGCATCAGGGGCGAACAGTGCGCGTGCCTGCGCATGTGTTGCGCGAGTTTTCCCAGGTTTTGCAGGCCCGGCGCCGGTTTATTGCCAAGCATGGCTATGTGCCCAGCATCGAGCAGCTGGCGCAAGCGATCGACAAGCCGGTGGAAAGCGTGGCAGATCTGTTTTGCGTGACCGATCGCATCAGTTCGCTGGATGCGCCAGTTTCCGACGGCGATGAGCGAGCGTTGATCGACCATCTGGTGTTCGAAGCGCCGCAAGCGGTTGCCGACGAAATTCCGAATCAGCGCATCGCCACATGGATCGCTCAAATGCCGTCGCGCCAGCGCTATGTGCTGGAACGTCGTTATGGACTGGACGACCACGGCGTACAAACCCTGGCCGAGATCGCCACCCAGCTTGGCTTGACCCGCGAACGAGTGCGCCAGATTCAACGCGAAGCGCTGCTGCGTCTGCGCAAGCTGGTGGATGCAGACAGTGGGGAAGCTCCGTCAGGGACGCACAAACCCCGCAAGTGACGCATCAAAACCGTCTCTGGTCAGCACCGACGCGCAGTGTGGGTTCCCTTCTTCGATGCACGGACGCGGCGGACAGCAGCTATCCCTAACCTGGCAGCAGAAAAACCGCGGCAACGCGACGTAGCTCACCGGCAAGCACGTTGAAGGTGCGTGCTGCGGCGGCGTTGTCCATGGTTTCCAGTCCTACACCACGTTTGAGAAACTGCGCGAGTACGGCTGGCGCTGGAAAAATTGCCCGGCTACCCGTGCCCAACAACACGACTTCGGGTTGCTGCGCCAGGATTTTCTCGATTGCGGGGGTATCGAGTTGGCCAACTTCGCGGACCGGAAAGTCTTCGATCACGTGATCTGCCCACAAAACCAGGCTGCGGGTAAAGGTGCGGTCGACGACGACTACGCTTTCGGCGCCGGCCTTGCGTACGAATAATTCGCCCTGATTGCGTTGTTGCGTGAGTTGCATCGATCTACTTCGGCAATGCCAGCATGGGCTTTTCCGCATTGCGTCGGTAGAAACAAGCGACACGACCGATGCTTTGCACCAATTCGGAACCGCTGGCATCGGCCAGTGCGGCGATCTGGGCAACACGCTGTTTGCGATCCTCGCAGCCAAGTTTAACTTTGATCAACTCGTGATGATCCAACGCAATCTCGAACTCGTTAAGCACCGCCTGGGTCATCCCCTTGTTGCCGGTCATCACAACCGGGCTCAGGTCGTGGGTAAGGCCGCGCAAATAACGTTTCTGGCTGGGGCTAAGACGCATCATCGAATAATGGCCATACAGGCGTGTTGGGAGTCCAACAGGGTATCATGTCGCCTTGCAGCAATCATTTCGAGTGTGAACGCGTGGCGTCTCGCAGCAAGTCCAGTACCCGCTGGTTGAAAGAGCATTTCAACGATCCTTTCGTCAAGCGCGCGCAGAAAGAGGGCTGGCGCTCGCGTGCGGTATTCAAGCTGGAAGAATTGATCGAGCACAAGAACCTGCTCGCGCCCGGCATGGTTGTCGTTGACTTGGGGTCGGCACCGGGAGGCTGGTCGCAGATGTTGAGCGAAAAGTCCCGCGGGGGGCGCGTCATAGCGCTGGATATTCTGCCGATGCAGGGTATTGGCGGTGTGGAATTCATCCAGGGTGATTTCCGTGAGGATGCTGTGGTTCAGCAACTTGAGGCGATACTCTGCGGCGTGTCGGTCGATCTTGTGCTATCGGATATGGCCCCCAATATGAGTGGTGTAGATGTGTCCGACCAGGCACGCGCGATTCATCTGGCGGAATTGGCGCAGGAATTCGCCTCGACACATTTGAAGGCAGGTGGGACGTTTTTGGTCAAGTTGTTCCAGGGACGCGGATTTGACGAGTACGTAAAGGACTTGCGCGCAGGATACGAGCGCGTCAGCATGCGAAAACCCAAGGCCTCGCGCGCTCGTAGCGCAGAGGTCTACGCGTTGGCTACCGGCAAGCGCGCATGAACGAACGAGAGTGCAAAGCATGAACGACATGGCCAAGAATCTGCTGCTCTGGGTAGTCATCGCGATCGTCCTGATCGTGGTGTTCCAGAGTTTCAATCCGCACCCGACTGCGACGCGCAGCATTGCGTATTCGGAATTCGTGCAGCAGGTGGATAGCAATGCCATTGCCGAGATTTCGATCAGTGCGACCATGCCGGCCACGATCACCGGCAAGCGTAAGGATGGCAGCGTGCTCAATACGGTGGCGCCGCTGGACGACAGCCAGCTGATACCGAACTTGTTGGCGCACAGTGTCGTGGTCAAGCAAGAGCCCGTGGACAACAGCGGTGCGCTGTGGCGCATGCTGCTCGACTGGGTGCCGTTCATCATCTTCATCGGGCTGCTGATTTATTTCATGCGCCAAATGCAGGCCGGTGCCGGTGGACGCGGCGCAATGAGCTTCGGGCGCTCGCGTGCGCGCTTGCAGGGCGAGGATCAGGTCAAGGTCACGTTCGGCGATGTTGCCGGTTGCGACGAGGCCAAGGAGGAAGTCGGCGAATTGGTCGAGTTCCTGCGCGATCCCGGTAAATTCCAGAAACTCGGCGGGCGCATTCCACGCGGCGTGCTGATGGTTGGCTCGCCGGGTACCGGCAAGACCTTGCTCGCCAAGGCGATTGCGGGCGAAGCCAAGGTGCCATTCTTCGCGATCTCCGGCTCGGACTTCGTCGAGATGTTCGTTGGCGTTGGCGCCAGCCGCGTGCGCGATATGTTCGAGCAGGCGAAGAAACATGCGCCGTGCATCATCTTCATCGACGAAATCGACGCGGTCGGTCGCCATCGCGGTGCTGGCCTGGGCGGTGGTCACGACGAACGCGAGCAGACCCTGAACCAGTTGCTGGTCGAGATGGACGGCTTCGAGGGTAATGAAGGCGTCATCGTCATCGCCGCCACCAACCGCCCAGATGTGCTTGATCCTGCGTTGCTGCGGCCAGGTCGCTTTGATCGCCAGGTCGTGGTGCCGTTGCCGGATTTGCGCGGCCGTGAGCAGATCATCAAGGTGCACATGCGCAAGGTGCCGATCGCATCCGACGTCGACGCGATGGTCATCGCGCGCGGCTCCCCGGGGTTCTCCGGCGCGGATCTGGCCAACCTCGTAAACGAAGCCGCGCTGTTCGCCGCGCGCGAAAATTGCCGCGACGTGCAGATGAGCCACTTTGAGCGTGCCAAGGACAAGATCATGATGGGCAGCGAGCGCCGCTCGATGCTGATGAGCGACGATGAGAAAAAGCTCACCGCCTACCACGAGGCCGGCCATGCGATCGTTGGCTTGTCAGTGCCGGAGCACGACCCGGTACACAAGGTCACGATTATCCCGCGCGGACGTGCCTTGGGTGTAACCATGTTCCTGCCGGAAACCGACCGCTACAGCCATAGCAAGACCTCGCTGGAAAGCCGCCTTGCAAGCCTGTACGGTGGCCGCGCAGCGGAGGAATTGATTTTCGGCGAGGACAAGGTCACCACCGGTGCGTCCAACGACATCCAGCGTGCGACGCAATTGGCCCGCGACATGGTCACCAAGTACGGACTGAGCACGGAACTTGGCCCGATGACCTACAGCGAGGAAGAAGACGAAGTTTTCCTGGGCCATTCGGTCACGCAGCACAAGCAGATCTCTGAGGAAACCTCGCGCAAGATCGATGTGGCCGTGCGCAGCGTCATCGATGCTGCCTACACGTCGGCCCGGCGCATCCTGACCGACGAGATGGAAAAACTGCACAAGATGGCCGGTGCGTTGCTGCAATACGAGACCATCGATCGCGAGCAGATTGGCGCAATCATGGACGGCAAGGAACCTGGCCCGCCGCGCGATTGGCAATCGTCCAATCCCGGCAAGTCCAGCGGTGGCAGTCCGCCACGAGGCGATTCGGCTTCGGTGGGCACGCCTGCCGAACAGCACTGAATACATGTTCGACACGTTGCGTCGGTTGGACTGTGCCGGCCGTGAACTGATTCTGGATCGGCCGCGCATTGCCGGTATCGTCAACGTTACGCCGGACTCGTTCTCCGGAGACGGTACGGGTGCCGATATCGGTGCCGCTATTGCGCTGGGTGTGGTGATGGTCGAGCAAGGCGCGGACCTGCTCGATATCGGTGGTGAATCGACCCGACCGGGCGCGGAAGATGTTCGCGCTGAGGACGAAGTTGCCCGCATCGTTCCGGTAATTTCTGAATTGAGTAAACGCGTCGCCGTGCCAATCTCGGTCGATTCATCCAAGCCCGAAGTCATGCGCGCAGCGATTGCAGCCGGCGCCGGCATGATCAACGATGTCTACGCGCTGCGCCGTGACGGTGCACTGGATGCGGCAGCCGAACTCAAAGTGCCAGTGTGCCTGATGCACATGCTCGGGCAACCGCGAACAATGCAGGACGCCCCGCATTACGACGATGTGGTTTCCGACGTACGCCGGTTCCTTGCAGAGCGTATTTTCGCCTGTGAGATGTCCGGCATCGACAAGAAGTGCATCGTCGTCGATCCGGGCTTCGGCTTCGGCAAGACGCTGGAGCATAACCTCACGTTATTGCGCGAACTCGACCAGTTCGCCGCGCTCGGCGTACCGCTGCTGGTTGGTTTGTCGCGCAAGGCGATGATTGGCGCTTTGACGGGCCGCGATGGTGGCGAGGATCGCGCCGCAGGATCCGCGGCCGCCGCAATGATCGCGGTGCAGCGCGGCGCCATGATCGTGCGTGTGCATGATGTCGCCGCTACCCGCGATGCACTCGCCGTGTGGCAGGCCGTGGCGAGTGGAATCAGGCCGGTGGCAAAGGTGCCGAAACCCTTCGGTTCGCAGCGTTTCGAAGACGATTAGCGGAATTCGGGACTCGGGAAAATCAAAGGCTCGTCATTCCAGCAAAAGCTGGAAATTCGGTTCTTTCTTTTTCCTTTTTTACGTGAAGATCAAGAGCAAGAACTGGATTCCCGCCTGCGCGGGAATGACGGGCAGGGGCGTTGCAGCCCTCAGCCCCCAGCCTTGAGTACGGCACTATCCCAGCCGAATTTCGGCGCAAAGCGCTTGCCGTATTTGCCAGACAGGGTTTCCATTTGCGCCTTGATCTTGTCGGCGCCTTCGCTGCGAATATACTGGATCGGGCCTCCGCGGAATGGGGCGAAACCGGTGCCAAAGATGACCCCGGCGTCGAGCATGTCGGCATCATCAACAACGCCATCGTGCAGGCAGGCGACGGCTTCGTTGAGCATCGGCATGATCAGGCGTGCAGTGAGATCGGCCGGAGCCTGATATTCGGGGTCCACCGGCAGCTTGACCGGCTTGCCATTTTCCCACTTGTACAAGCCTTCACCGGTTTTCTTGCCGCGTTTGCCTGCCGCGATCAATTCATCCAGGCCATCGGGAATCTCCAGTCCCAGGAAATCGCCGAGTTCCTTGCCGACGGATGCACACACATCAAGCCCGACCGTATCAGCCAGTTCAATCGGCCCCATCGGCATGCCGAACTTTTTCGCCGTTTTGTCCAGTACCGGACCCGGAACGCCTTCCTTGAACGCGCGCATGGCTTCGAGCAGGTACGGCATGAGGATGCGATTGACCAGGAATCCCGGCGTGCCCTTGACCGGAACCGGCAGCTTGTCGATGGCTTTGCAGAAAGCGAGTGCATGTTTTTCGTTTGCCGCTTTCAAGTGATCCTGCCGCACGATTTCCACCAGCGGCATCTGCGCGACGGGGTTGAAATAATGCAGGCCCAGGAAGCGCGTATCGTCTTTGACCGCAGTACGCAATTGATCCAGCGGGATGCTGGATGTGTTTGTCGCAAGCAGCGCCGACGCTTTCATCACCGGTTCAATCCTTTTGTACAGTTCCTGCTTGGCTTCCAGGTTTTCGAAGATCGCCTCGATCACCAGGTCGGCACTGGCGATGCCCTTGCCGTCGACGTCGGCCTTGAGGCGTGCAGCAACCGGTTGGACGCGAGCGGGTGTTTTCAGGCGTTTGGCAAACAGTTCCTGCGCTCGATCCAGAGCCGGCTGTATGTATTTCATTTCGCGGTCCTGCAAGGTCACTTCAAAGCCGCGCAACGCGCACCATGCGGCAATATCGCCGCCCATGACGCCGGCCCCGATCACGTGGACGTGCGTGATGTTGGCCTTGCTGCCAGCGCCCAAACCCTTCAATCGTTCCTGCAGGAAAAATACGCGAACCAGGTTGTGGCAGGTCGGCGTAGTCGCAAGTTTTGCCACGGACCGCGCTTCGAGCTTGAGCCGCTGGTGAATGTTGGACCCGCCGCGGCGCCACACGTCAATCAAGGCAAACGGTGCTGGGTATTGATCCGCACGTACCTTTGCCGCGGTTTGCTTGCGCACGATCGGGGCGAGAATTTGGCGTACCGGCCAGATATTGGTAGCCCACGCTAGCGCACGTTGCGCCAGCGGCCGCGTATGGCGATGGCGCAGCAGTTCCTTGGCCGTCTCAACCAGCAACTCCGGAGAGCTCAATGCATCGACCAAACCCAAGCCTCGCGCAGCTTCCGCGCGCACTGGCTTGCCGGTCAACATTATCGGCAACGCCTGCGGTGCCCCGATCAGGCGTGGCAAGCGCGCCGTACCGCCCCAGCCAGGATGAATGCCCAGCATGACCTCGGGCAAACCGATTTTCGTCGATGGATCGCGCGTGGCAACACGATATTTGCAGGCCAAGGCCATCTCGGTGCCACCACCCATGCAGAAGCCGTGAATTGCAGCGACCGTTGGGCAGCGCAATTTCGCCAGCGACTGGAACACCCGCTGGCCATATTGAATGCTCTCCAGCACTGTGCCTTGTTTTTCGTATTCCTCGAACTCGTGGATGTCAGCACCAGCGATGAAGCCGTTTGTCTTGCCCGAACGGATTAGCACGCCCCTGGGTGGCTCGAACGAAAGTCGTTCAACCATTTGCGCCAGTTCTTCCAGTACGCTGCGATTGAGCGCATTGACCGAAGCATTGGCGCGATCCAGCGTCAGCATCAGGATGCCATCGTCGTCGGTTTCAGCTTTCCAATGAGAAAAACGCAATCCTTCGAACATGGCGGGCCTCAAGCGTGCGGATAGGATGGTGGCTATAATCCGGGTTAACCGGCGTTGCGGTCAAATCAAGGCGCAAAACCTAATGTGTGGCATCTGCGGGAACAGCCATTGTGGATAATACTCTTGCCGAAGCGTTCGTTACGCCAAAGCTCTATGAGCACATCCTGCAATCGCAGCACAATCTGATTGCTATCGAGACTACTGACACGGCCGATGTGCTCGCGCGATTCCGCGTGCTCGCACTGCGTACCGGGCAGTCTATCTATTACTGGCAGGAAGACGAGGGGATCGCCAGCCTGCGCGATCGCGACGTGCGCGTGCCAGGTTCCAAGCGCGTAGCCGATGCCTTGCGCTACATCCTGCAAAGCATGCAGTTTGGCGTGTACCTGTTTACCGACTATGCGGACCATTTGCGCCCGCCAAACACCGGCCTGTTGCGCCAGATTGCCCGCAGCACGTCAGGCAACGGCCGCAAGGTGGTCTTTGTCGGAGAACAGGTTGCCATGCCGGATGGTCTCGATTCCCTGGTGGAGTGGCTCGTCTATGAACCCAGTGCCGCGGGTCGTCCACGCCTGCGCGATGGTCGCTGGGTTACATGAAGATGAGCGAACCAAACTTGCATGGTTCGGTGTTGCTCGTCACTACCCAGCGTGACGACCAACGCACGTTGTTCGACACCCTCGACAACGAAGATTTCGAGGCAATCTATACGGCCAAGGACCTGAGCCAAGCCTTGTCCTTCCTGCAACAAGACCCCAAGATCGATGTTGTGGTCATGGAGTTCCTGGGCGAGGCTCAGCAAGCCGTCGCGTTTTGCGCGCAGCTCAAGGGCGATGCGCGCCTGGCCCGCGTGCCGGTTATTGGTATCGTCGCAGCCGACCCGAATCAACGGCAATGGGAGTGGGGACATTCGCCCGCCGGCGTCGTGGAATGGATGCGCAGTCCAGTCGATCCCGGCGAAGTGTTGGCGCGCGTGCGCGGCGTACTTTTGCAACTGCGTCAGGCGAATGGCTCGAAAGCCGACAAGCGATCGGCGGACGAGGATCGCTATCAGTTTCTATTTGATGCCGCGCTCGACGAAATCGTCCTGTCCGACCCCAAGACCGGAAGTGTCATCGACGCCAATGCCGTGTTCGAGCAGCGCTCCGGATTTTCTCGCGCTCAGGTGATTGGGCAGCAGTTGGAAACCCTGGACATGGACCACGATCGCGAACAACGTCGCGATTTGTTGACACGTCTTGCCCGCGACGGCACGGCCACGTTCGCTTGTCGAAAGCCGCGCGGCGACGGCGGTTCGTACACGGCCGAGGCACATATGCGCCTGGCCGTTCAGGGCGGCAACCTGGTTCACGTCACCGTGTTTCGCGAACCTGCTGATTCGGATCGTTATCAGGCGGCGCTGGAGATCGCGGCGCGTGCATCGGAGTGTCCGGGCGGCGACGAGGGTGTGAGCCAGATCGTGAAAATCATTTGCGACTGGCTCGATCCGGATTTCGTGATGCTCGTCTCGGCCCGCCCCGAGCGTGCCGGAGAAGAACAACCGTTGTTCACCTGGCATCGGGCGAATCTCCTGGCCGAGGCGCCGGACCCACTCAAGCAGCCTACCCTCAAACGCATCGTTGCGGGCGAAACCGTGGTTCACGGGGATGCGGCGTGGACTAAGATCGAACAGGACCCGTTCCTGGCATTTTCCCGATTCGAGGCATTCATCGGAATGCCCCTGCGCGACGAACGCCATAACACGCTTGGCGCGCTGTTGATCGGGCGTCGCAAGGCGCTCATTGCCGATGCACTCGTAACCGATCCGTTGCGTGTGATCGCGGCGCGACTGGCAATGGACCTGGAATTGCGCCGCGCACGGGAACAAGGCAAGGCCAAGGGCTTGCAGGATGCATTGACCGGGTTGCCAAACCGTCTGTTGTTCAACGATCGCCTGGAAACCACGATCAAGACGGCGCATCGCACCAGCGAAATGTTCGCCGTGTTGTTCGTCGATCTGGATCGTTTCAAGTCGATCAACGATTCACTCGGCCATGGCGTTGGCGATCAGGTGTTGATTGCCGTTTCCAAGCGCTTGCGCGCCAGCGTGCGCGCGTCGGACACGGTAGCACGCTATGCCGGCGACGAATTCACCATGATCCTGCGCCATATCGTGCAGCGCGACGATGTCATGCGGATTGCCGAGAAGATCGTACGTGTCATGGAAGTGCCGCTTGCCCTGGATGATGGCGGTGAATTGCACATCACGGCCAGTATCGGCGTGAGCTTCTATCCCGATGATGCCGCCAGTGCCGAGCGCCTGCTCAAACATGCGGACGTGGCCATGTACAGCGCCAAAGGTCTTGGACGCAACAATTTCCAGACCTACGTTGCCGTGCCCGAGGAAGCGCACCAGCAGCGGTTGGCGTTGGAGTCGAAATTGCGGCTTGCCGAAAAGAATGGCGAGTTGCGCGTCTACTACCAACCGCAGATTGAAACCAAAAGCGAAGACATGGCGGGAATGGAAGCCTTGGTTCGCTGGGAACATCCCGAACTGGGCATGATCAGCCCGGCATTCTTCATTCCCATCGCCGAGGAAAACGGTTTGATCATGTCGATCGGGGAGTGGGTCATGCGGACCGCTTGCGCCGACGCTAAACGCTGGCAGGATCGGTTTGGCCTGAACTTGCGCATCGGCGTGAATATGTCTGCGTTGCAGTTACGCCTGCCGAATCTGGTCGATATCGTTTCTTCTGTGTTGCGCGATACCGGGCTGGAAGCCAACCTGCTGGACCTGGAAGTCACCGAGAGCATCAACGTCAAGAACATTCCCAACCTGCTCGAGACATTACAGGGATTGCGCAATCTGGGTTGTGGCATATCCATCGACGATTTCGGGACTGGGCAATCCTCGCTCGATTACATCAAACGATTTCCCGCCGACCGGATCAAGATCGATCAGACATTCGTGCGCAATATCGGCGTGGACCCGGACGATGAAGCCATCGTTCGCGCAACCATCAACATGGCGCACGACCTCAACCGCGCCGTCGTCGCCGAAGGCGTGGAGATCGAACAGCACCTGGATTTCCTGCGCGGCGAAGGCTGCGAGGAACTCCAGGGCTACCTGTTTTGCCGACCACTGCCGGCGGCCAGTTTTGAAAACCTGCTGATCGAACGTGAGCGCCTTTTCCACAGTGTTGCCGCGGCGGAAACTGCGGCATCGGCGCCACGGCGCGGATAGAATTTCGCAACTTTGCCCCCAATTGAACTTTTCCGCGATCGTTCCGGTCTATGCCACCGGCTTGAAACGGTCTCTTAGTACACTAGCAAATGGAGTGCAGCCCGGATGGGCGAACAAGACTCGGATCAAGCCCTGGTACTCAGGGTACAGAAAGGCGACAAGCGTGCGTTCGACCTGTTGGTGCGTAAATACCAGCACAAGGTGATCGGCATCATTTCACGCTATGTCTCGGACTGGAGCGAATGCCAGGATATCGCGCAGGAAGCGTTTATTCGTGCCTATCGGGCGATTGCCGCGTTTCGCGGCGATAGTCAGTTTTACACCTGGATGTACAAGATCGCTACCAACACTGCCAAGAATCACCTGGTTTCCCTCGGACGACGTCCGCCGACTGACGATATCGCGATCGAGGATGCGGTGTTGATCGATGGTGGCAGCCGGCTCAAGGACCAGGCCACCCCCGAGCATGAATTATTGCGTCAGGAAATTGAACGAACTGTATTCGACACGGTCGAACAATTACCTGAAGACCTGAAAACTGCCATCACCCTGCGCGAGGTAGAAGGCCTGAGTTATGAAGAAATTGCGCAAACCATGAATTGTCCGATCGGCACAGTGCGTTCCCGTATCTTCCGGGCACGCGATGCGATCGATCAGCAACTGCGTCCACTCCTGTCGGATGTCAAGGCGATCGAGTCATGAGCGAAGAATTACGCGAACAATTATCCGCACTGATGGACGGCGAACTGCCGGCCGATCAGACCCGTTTTCTGCTGCGCCGCGTCGACAGCAATGTGCAACTGGCGCAAACCTGGTCGTGCTATCAGGTCGTCGGCAGCGTGATGCGACGGGAGACGCTTGCCGTTGCGCTGCGCTCGGATTTCAGCGAAGTCGTGATGCGATCTATTGCAGAGCAGTCGCCTCGATCCGGAGCAACCGGCGGATTGCGCGTGCTGCGCTGGGTCGGGGGCAGCGCAATCGCCGCTACCGTGGCGGTGCTGGCACTCGTGGTGGTGCGTCCGACTCAACTTGCGCCACCCCAGGCTATGCAAACCGTGGCCATTATTCCTGCCGCCGCCGCGGTATCTCCACCGATCGATTTGCGCGCGCCGGTCAGGCCATCGCCGATGTTGATGAATTCCGAATTTGCCCAGCCCGCCAGCTACGATGCGGAACTGGTGCCGTTGCCGCGCTACGGCTTGTACGGACCCGATGCGATGAGCCGGTATTCACCTTACCTGTTGAATCCGATATCTCCGCGCGCGCAGGCGCTGCCAAACGCTAGCGCGCAGCCGCAGGCGGCGAAGCATTACTAGTTCCATCGCGTGACGGCGGCTACCCGCCCCCCGCGGACCCAGCGTGTTCTGAGTCCCATTAGGGAACTCTTGAGCAGCACGATGATCGATAACAGCGACATTTTTCCCTTTGGATAGTCATCTGAGGACGACGTTATGTACAAGAGTGCTTTGCAAAAAATGCTGCTTTTCACGACGCTGGCTTTCGTATCCGTCAGCGTTTGGGCGGACCTGCCGGACTTTACCCAGCTTGTTGAAAAAAACGGGCCGGCCGTTGTCAACGTGCAGGCAACCCACAACGGCGCCGACTCCACGCAAAATGGTGACGTTGATCCACAGGACGTGCCGGAAATCTTCCGTCGCTTCTTCGGTCCAGGCGGTCCAGGCGGTCCCGGTGGGCACCCGCGAATCGACGGCACGCGCATCTCGGAGGGCTCGGGCTTCATCATTTCCAGCGACGGCTTTATTCTGACCAATAATCATGTGGTTGAAGGCGCTGATCAAGTGGTCGTGCGATTGTCCGATCGGCGCGAACTTGACGCCAAAGTCGTCGGTACGGACAAGCAGTCCGACATTGCGCTGCTGAAGGTAAATGCAACAGATTTGCCGACCGTCACGATCGGCGACTCAAGCAAGCTCAAGCCGGGTCAATGGGTCGTGGCGATCGGATCGCCGTTCGATTTCGATCATTCCGTTACCCACGGCATCATCAGTTATGTCGGCCGCAGTTCGCGCGACGGCAGTGAGCAATACGTGCCGTTTATCCAGACCGACGTGCCGATCAACCGCGGCAACTCCGGCGGGCCGTTGTTCAATCTGGACGGGCAAGTGGTCGGCATCAATTCGCAGATCTACAGCAATACCGGAAGCTCGGTCGGCATTTCATTCGCGATCCCGATCAATATCGCGATGAATACCGTGGAGCAGCTCAAGGCGACGGGCCATGTGTCGCGCGGCATGATCGGCGTGCATATCCAGAATATGGATCGCGCACTGGCGCAGAGCGTGGGGCTTTCCACGCCGAGCGGCGCCCTGGTTGCCGAGGTGACTCCGGGCGGTGGTGCCGACAAGGCGGGTGTGCGGGTTCGCGATGTGATCGTTGCGTACGACGGGCATTCCATCGAGCAGTCTACGGATCTGCCACCACTGGTGGGCAACACCAAGCCTGGAACAACCGCACAGTTGAAGATCTTCCGCGATGGCAAGACGTTGACCGTGCCGGTCACCGTCGGCGAGTTGCCGCGCGACAAGAACGCGCTGGCCGGTACTGGCGATGGCAGTGCAGGTTCCGGCAACCCACTGGGTATCGTGGTCGAAGATCTGACCGGCGCGCAACGCAAGTCACTGGGACTAAAGGATCAGGGCGTAGTCATTACCGACGTACGCGGGGTGGCTGCGCGTCGTAGCCAAGTGCAGGCAGGCGATGTGGTTCTGATGGTCGGGCGCAAATCGGTCAATTCAGCCAGCGAATTCGATGCGGCGGTCACGCATGTCAAGCCCGGCGATTCGGTGATGTTGCTGGTGCGGCGTGGCGAAGCGACGCAATTTGTTGCGGTTACCGTGCCCAAGAACAAGGGTTGATAGCGCTTGAGTATACGCAACGGGGCTCTCACGAGCCCCGTTGTTGTTTTGGCGCTGACACAGCCGCAACCTGTGTTTTTCCTTGATCGGCGGCGGCGCGAGGCGCGGGTTTCTGCGATAATAGGCGCTTTGCCGAGCGTATGGCGCGGCAGATCACCGAGCCCGCTGCAACGCATGAACCTGATTCGCAACTTCTCCATCATCGCGCATGTCGATCATGGCAAATCCACGCTGGCCGACCGTATCATTCAATTGTGCGGCGGTTTGCAGGCGCGTGAAATGGCGGCGCAGGTGCTCGACACCAACCCGATCGAGCGCGAGCGCGGCATCACCATCAAGGCGCAGAGCGTCTCGCTGCCCTACACGGCGCGCGACGGCAAGACCTACCAGCTCAATTTCATCGATACACCCGGTCACGTCGACTTCAGCTACGAAGTCAGCCGATCCCTGGCCGCCTGCGAAGGCGCATTGTTGGTGGTGGATGCGGCGCAAGGTGTCGAAGCGCAATCCGTTGCCAACTGCTACACCGCCGTCGAAATGGGTCTGGAAGTCGTGCCCGTACTGAACAAGATCGACCTGCCGACGGCCGATATCGAAAAGGTCAAGGCGGAAATCGAGGCCGTGATCGGCATCCATGCAGACGATGCCATCGCGATCAGCGCCAAGACCGGAGAAAACGTGGTGGATGTGCTCGAGGCCATTGTGGCGCGCATCCCGCCTCCGAAACCGCGGGACACCGATCACCTGCAAGCACTGATCATCGATTCCTGGTTCGACAATTATCTGGGCGTGGTATCGCTGGTGCGCGTGATGCAGGGTGAAATCCGCCCCGGCGACAAACTGCTGGTGATGTCCACCGGGCGCACCCACGAAGTCGACAACGTCGGCGTATTTACTCCCAAGCGTAGCGTGCGGCCCAAACTGGGTTCGGGCGAAGTAGGTTGGGTCACGGCGGCGATCAAGGATGTGCACGGTGCTCCAGTTGGCGACACCCTGACGCAAGCCGGCAGACCGGCGAGCAAGCCGTTGCCAGGATTCCAGAAAATTCAGCCGCGCGTGTTCGCCGGCTTGTTTCCTGTGGTTGCCGACGATTACCCATCCCTGCGCGAGGCACTGGAAAAGCTCAAGCTCAACGATGCTGCCATGCATTTCGAGCCGGAAAGCTCCGAAGCCATGGGGTTCGGTTTTCGCTGCGGCTTTCTGGGCATGCTGCACATGGAAATCGTGCAGGAGCGCCTTGAGCGCGAGTACGATTTGAATCTGATCTCGACCGCGCCGACGGTGATCTACGAAGTATTGCAAACCGACGGCAAGGCGGTGCAGCTGGATAATCCCGCCAAACTGCCGCCTTTGCAGAATATCCAGGAAGTGCGTGAACCGATCATCGTGGCGAATATTCTCACGCCGCCAGATTATGTTGGTAACGTGATTACCTTGTGCGAGGAAAAGCGCGGGTCGCAGCGCTCGATTCATTACCTGGCCACGCAAGTACAAATCAGTTACGAACTGCCGCTGGCGGAGGTGGTGCTGGATTTCTTCGACCGCCTCAAGTCGGTGTCGCGCGGCTATGCCTCAATGGATTACCATTTCGAGCGCTTTCAGGCCGGCCCGTTCGTGCGTCTGGATGTGCTGATCAACGGCGACCGCGTGGATGCGTTGAGCACGATCGTGCATCGCAGTCACGCAGATCGACGCGGCCGCGATTTGGTCGAGCGCATGAAAGATTTGATCCCGAGGCAGATGTTCGATGTCGCTATCCAGTCGGCTGTCGGCGCGCAGATTTTGTCGCGCGCTACGGTCAAGGCATTGCGCAAGAACGTGCTGGCAAAATGCTATGGCGGCGACGTTTCGCGCAAACGTAAATTGTTGGAAAAGCAGAAAGAAGGCAAGAAACGCATGAAGCGGGTTGGCCGCGTGGAAATTCCGCAGGAAGCCTTCCTTGCCGTATTGCAGGCGGATAAATAGCCGGGAAGCGGAAATTGGGAATCGCGAATTGGATAGGCGTTTTCGCGCTGTCTAGTGGCCGGCTTCAAATTTCCACTTCCAGGTCCAAAGGAGCTATTCATGGATTTTGATTTTGCATTGTTGCTGGTCGCGCTTACCGCGCTCACTGGCGTGATCTGGTTGATCGATCGGTTGTTCTTCAGCAACCGACGGCGCGCGCGTGCGCAAGCGCTCGAGCGGTCCGAAGGCAGTGATGCCGAGCGCCAGCAGCGCGCGCAGGAGGCCCTGCGCGAACCGATCATCGTCGAGTACGCCCGCTCGTTTTTCCCGGTGATCCTGATTGTGCTGCTGTTCCGGTCATTCATCGCCGAGCCGTTCAAGATACCTTCCGGATCGATGATGCCGACTTTGCTGGTCGGGGACTTCATCCTGGTTAACAAATTCAGCTATGGGTTGCGTCTGCCGGTCCTTGGTACCAAGGTCTTTTCCATCGGCGAGCCACAGCGTGGGGATGTCTTCGTATTCCGTTACCCGAATCCGGATCACGATCCCAACAAGCAAGGGCAGGACTATATCAAGCGCGTTATCGGCCTTCCTGGCGATGAAATCACGTATCGCAACAAGACCTTGTACATCAACGACAAAGAAATCACACAAACCGACGTCGGCCCGTTCGTTGGCAGCGGTGATTCCGGCAGGCGCATGGCCGGTGCGGAAATCCACGACGAAATGCTGCCTCGCGTCACCCACCAGATTCTTGAATCCAACCTGCTGCTGCCCGGTAAGGAGGGTACTTGGCGGGTACCGGCTGGACACTATTTCGCAATGGGGGATAATCGCGACGACAGCGAAGACAGCCGCTATTGGGGATTCGTTCCGGAAAAGGACTTGATCGGCCGGGCGTTCATCATCTGGATGAACTGGAATGGCGGCATCGACTTCAAACGTATCGGCACCATGATCAAATAGGAAACGACAATGCACATGCAAAAAACGCAAAAAGGCATCACCATGATCGGCTTTGCGCTGATGCTTTGTGTTGTTGGCTTTTTCGCTTATGGCGCCATGAAGCTGGTCCCGGTGTATACCGAGTATTACGGAGTGGTCAAGTCAGTGAAATCGATGCAGACCGAGCCCGGGATCGATAGCATGACAATCGGGGAGATCCGGCGAAAGCTTGAACCGATTTTCGATGTTCAGTACGTTGATGAGGCCAATGTTCCGTTAAGTAGTGTGACCTTGATTACAACTAAAGGTCAGCATAGCCTACAGGTGGCTTATGATCGGGACATTCCCTTCATCTACAACATCGATCTGCTTGTCCACTTTGAAAAGACCGTGGATATCTCCCACGGTGGAACGTACTGATTTACGCACTTTTTGAATTCCTTGGCCGCACCCTCAACCTATATTTTTCAGGATGCCGCTCTACGTGATCGTGCGCTGAGCCACCGCAGCGTCGGTGCGCGCAACAACGAGCGCATGGAGTTCCTCGGTGACGCGCTCGTCAATTGTTTCGTGGCTGAGCAGCTCTATGAACGCTTTCCCAAGGCAGATGAAGGTGAGCTCACACGCATGCGCTCGCGCCTTGTCAGTGAGCCTGCGCTGGCCAAGCTGGCGCGCGAACTCGAATTGGGCGATCAGTTGCATCTGGGGCCGGGCGAACTCAAAAGCGGCGGATTTCGCCGCGATTCGATTCTTGCCGATGCGTTTGAGGCGCTGGTGGCGGCGATTTATCTCGATGGTGGCTGGATGAACTGCCGTCAGGTTGTACACGCCTGGTTCGACGAATCGCTTGCTCACGTTTCGCCGGACGATGGCAAGGACCCGAAAACGCGTTTGCAGGAAATGCTGCAAGCACGTGGTCACGAGTTGCCCGTGTACGAATTGACCGGGTCGAGCGGGGCGGATCATGCGAAGATTTTCGATGTGCAGTGCGTAATCGACGAACTGCAATTGCGTTGCGATGGGCGCGGTAGCAGTCGGCGTGCAGCCGAGCAGGCGGCCGCATTGGAAGCAATATCCTGCATGCACCAGAAGGCTGCATATGGCATTAGCTGAATTGCCGACGGTTGGTAAAACTCAACCATACCGCTGCGGCACGGCAGCCCTGGTCGGGCGTCCCAATGTCGGCAAATCGACGCTGCTCAATTCGCTGCTCGGCTGGCGCCTGAGCATCGTCGGGCCGAAGCCACAAACGACGCGCCATCGAATCCTCGGCGTACTGACGCGTGCCGAAGGTCAAATCTTGTTCCTGGATACGCCCGGACTGCATCGCGGTGCGACCAAGGCTATTAACCGGCAACTCAATCGTGCGGCCCATCAAGCCATGGGCGAAGCCGATGTCGCCGTGCATGTGATCGACGCCGGGCGCTGGACGGGCGAAGACCTCGCAGTTTGGCAGGCCTTGAGTACGACTGAAACAGCGCGCTTTCTGGTATTGAACAAGATCGATACGATCAAAGATAAAAGTAAATTACTACAATTAGTTACAGAAATAACTTCAACGTGTTCCTACGATGAAGTCTTTCTTGTTTCAGCGCGTCGACGCGATGGCTTGAGCGAGTTGGAAACAGCCATTGTCGCGCGCCTGCCCGAGGCGGCAGCCGTGTTTGCCGAAGACGAACTCACCGATCGCAGTGAGCGATTTCTCGCCGCGGAAATGGTGCGTGAACAACTCATGCTACGTTTGGCGCAGGAGTTGCCGTATGCGGTCACCGTGGAGATCGAGGAGTTTCGCGACACGGGCAAGCACACCGAAATTTCTGCCGCTATCTGGGTCGAGCGGGCGGGCCAGAAGGCCATTGTGATCGGAGCGGGCGGGGCACAGCTCAAGGCGATAGGAACTGTCGCCCGAAAATCCATGGAACGCGCGTTCGATCGGCGCATCTTCCTGCGCCTTTGGGTCAAGGTTCGCGAGAATTGGTCCGACGACGAAGCAGCGTTACGTCGATTCGGCTATTCGGATTAAGCCCAGCTACTTGCGCCGTGCGCATTGAGCAGCAGCCCGGATTCGTCTTGCACGCGCGCGAATGGCGCGAGACGTCGTTGTTGCTTGAAGTATTCAGCCGCGATCACGGTCGCGTTGGGCTCGTCGCTCGCGGTGTGCGCGCAGCCCGTTCGCGCACGCCGCGGGCCTTGTTGCAGCCGTTGACGCCACTTCTGCTCAGCTGGACCGGGCGCGGCGAACTGGCTACGTTGACGGCAGTCGAACCGGCAGCCGTGCCGCTCAAAACGACGGGAGAAGCGCTGCTGTGTGCGCTGTATCTGAATGAATTGCTCACGCGCATGCTCACGCGTCACGATCCGCATTCGAATTTGTTTTCTGACTACGTCACCACGCTGGCGCGCCTTGCTCACGGCGAGCCAACGGCCTGGACATTGCGTCGTTTTGAACGCGATCTGCTCATGCATATGGGCTACGGATTGCAGCTGGAAAGCGAGGGTGAAAATGGCGCGCGCCTTGATCCGGCGTGCACATACGCCTGGCGTTTCGATTCCGGATCAATACCCTGGCGCGATCATGCCGACGGGCTGCAAGTACCCGGCAGCGCCTTGCTTGCCTTGGCACGCGACGAGCAGCCGGAGGCGGCTGATCTGGTCGCCTTGCGTCGCCTGTTGCGTGCCGTGATTGCCCATCATCTGGACGGTGCAGGGTTGCGTGCCTGGAGCATGCTGGCAAGCAATCAAATGTCGGCGGGCAACGATGCGTCCTGATGTTGTAATTGCGCCTGAGTTTCTCGGCAGATGTGCAGCAAATCAGCTAGCGCCGAATCCAGATGCGCTGGCGTTTCGCGCAGGGTGATTTCGAGTTGGGCAGCAGCCCCGGCCAATGCGCGCGCACCACAAAAGCCAGAGGATGCCTTCAATCGATGCGCGCGCTCGCGCAGCTCGGGCCAATCACCCGCGTTGCAGATGCGGCTCAACTCGCCCGGTAGCGTCTCAAGTTCGGCCGCAAGCAGGCTGCGCAGCTTGTGCATGATGTCGCGATTGTCGCCGCTGGCGGCCAGCGCCGATGCATCGTCGAGTATCGGTTGCGTCTGCTGATGGGTCGATGAGAGGTTGCCGATGTTCGGCAACAGCGGTTGCAGCACTTCCAGCAACGCTGTGCGCGACAATGGCTTGGCAACGACGATGTGAAATCCGCCGCCCTTCAATTCTCGCACTGCTGCCGCATCGATGTCGGCGCTGGTCGCGACCGCTGGTGCATGGATTTCTTCGCCGCGCAATGCGGCAAGCAGCCGACAGCCGCCGAAATCCGGCATTCGCCGATCCAGCAACAGCAAATCAAACGTGCCGCCGCGCGCGGCGTCTAGTGCGTCGGCACCGCTGGAAGCAGCAACAACGCGGCAACCGAATTGTTCCAGCGTCGCCCGGAAAAACGTGAGCGTGACGGGATCGTCATCGGCGACCAGCACTCGCGGTGTGTGGATTTTCGTGATCATTGTCCTCAAGCATGTTGCCAGGCGACGCCACGATCAAGGTCCTGGCTGGTATCATCGCACTGTGACGGCGTGGTTTCGTCGCAACCCCCGGCTTTTCAACGATATCGCGCTTTCGCGCGGTTGGATCGATCACGCATGACCATCATTGAAGCAGACATCACCGATCTATTGCACGACGGTCGCGGCGTTGCGCACGTCAACGGCAAGGCCGTATTCGTCTCCGGCGCGCTGGCCGGCGAGCGCGTACGCCTGCGCTTTACCGGCAAGAAACGTCATTTCGACGAAGCCGTTGTCGAAGAAGTGTTGCAGCCATCGCCGGATCGGATCGAGCCACGCTGTGCGCATTTCGGCGTATGCGCCGGCTGCGTGCTGCAACATCTGGACGGCGCCGCGCAGATTGCCGCCAAGCAGCGCACACTGATGGAAAACCTCAAACGTATTGGCAAGGTCACGCCGGAAAGTGTGTTGCCGGCGTTGACCGACGCGCCTTGGGGCTACCGCCGCAAGGCGCGGCTAAGCGTGAAGTTCGTCGACAAGAAAGGTCGCGTCCTGGTCGGATTTCGTGAAACCAATGGCCGCTACGTCGCCGACATCAAGCATTGCGATGTGCTGCACCCGGCCGTCGGCGAACGCATTGAAGCGATCGCGGCGTTGATCGAATCGCTCGATGCAAAGCGCGACATTCCGCAAATTGAAGTTGCCGCCGGCGACGATCTGGTCGCGCTGATATTTCGGCATTTGCAACCGCTGTCGCTGCACGATACTGACGCGCTGATCGCGTTTGGCAAGACGCATTCACTGGGCATCTACCTGCAACCGGGTGGTATCGACAGTGTCGCTGCGTTGTGGCCGACGGATGCACAGTTGAGTTTTCGCCTGCCTGCGTACGATCTTGAACTGGACTTCAGGCCGCTGGATTTCATCCAGGTCAATGCGGGCATGAATCGGCGCATGATCGATCATGCGCTGGGGTTGCTTGAGCCACAGGCAAGCGACCGGGTTTTGGATTTGTTTTGCGGGCTGGGCAATTTCACGTTGCCACTGGCGCGTGGCAGCGCGCACGTCGTCGGCGTGGAAGGCGAGGCGGGACTGGTGCGTCGCGCTGGAGAAAACGCGCAACGCAACGGCATCGAGAATGCCGAGTTTTTTGCCGCCGATCTTGCCGCCGACCAACGCGCTAGTGCATGGGCGCGGGAGCGTTACGATCTGGTGTTGCTGGATCCGCCGCGCAATGGCGCGGCAGTCGTGCTTGACTATTTGCCGAAGCGCGATGTGCGGCGCGTCGTTTACGTATCGTGCCACCCAGGTTCGCTCGCTCGCGACGCGGGCACGCTGGTCAATAGCCATGGTTTCAAGCTTCAAGCAGCCGGAGTCATGGACATGTTCCCGCACACCGCGCATGTCGAGTCCATTGCACTGTTCGAGCGCCGCTGATACACGGATTGCTACAATGAGCGGACGCAACGCGCTGCTTTGCCCAATCGACTACCGAAATAGATGCTGATAATCGGAATCAAAGCCACGCAATTGGACGCTGAAGAACGCGACTGGCTGCGCGCGCCAGTTGTGAGTGGAGTCATTCTTTTTTCGCGCAACTTCGCATCGCGCGAACAGGTCACTGAGCTGATTACACAGCTACGTGTAGTTCGCCCAGATCCGTTTCTCGTCTGCGTCGATCAGGAAGGGGGCGTAGTACAGCGGTTCCGTGATGGATTCACGCGCCTACCGGCGCTGGCGCGTATCGGCGAATGTTATGCACGCGACCCGCAACGTGCGCTAGCACTGGCTGAAGAACACGCGTGGCTGATGGCCACGGAAATGCGCACGATTGGCGTCGACCTGAGTTTCGCTCCGGTGCTTGACCTCAAATGCATTAACCGCATCATTGCCGATCGCGCCTTGCATGCCGATCCAGTCGTGGCATCCGAATTGGGACTCGCCTATATGCGCGGCATGCGCATGGCCGGCATGGCTGCGACGATCAAGCATTTTCCGGGGCACGGGTCGGTGCTGGAAGATACCCATGTGGAAACGGCGACCGATCCACGCAATCTGGATGAAATGCGGCGATCCGACCTGATTCCGTTTGCCGATGCCATCGATGCGGGTGCGGAGGCGGTGATGATGGCGCATGTCGTGTACCCGGCCGTCGATGCCAATCCGGCTGGTTATTCGCGGGTGTGGATCCAGCACATTCTGCGCGGTGAGCTCGGATTCCGCGGCGTCGTGTTCAGCGACGACATCAGCATGGCGGCGGCAACGGGCGTGGGCGGAATCGGTGCGCGCATTGAAGCCCATCGAAAGGCCGGCTGTGATCTGGTTCTGGTGTGCAAACCGGATATCGTCGGCGCAGCGTTGGCAACGCAACGTGATGTGCCAGGATCCGACCCGGATCGCGTGGCTTCATTGTGTGGCAAGGTTGCCTCGACGTGGCAGCAAATCGTCGACAATCCGCAACGCAATCGTTTCATCGAGCGTGTAACCGCGCTTGAACCAAATTAATCAACGACTTGAGCAACTTACCGCGATGACACATCCAACCCTTGCCGAAGCCCTCAAGTCTGCCGAACTGCTCTTCGACCGAAGCAGGCTGGATGCGGAAATAAAACGCATGGGCGAGCAGATCGATTGGGCGCTCGGTGACGATGTCCCTATTTTTTTGCCGGTCATGAACGGTGCATTGATCTTTGCCGGCGGCCTGGCCCTCGCCATCACGCATGAGCTTGAGTTCGATTACGTGCATGCCACGCGTTATCGGGGCGGCACCCAAGGCCAAGAATTGCACTGGATCAAGAGGCCAGGCATCAGCATGAAGGGACGCACAATAATTCTGGTGGACGATATCCTGGATGAAGGCCACACCCTGAGCGCCATTCGCGACTATTGCGTGGAGCAGGGCGCAGGCCAGGTGCTGATCGCGGCGCTTTGCGTAAAGCGCCACGGACGCACCATTCCGGGTATTCATGCGGATTTTGTCGGGGTCGAAGTACCGGATCGTTATGTGTTCGGCTTCGGCATGGACTATTACGAACGAGGCCGGAATCTGCCCGGCATCTACGCCATTTGAGGACGCCATGAAGCTGGATTTAGCGATCGTCGGCGGCAGCGGTCTGTACAACTTGCCCGCGTTGCGCAACGTGGAAAAGCAGTCCATTTCGACGCCATTCGGTGCGCCCTCCAGCATGGTGACCATCGGTGAACTCGATGGCGCGCGTATCGCGTTCCTGGCGCGTCACGGCGAAGACCATACGATTGCACCGCACCGTGTGAACTATCGCGCCAACGTCTGGGCATTGCAT
>JBDTLA010000195.1:0-15709 GCA_039935035.1 Rudaea sp. | reverse complement strand
TACAGGCCACTGGATATCGATTTTCCCGAGTTCCGAGGCCCTGTTCCTGGCTCAACCTCAAGCCAACTTCCGATACTTGATCCGATGCGGCTTGGCGCCTTCCTCGCCGAGGCGACGCTTCTTGTCTTCCTCGTACTCACGATAGTTGCCGGCGAAGAATTCCACGTGTGAATCGCCTTCGAACGCGAGGATGTGCGTGGCGATGCGATCGAGAAACCATCGATCATGTGAAATTACCAGTGCGCAGCCAGGGAACTCGAGCATGGCGTCTTCGAGCGCACGCATGGTTTCCACGTCCAGATCGTTCGAGGGTTCGTCGAGCAGCAAGACGTTACCGCCGGACATCAGCGTTTTGGCCAAGTGCAGGCGTCCGCGTTCACCACCGGACAACTGCCCGACCAATTTTTGCTGATCCGTACCTTTGAAGTTGAAGCGTCCGAGGTAGGCGCGCGATTGCAATTCGTAGCGGCCGATGGTGATGATGTCGGCGCCGCCAGAAATTTCCTGCCAGACGTTGTTCTTGGCACCGAGCGCGTCGCGCGACTGATCCACATAGGCGAGCTTGACCGATGGTCCGATCGAGACTTCACCGGAATCGGGCTTCTCCTTGCCGATGATCATCTTGAACAGGGTCGATTTTCCCGCGCCGTTCGGACCGATGATGCCAATGATCGCGCCTGCTGGCACCTTGAAGCTCAGGTCGTCGATCAGCAGGCGCTCGCCGAACGCCTTGGACACATTGCTGAACTCGATCACCTGGTCGCCAAGGCGTTCGCCGGGCGGGATATAGATTTCGTTGGTTTCGTTGCGCTGCTGGTATTCGACCGAGTTCAGTTCCTCGAAGCGGTTCAGGCGCGCCTTGCCCTTGGACTGGCGCCCCTTGGCATTCTGGCGTACCCATTCGAGTTCGCGCTGGATCGCTTTCTGCCGGGCTTTTTCTGTCGACGCTTCCTGCTTCAGGCGGTCGCCTTTCTGTTCCAGCCACGATGAGTAATTTCCCTTCCATGGAATGCCGCGACCGCGGTCGAGTTCCAGTATCCACTCCGCAGCGTTGTCCAGGAAGTAGCGATCATGGGTGACGGCCACGACCGTACCGGGAAATTTTTGCAGGAACTGTTCCAGCCATTCCACGGACTCGGCATCCAGATGGTTGGTTGGTTCGTCGAGCAGCAGCATATCGGGCTTGGACAACAGCAGGCGGCACAGCGCGACGCGGCGCTTTTCGCCGCCGGACAACGTCTTGATTTTTACATCCCACGGCGGCAGGCGCAGAGCGTCGGCGGCGACTTCGAGCGTACGATCCAGAGCGTGCCCGTCGCTGGCGGCGATCAGTGCTTCCAGACGTTGCTGTTCGGCGGCGAGCTTGTCGAAATCAGCACCTTCGTCGGCGTAGGCGGCGTAGATCGCATCAAGCTGCGTTTGCGCATCAGTAATCTCCGAAACGCCTTCCTCGACGCTTTCGCGCACCGTTTTTTCCGGATCCAGTTGTGGTTCCTGGGCTAGATAGCCAATCTTGATGCCTGGCTGCGGCCGAGCTTCGCCGTTGAAATCGGTATCTTCGCCGGCCATGATCCGCAGCACCGTGGACTTGCCCGCGCCGTTGAGGCCCAGCAGGCCGATCTTGGCGCCAGGAAGGAAACTCAGCGAGATGTCCTTGATGATCTGGCGTTTCGGGGGCACGATCTTGCTCACCCCGATCATGGTGTAGATGTACTGCATTGTTGACTCCATTGCGGGCGGCACGCGCGCGGCGCGGGCCAAAGGGACTGCCAATTATCGCCGATGGCGACACTGCGTGCCACGGTCGTGGTTGATCGGGTCAGTCCGAAGCTTTACCACAGTTAAGTTACGCGACATCATGCCGGCATGGCGAAGCAGAGCGTTGATTGTTTCATGAGCTACCCTACGCAGGCGCAACGATGACTACGGCGGCATCCGAAATTGACGCTGCGATGGCCCTGCAAAAGAGCGGTAAGTGGGCTGCTGCGGAACACGCTTACCGTCAATGGATAGAACGCCATGGCGCCAATCCGGGTGTCGAACACATGCTTGCTCTGAGTTTGCATGCACAAGGCCGAAGTGAAGAATCTTTGCCTTGGTTCGAGCGTGCCGCAAACACGACGGCGGGAACGGCTGCGGTTCTATGGAACAACTTTGCTGCCGCGTTGCTGGCAGTGGGCAATTCAACGGATGCCGGCAAGTACGCGCGCAAGGCTGTTCAAGCCGAGCCGGGTCGAGCCGGTGCTTGGCTTAATCTGGGGCTCGCGTGCGAAATTCAGCACGATTTCGCGGCCGCGTCGAAAGCGCTGGAGACCTCACTGCAGATACTGCCCTCGCAACCAAGCGCCATTCGGGCATTGGCGCGCTGCCAATTGCGTTTGGGCGAAGCCGACGCGGCCCTTGCGGTCCTGACGGCCATCGCGCCAGGCACCGACAAGGCGGCGGACCTGGTTCGTTGTGAGGCATGGATTGCTGTCAAGGACTATTCATCGGCTGCGGCATTTCTCAACAATCTCATTGGCGACTCGGAAGTTGCGACGGATGCGCAATTACTCAAGGCACAGTTGGCGATCAAGCGAGGGCAGGGAAACAAGGCGCTCGAATTGCTCGAAGACGTGATTCGAATCGACCCGGACAACCGGGCGGCGACCGTACGATCGGCATTGATCAACTTGAGTCGCGCCGATACATCGCTTGGATTGAGCCGTCTTCGCAGTTGGCTGGATCGCCATCCCGAAGACCAATCTACTGCCAGTAGTTATCTGGTGGCATGCAACTACTCTGAATATTTTGATCCAGAAAGATTGCTCGCAGAGCACCAGCAATTGCGCCCGCCGCCGTTGGCAGTGAAGCCTTGGCCGATCGGTTGGACGCAGCAGCATCCGTCTGCGCCGCTGCGCGTGGCTTGGGTTTCCTCTGCTTTTAGTGTCGGTCCAATTGAGATATTTTTTTCCGAAGTGCTGCAGTCGCTGCTCGCAAACCCGGCCCGAATTGAGCATCGGCTCTATGCTATCGGAGGGGAATCCACAAATGCGCCGGCTGCCGCATCGTGGGCGGTAAACCAGATTGACGTCAGCGGCTTGAGCGACGAGCAATTGGTCGAGAAGATTCGTGCCGACGGAATCGATATCGCGATCGACATGGTCGGGCGGGCGGCTGGCAATCGATTGGGCGTATTTGCTGCACGTGTGGCTCCCGTGCAGGTCGGATGGCTGGATGTCTTCAATCCAAGCGGTATCGCGGCCATGGACTATTTGATCACGGATGAAAAATTGAGCCCACCCGGAGCGGATGCCCATTTCACCGAACGACTGATTCGATTGCCACACGGACGACTGGCCTATCGACCTCCTCCCGTTGAATCTGCGTCATTGGATGGAGTGCGCAGCAGGAAGTTTATTTGCCTAAACCGATTCTCGAAGCTAAACGATGCGGTACTCGATGTATGGGCGAAAATACTTCAATCGCTACCCGATTGGACGTTGGATCTCAAGGCAAAGGGAGGTGCCGATGCCGATCTGATTGAGCGCTTTCGTTCGAGATTTGAGGAACGCGGCGTAGATAGGAACCGCGTTCGTTTCACCGACGCGGGCCCCTATGCAGAAGCGATGGACGCCTACCAAACAGCGGCGATTGCGCTGGATCCATTTCCCTTCAGTGGATGCTCCACGACGTGTGATGCACTGTGGATGGGCCTTCCCGTCGTTACTTTGCCGCGTGAAACCATCGCCAGTCGCCAGTCGGCGGCGTTGCTCGAATTTTGCGGGTTGTCGGAATGGGTTGCCAAGGACGAAGATTCCTACCTCTCCATCGCTATTGAACTGGCGCGCAATGTGCAGCGTCGCCACGAGTGGCGTGCCGGCGCGCGCGGCCGTATGCGCGCAGCGCTCTGCGATTCCAAGGGATTAGCGTGCGAATTGCTGGATGCTTTCAATAGGATTGCGCAAAGGACGACTGAAAAGTAGGCTTCGTGGTTGGCAACCGATACAATGCGACAGGTTCCTTTTTGCGAAGTCTGCCATGTACCCTACAAACCTGCGTATCGAAGGCTACGACCCCGAACTTGCTGCTGCCATCGCGGCCGAAAACAAGCGTCAGGAAGACCACATCGAGCTGATCGCATCGGAAAATTACGCCAGTCCACGCGTGCTCGAAGCCCAGGGTTCCGTGCTCACCAACAAGTATGCCGAGGGCTATCCGGGCAAGCGCTATTACGGTGGCTGCGAATACGTGGATGTTGCCGAAAGGCTCGCCATTGCGCGGGTGAAGGAACTGTTCGATTGCGATTACGCCAACGTGCAGCCGCATTCTGGATCGCAAGCCAACCAGGCGGTGTATTTTGCGCTGCTTTCGCCGGGCGACAAGATTCTTGGCATGTCGCTCGCGCACGGAGGTCATCTGACCCACGGTGCGAAGGTGAATCTTTCCGGCAAGATTTTCGATGCCGCTCAATACGGTGTGGATGAAAAGGGTTTGATCGATTACGACGAGGTGGAACGGCTCGCGCTGGAACACAAACCGAAAATGGTCGTCGCCGGATTCTCGGCGTATTCGCAAGTCATCGACTGGGCGCGGTTCCGCGCCATCGCCGACAAGGTTGGTGCGTACCTGTTCGTCGATATGGCCCATGTCGCCGGTCTGGTCGCGGCCGGTGTGTATCCGAGCCCGCTGCCGCATGCGCACGTGGTGACATCGACCACGCACAAGACGTTGCGTGGTCCGCGCGGCGGCATCATCCTGGCCAAAGGCGCGGGCGAGGAGATTGAGAAGAAACTGCAATCCGTTGTTTTCCCCGGCATCCAGGGTGGCCCGTTGATGCACGTCATCGCGGCCAAGGCGGTTGCGTTCAAAGAGGCGCTTGAACCGTCGTTCAAGGACTACCAGGCGCAGGTCGTGAAAAATGCGCGGGCAATGGCGAAGGTGTTCATTGATCGCGGCTACAAGATTGTTTCCGGTGGCACCGACAATCACCTGATGCTGGTCGACATGATCGGCCGCGGCGTCACCGGCAAAGACGCAGAAGCCGCGCTTGGACGCGCGCATATCACCGTGAACAAGAATGCAGTGCCGAACGACCCGCAGAAGCCTTTCGTCACATCGGGTTTGCGCATTGGTACGCCTGCGGTGACCACGCGCGGTTACAAAGAATCCGATTGCACCGAACTGGCCAACTGGATTTGCGATGTGCTCGATGCACCGAAAGATGACGGTGTTATCGCCGCAGTGCGCGACAAGGCGACGGCGCAGTGCGCGAAGTTTCCGGTGTATGGGTAAACGGCCGGGATTCGAGATTGGAGAATCGAGAATAGTTGAGCAAATCAACTTTGACTCGATCGCGTCTCGATTCCCCATTCTCGATTCCCCATTCCCGGCCGTCTAAATGCACTGCCCCTTCTGCCAGCACGAAGAAACCCGCGTGATCGATTCGCGCGTGGCCGAAGACGGCAACACCATCCGTCGGCGGCGCGAGTGCGAACGTTGCAGCGAGCGCTTCAATACCTTCGAAACCGTTGAAATCAAACTGCCGGCGATTGTCAAAAGCGATGGCCGGCGCGAAGCATTTGACGAACGCAAGTTGCGTACCGGCGTCGAGCGCGCTTTGCAAAAGCGTCCCGTAGCGAGCGATGCCGTCGACCAGATCATGGGGGCAATTACCCGACAGCTGCGTTCGATCAGCGAACGCGAAGTGCCGTCGCGCTTGATCGGCGAATGGGTCATGACCGAATTGAAGCGCACCGACCAGGTAGCCTATGTGCGCTTCGCCTCGGTATATCGCCGATTCGAAGACGTGCAGGCGTTTCGCGAGGAAATCGAGCGGCTCGAACGTGATCTGCCCGAACTGGAAGGCTTGCAGTTGCCGCTACTGGGTGCGGTGGTCGCCGCGCACGAAAAGAAACGCTGATGCCGGAACCGAGTTCCGAGTCCCGGACCCCGAGCACCGGCTTCTCCGCAATCGACCACGCGCACATGGCGCTTGCCTTGCGCCTGGCCGAACGCGGAATGTATACAACCCAGCCGAATCCCCGTGTGGGCTGTGTACTTGCGCACGGCGATAACATCGTCGGCCAAGCCTGGCACGAACGTGCCGGGCAGGCGCATGCGGAAGTCTTCGCGCTGCGCGAGGCTAGCGCGCGCGCGCGCGGTGCTTGCGCCTACGTCACGCTGGAACCGTGTGCGCATTTTGGGCGCACGCCACCGTGTGCGGATGCCCTGATCGAAGCCGGCGTGACGCGTGTCGTCGTGGCCAGTGGCGACCCGAATCCGAAGGTCGACGGTGGCGGCTTGCGCCGTTTGCGCGAAGCAGGCATCGCGGTCGAAACCGGTTTGATGCACGACGCCGCACGCGAACTGAATCGCGGATTTTTCTCGCGCATCGAACGCGGCCGCCCGTGGCTGCGCATCAAGCTGGCCATGAGCCTTGATGGGCGCACCGCGCTCGCCAATGGGAAATCGGCGTGGATCAGCGGCGAAGCCGCACGCGCCGATGTGCATCGCTGGCGCGCGCGCAGCTCGGCGATCTTGACCGGCAGCGGAACGGTGCGCGCCGACAACCCGCGTTTGACAGTGCGGTTCGACTCCCACTCCCCTGACTACGTCGGGGGTGAGGGCTGGGGTGAGGGGGCGGCGCATGCAGCTGCGTCGCGCCGGGGTGAACGCCTCCCCCTCACCCAACCCGCTCGCCCAAGCGAGCTTGGAGGAGAGGGCTTCAGGCCGCTGCGCGTCGTTCTGGATCGCAACCTGCGCACGCCGCCGATCGCGCGCGTGCTCGATGGCAGCACGCCGACGTTGGTTTTTCATGCGCATGGCGCGAAACCTGGGCACGATGGGTTCGATCGAGTTGAGTGCGCGGCCGTCGAATCGGATTCAAACGGCTTGAATCTGTTGAATGTCCTGCGCGAACTGTCAGCCCGCGGCGTCAACGAATTGCAGGTCGAAGCCGGCCCGACGTTGTGTGGTGCATTGTTCGCAGCGGAACTGGTCGACGAGTTGCTGCTGTACGTCGCACCGGTTCTGCTAGGCGATCAGGCGCGCGCATTGCTGCGGTTGCCCGGCATCGATGACATGGCCAACGCGCGACGCTTGCGCGTGATCGAGCAGCGTCAGGTTGGCGACGATTGGCGCATATTGCTGAGGCCGTGAGCGAATGTTTACCGGAATCATTCAATCTGTTGGAAACATCAAGCGCTGTGAACCCATCGGCGGTGACACCCGGCTTTGGATCGATGCGAATGCGCTGGACCTGTCTGATGTGGCAATCGGCGACAGCATCTGCGTTTCCGGCGTTTGCCTAACCGCGATTGAACTCGATTCGGCAGGCTTCGCTGCCGACGTGTCGGTAGAAACGCTTTCGTGCACGACCCTGCGCGTGTTGAAGAGCGGCGATCGTGTCAATCTGGAAAAATCACTGCGTCTGGCGGATCGCCTGGGTGGCCACCTCGTTTCCGGTCATGTCGATGGTGTTGGTCACGTGCGAGCGGTAGGTGGCGACGCGCGCTCGCAACGCTGGCGCATTGAAGTCCCGTCCGTCCTGGCGCGCTACATCGCCGCAAAAGGCTCCGTATGTATTGACGGCGTAAGCCTGACAGTCAACGATGTCGATGCGAACGTGTTTGGCGTCAATCTGATTCCCCACACCATTGCGAATACGACGTTTCAGTACAAGGTAATCGGTGACCCGCTCAATATCGAAGTCGATGTCGTAGCCAGATACCTCGAGCGCCTTTACCTTGGCGCGCACGAGTAATTTCCTTGCAACTCGGCCCTCAGCCCAAACCAGCCATGTCTTTCGCCACTATTCCCGAACTCATCGACGAAATCCGCGCCGGCCGCATGGTCGTCATCGTCGACGATGAAGATCGCGAGAACGAAGGCGACCTGATCATGGCAGCGCAATGCGTGCGACCGGCGGACATCAATTTCATGGCGCGCGAGGCACGTGGCCTGATCTGCCTGGCCCTGACCCAGCAGCGCTGCGCGCAGTTGAACTTGGCGCCGATGGTCAGCGCCAACGCTTCGCGACATCACACCAATTTCACCGTTTCCATCGAGGCGGCGCAGGGCGTGACGACGGGAATCTCGGCGCATGATCGTGCCCATACCATCCTGGCTGCAGTGCGAGCCGATGCGCAGCCTAACGATCTGGTTCAGCCTGGTCATATCTTTCCGCTCGCCGCGCAACCCGGCGGCGTGCTGACGCGCGCCGGTCACACCGAAGCGGCCAGCGATTTGGCTGCATTGGCTGGAATGGACCCATCCGGCGTGCTGGTCGAAATTCTTGCCGAAGACGGGACCATGGCGCGGCGCCCGCAGCTTGAAATATTCGCGAACTTGCATGGCCTGAAGATTGGCAGCATTGCCGATCTCATCCGACACCGCTTGCAAACCGAAAAGACGGTCGAGCGAGTTTTTGACCGTACGCTCGAAACCGAATTCGGCGAATTTCGCCTGGTGGGTTATCGCGATGCGCTCACGCAACTGCCACATTTCGCGCTGGTTCGCGGAGCCGTGGACGATGGCGAGCCGGTACTCACGCGCGTGCACGTGCGCGACACGCTCAGCGATGTGCTGCACCTGGCGCGCAGTGACGGCAGCGTGTCGGTAACCCATGCACTACGCCATGTTGCAGACGAAGGACATGGTGTCGTCGTTGTGCTGACCGATGCCAATGAAGCGGCCACCGCACTGGATCGTCTCGCCGAAACTCCCGAGACTCCGCTGCCCGACGAAATGCACGAATGGCGCCGACACGGCGTTGGTGCGCAGATACTCGCCGATCTCGGCGTGCGACGCTTGCGCGTGCTCGGAACGCCGCGCCGGTTTCTCGGACTTGCGGGATTTGGTCTTGAGGTCGTTGGTTACGAGGAGCCGGAAATGGGGAATCGCGAATAGGAAATTGGGAATCGGGACCTGGGAGACGGGACTCGAAACTCGGGGGAATCAAAAGCCCGTCATTCCCACGAAGGCGGGAATCCAGCGCTTTCTTTTGTCTTTTGTGCAGACAAATCAAGAGCAAGAACTGGATTCCCGCCTTCGCGGGAATGACGAGGTTGTAGACTTTCTTGTTTTCCCGTCCCACTACCTTCACAGCTCATGCCCAACTTCTCCGGTCAACTCCGCATCGCTTCCACCTCGCGCTTCGCGATCGTCGCCAGCCGCTGGAACCCGCGTATCGTCGATGCATTGATCGAGGGTGCGCAGCGTGCACTCATCGAGCACGGCGCTAGCGAGGCAATGATCGACCTGATGCGCGTACCCGGGGCGTGGGAAATCCCCATGGTTGCAGCACAGCTCGCGGCGACGAGGCGCTACAATGCGATCATTGCGCTGGGTTGTGTGGTGCGCGGGGATACGCGGCACTTCGAGCACGTCGCGGATGGATGCGCGCAGGGTTTGATGCGCGTCGCGCTGGATCACGGCGTGCCAGTACTCAACGGCGTGCTCGCGGTTGAGCGTCACGTGGATGCGCAGGCGCGAGCTGGTGGCGTGCATGGCAACAAAGGTGAAGATGTGGCGTTGGCCGCCATTGAAATTGTGGACTTGTTTACCGAATTGGACGGCGCGAACCCGCGCGATTGCAAAGGAACCCCATGACCCAGCATCGCCGCCCGGATGGAATCGATCTCGCAGCGCGCTCGCGCGCCCGGCGGCGTGCGACGCAGGCTATTTACGCCTGGCAGATCGGCGGCAATCCGATGAAGGCGGTTATCGAAGAATTTCGCCACGAGCAGGATATGGAAATCGCCGACCTCGACTATTTCGAGGATTTGCTCAGCGGCGTGGAGCGCCACTGCGCGGCTCTGGACGAAAGCCTCACTCCGTTCCTGGATCGCGAGGTTGCCCGGGTTGACCCGATCGAACGCGCGATCCTGCGCATGTCCGCCTACGAATTGCGCCAGCGCCCGGATGTGCCGTATCGCGTCGTGCTCAACGAGGCAATTGAGATCGCCAAGCGCTTCGGATCCGAGCACGGCCACACCTACGTCAATGGCGTGCTCGACAAGGCGGCACGCGAATGGCGCGCGACCGAGTACCGGGGAAAGTGATTCGGTGCGTCGCGATTGCGCCGGGACGATAACCATTTCGACGTTGTGTGAAATTGACGCGCATGGCTGAATTCGATCTGATCGATCTGATCCGCACGCGCTGCGCCGCTGTGCGCGAAGATGTGCGTTTGGGTATCGGCGACGACGCGGCATTGTTGGCCCCGCCGCCCGGACAATTGCTTGTCGTGAGCACTGACAGCTTGGTCGCCGGGGTACATTTTCCGCATGCTGCCAGTCCATACGACATCGGCTGGAAAGCGCTCGCAGTCAATCTTTCGGATCTGGCTGCCATGGGGGCCACACCGGCGTGGGCCACGTTGACGTTGACCATGCCGCAGGCCGATTCGGGCTGGGTTGCGCAGTTCGCCGATGGTTTTGCCGCGCTCGCTGCCGAATTCAAACTCGCGCTCGTTGGCGGTGATACGACGCGCGGCGAATTGAATATCGGCGTGTGCGTGTTCGGATTCGTACCGCGTGATGCGGCGCTGTTGCGCAGCGGCGCGCGTGTTGGCGATGCGATCTTTGTCACCGGCACGCTTGGCGATGCAGCGGCGGGATTGCGCTGCATGGACAAGAGCGCCGACGACGCGCAACACCTGTTCAACGCACCGGCGGACACGCGCGAGGCGCTGCTTACCCGATTGAATCGGCCGGTGCCGCGCGTTGCCCAGGGACTGGCTTTGCGCGGGCAAGCCAATGCATGCATCGACGTTTCCGATGGCTTGCTCGCAGACTTGGAGCATATCTGCAAGGCCAGTGGGGTTGGTGCTGAAATCGACCTGGAATCGCTGCCTGCTTCGCCGGCGTTGCTGCGCTTGTTCGACGCGGACGCGCGCGCGGTGTTACAGGCCAGCGGTGGCGACGATTACGAATTGTGCTTCACGGCAAATGCGCAAACATCAGGCGCCCTGCTAGGCGATATTGCGCGCAGCGGTTGCGCGGCGACACGCATTGGTCGCGTCGTGGCAAAGTCGGGGGTGCGAGCACTTGATGGCGCCGGCAGGCCGGTCACGCTCGACCGTGCGGGCTGGGAGCATTTCGCATGAGCAGCCTGACGCCCGATCAACGCCGCACGCTGCTGCGCAACCCTGCCGGCTGGATTGCATTGGGATTTGGATCAGGCCTGAGTCCGGTCGCGCCGGGTACGGCCGGCTCACTGGCGGCGTTGTTGCCGTGGTTTGCGTTACGCGAACTGCCGATTCCCGCGTTCGTATTGGCGTTGATCGTCGCGTTTGCAATTGGTGTTTGGGCGTGCAACTGGGCCGTGCGGCGGTTACAGATTGCCGATCCCGGCGCACTTGTGTGGGACGAGTTCGTCGGTCAATGGTTGGCGCTTGCGCCGTTGTTGTGGTGGCGTCGTGGTTGGGTTTGGATCGTCGTCGGTTTTATACTTTTCCGCATTTTCGACATCTTCAAACCTTGGCCGGTTTCATGGGCCGATCGCCGGCTTGGTGGAGGGTTCGGGGTGATGGCCGATGATATTGTTGCGGGGGTATATGCCGCAGTTGCGCTAAGCGTGGCATTAACTTTGTTCTGAGCGCAGAGATGGGAACCGGGAATCGTCAAATCAACGCTTCGGGACTCCCGCTAAAGCGCTAGGCGTTCCATAACGGCTGCGGAGTAGCCGTTCAATCGGTGTACTCGAACAGCTTCACCACTTTATCCACCCCGGATGTTTCGCGTGCAATGTCGGTGACTGCATCGGCTTCTTCGTGACTTACCATACCCATCAGATAAACCACCCCGTGCGACGTGGTGACGTTGATTCGGGTGGGATCGAAACCGTGCATGCTGGTGATGTTGAGCATGCCGGTTTTGACTCGCGCCGAAATTGCGTTGTCGCCGCGCCGGCGCCAGAAGCCCTGTGGCGTGTCGGTGACTTCGATCTCGTCGACCAGTCGGATGACGCCATTAAATCCCGCCGCTGTGGAATGCGCGAGCTGTTTCAAGGCTTGCGTGCGTACCTGGCCGCACAGCAGCATGACGCCGTTGTAGACCACGATCTTGATGTTGTTGCCGTCGCGCGTGAGGTCTTTGTGCTTGTTGACCGCATCGATGGCACTGAGCTGGATGTTGCGGTCGCTCAGCACCGTGCCGACGGCGCGGCGATCGTGTACGGCATGCGCACCGGCCGCCGCACTGCCGGCGATTACCGCAAAGCAGCCATGCAGCAGCGGTAGGGTCAAAAGCAGAAAAAGTACACTCGCGAATTTGCCAGGCTTCATCGGATTCATTCCTCAGTTTGCTTCAAATGCACCGCGGACCCAGTCGAACGATGGCGTGTCCGGCGTTCCGTTGCACGCCACCACATCGAAACGACAGGGCAGGTTGGCCAAGCGTGGATTTGCCTGCAAATAGACTGACGCAGTGCGCAGGAGTTTCGTGCGCTTTGCCGCTCCGACCGAGGCCAGCCCGCCGCCACGTGCGGCAGAATTGCGGTAGCGCACTTCGACAAACACCGTACAGTCGCCTTCGTGGCCGCTGCTATCGTTCATGATCAGGTCAATTTCGCCGTAGCGACAACTGAAGTTCCGGGCGAGGTCTTTCAGGCCGGCGTGGCGAAGATGCAGCAATGTTGCATTTTCCCAAAGTACACCTATAGCGCGCACGTTAGTGCACCAGCCTCATTGTGGTGCCGTGCTCATTTGCAAGCTGCCGTTGATCGGATGTGCGGCACCGTTGTCGAAACGCGCCCAGATGAGCAGGCGCTGGATGCGGCCCAGGCTGTCTTCGGCAAGTTGTCCGGTAGCTCCAGGCAGGTAACTGTCGTTGTGTTGGGCCAGCCAGTTCAGGTAGGGCAGCAAGGCGTAGGCGTCCAGGCCCATGGCAAACAGGCGTCCGCCGGCTCCGCGTGCCGCGCCAAGAACGCGTGCGATGTCGGCATGATTGGGCAGGCCCGGGGTCGCGTCGAACAGCCACGGCGCATCACAGAATTCAACCCCGTCCAGATCGCGATCCAGCCCAGGACTGTAATCGCCCGCGTAAATATGCGAGGTGGCGAAAACGGGTATCTGTCCATAACCGGCTAGCTTGAGTTGCGGCATCAGCAAACGTGCCTGCTGTGGGCGCATGCTGATGAAGATACCGATGGTTCCGGGCGCGCTGGAATCGGTCGTCGCTGCGGCGCCTGGCAGGGCAGGCGCATACTTTGTCGTGGGCACGCCGGCGAGCACCTGACGCACCATTGTGGAAAAATTCACTTGCCCGTCTTCGATACGCCCTTCGTTGAGCACCTGGCCGTTGTGATTGCCGAATTGCGCGCGAAACGCCAACGCAGCACGTTCGGCCCAGTCTTCCGAGGCGGTGATGACAATCGCCTGATCCAGACCGCGCTGCACCATATGCTCGGCCACCTGGGCGGCTTCGGCATCCGGTGTCAACGCAAATGCCGCGCTGCCGGGCGGGGGCGTCTGGCCATTGTCAGGCTGGTTCAATGCCAACATCGGAACGGGCAGCGCGCCCTGCGCGAACACCGCGGCTACGGCTTCGCGCGATAGCGGGCCGACAATACGATCGGCACCATCGGCCACGGCTTTTTGATACGCCGCGACCGCGGTTTCCGGCGTGCTGCCCGTGTCGTAAACCTGGATATCGGCGCGTTGCGCGCTGGTGTCGGCGAAATGCGCGGCGAAAAAACCGTCGCGGATTGGTTGCGCCACCGCGCGCAGCGGGCCGGTATCGGCCAGCAATACGCCAATGCGATGCGGCGGCAAATAGCCTTCGCGCTGCATGCCGTTGCCCTGCTGGGGCATCAGCGTGCCCACCGGCTGATTCGGATGCAGCACGACCAGCGGAAGTGCCTGGCCACTCTTGTGCAAAGCCTGATTCAACCAGGAGCGTAATGGATCGCCGGGTAACAGCGATTCGGCCTGTTGCTTGAGCGTGGCCGGAGGCAGCAGGGCCAGCGTGGCGATGATCTGCGCCTCGTTCTGGGTGCGATCGGCGCCGCCCAGCTCGCGATTGAGTGCAGCGCGGGTACGCGCACTGCCGAGGACATCACCGGTTCCAGCCTGGGCACGGGCGCGCAATTCGAGGGTACGTGTGCGCGATTGTAACGCCAGGTTGGCGTCGTCATAGCCGAGCAGTTGCAACGCCTTGGCCGGATTTTTGCGCGCCAGTGCGATGTCGGCGCCGAGCAAATCGTAGTCGATGCGTTGTGCGTCGACCAAATGCGCCGGGCGGATGTCGTCGAGGGTGCGTGCGGCGGCATCGATTTCGCCGTTTTCGTGGTACGCCTGCGCGGCGCGCAAGCGATAATAGTCGCCAGACCCGTGATCGCGTTGCGCCAGGGCGAGGAAGGTTTGTGCCGCGAGATCGAAATTGCCTTGCTTGAAATATTGCTCGGCGTTGACTGCTTCAGCAGGTGCTGGCGAATTGCGCGGCGCCCCCAAGTCGGCACATCCGGCGAACAATGCGCAGGCCGCGACCATGCAGAAAATCGGCAATCCTGACCGGCGTATTGGTCTCATGTGGGCACCTGTTGCGAACCGCCGTACATGATACCGGATCGACGCGCGCGCGGTTGGGTTAAGCTCATGCGCGCAACAGGAGATGCGCATGAACCAGCACAACATTGCAAAGCTGTGGGTCGTGGCTACGCCGATCGGCAATCTTGAAGATTTTTCCGTGCGTGCGCGCAGCGTCTTGCAGTGCGTCGATTTGATTGCCGCCGAAGATACGCGACACAGCGGCGCTCTGCTGCGGCATTTCGGCATCGCCACGCCAACCTTCGCCTTGCACGAACACAACGAGCGCGAAGCGTGCGATACGCTGGTTCGGCGCATGCACGACGGTGCGCAGATCGCACTCATCAGCGATGCTGGAACGCCGTTGATCAGCGATCCAGGATTCAGGCTGGTGCGGGCTGCGCGCGAAGCGGGAATCGCCGTGAGCCCGGTTCCCGGGGCGTGTGCAGCGATTGCCGCCTTGTCCGTGGCTGGCTTGCCATCGGATCGCTTCGTGTTCGAGGGATTCCTGCCACCGAAGGCGACGCCACGCCGTGCCCGATTGCAGCACTTGGCTGCGGAAGTCCGTACCTTGATTTTCTATGAGTCCAGTCATCGCATTGCGGAAACGATTGACGACATGGTCCAGGTTCTTGGTGGCGAACGAGCCGCAGTCATCGCGCGGGAACTGACCAAGCTGTTCGAGACCGTGCTCGACGGTACCCTGGGCAAACTCGCGCAACGCGTGGCAGCCGATGCCGATCAACGCCGCGGCGAATTCGTCGTAGTGGTTGCAGGTGCGGACGCGCAGGCCGATGACGCGCGCCTTATCGAGGGTCGACGCGTATTTGCGTTGCTGCGTGTGGAACTGCCGCCAAGCCGCGCGGCGAAGCTTGCTGCGGAAATTACTGGGGCACCGCGCAAGATGTTGTACGAGTAGCGGCAGGCGCAGACGTAGGTAAACGCTCTTCATTCCCGCTGAGAGCTTTCGGAAATGACGAAAACTTTATGCTCTTCCCGATTCCCGATTCCCGATTCCCGATTCCCGACCGCTGCCGCTGTCCTCGCGTCCCGGTCCCCTGTATCCTGCACATGGAGTCGGCCAGACAGTCGCGAGGTGCGCAAGCGCTTCGAGGAAAGTCCGGGCTCCACAGGGCAGGGTGCCAGGTAACGCCTGGGCGGCGTGAGTCGACGGAAAGTGCAACAGAGAATAGACCGCCG
>JBDTLA010000194.1:0-3374 GCA_039935035.1 Rudaea sp. | reverse complement strand
GGCCGCGACCTGCACGATTTGCTCGGACACACGCTGTCGCTGATTACCTTGAAATCCGAATTGGCCAATCGGCTATTTGAGCGCGATCCGCAGGCAGCGCGGCGCGAAATCGCCGATGTCGAGCGCGTTGCGCGTGATTCGCTGGCCCAGGTGCGGCGCGCCGTGACGGGCATTCGTGCTGCGGGTTTTGCAGCTGAATTGGCCTCGGCCAAATTGCTACTGGAATCCAATGGCATCCACTTCGAGTACGCACTGGCCGATGTTTCCTTGCCGCCGGAGATCGAAACGGCCTTGGCGATGACCTTGCGCGAGGCGGTGACCAACGCGCAGCGGCACGCACGTGCCACACGCGTGCGCGCCGCACTCGATGTTGAAGGTCAACGCATGCTGTTGACGATCGACGACAACGGGCGTGGTGGCGCGATCGTACCGGGCAACGGTTTGTGTGGCATGCGCGAGCGTCTTGACGGCATCGGTGCCGATTTGCGCATCGAATCCGTGCGTGGACAAGGCACGCGCCTGCACGTGAGCATGCCGTTGCCGCAATCGGCCGTACAAGAAAGCGTGCCGGCAGCGGCGCTGCTACGTCACGCATGATGTGAGCAAATCGCTCAAGCGCCGGCTAGGCTGCATCAACACATCTGGACACATTGAGTTGCGCACCGGCAATTGCTACCGTGCGCGCATGATGGCAATAGCGAAAAATCCGACATGATCCGCGTCCTGCTTGCCGAAGATCAGGCCATGGTGCGTGGCGCGTTGTCGGCCCTGTTGCAGCTTGAATCGGATATCGATGTCGTCTCCAATGCGGCCGATGGTGAAGCCGCGTGGAAAATGATTGAAGTCGATTGCCCCGATGTTGTGCTGACCGACATCGAGATGCCGCGCATGACCGGCCTGGAATTGGCGCAGCGCATCCGCGCGGCGAGTAAACAATGCAAAGTCGTCATTTTGACGACGTTCGCACGTCCTGGATTTTTGCGTCGTGCGCTGGATGCCGGCGTCAGCGGTTATCTGCTCAAGGACGCGCCGGCAGAACAATTGGCCGAAGCGATCCGCAAGGTCCATCGCGGCGGGCGTGCGATCGATCCTCAATTGGCTCTTGAAGCCTGGTCTGGCGACGATCCTCTCAACGATCGCGAGCGCCAGGTGTTGCGTCTGGCCGGTGAGGGACAGTCCGCTGGCGATATCGCCGCGCAACTGCACTTGTCGCAAGGCACCGTGCGCAATTACCTGTCGGAGGCGATTGGTAAACTCGGTGTCAGCAATCGTATCGAGGCATATCGGTTGGCGCGGCAGAAGGGCTGGTTGTGACCCCAGCCGTTATTCGTTACCTGTGCACCGTGTGCGGCACCGGCCAGATCGCGATACCGCCGCGGCCGGGATCGGCAGTCGCGTCGCTCAATGCGGTCAACTCCGCGCTTGTGTACGAAGTGTAGCTGGGGCCGCTCCAGGGCCCGGCGGTGGCCGTGAAAGCCCGCACCGTGTAGTCGTATTCGTAGTTGATGCGCACGTCACCGCGGCGGTCGAAGGCAATACCGCCGACATAGCCGGTGAAGGCGTGGTTGGGAGCCGGCGTCGGCATGTCGATCTGGCCGATCGGCGTCGGATTGCCAGTAGCGGTCAATTGCTGGGCAGCGAACCCGTACAGCGTTGGTTCGGCATTGTCGCCCACCCACAGCGTGCCAAATTCGTCGAAGCCAAGACCTTCGGCGCCATTGATTGCGTGGCCGCCTGCAGCGTTCGAGATCGTGACATCGATGGCCGCGTTCACGCTCGGGGCGCTCATTCTGACCAACGTGCCGGGACTGCCGTTATTGTCGTTGGCGATCCACAGGTGACCTTGTGCATCGAACGTCAGTCCCGTAGGCACATGCAGGGCTGCGTTGGTCAGCGACGTGGAAACATTGGCTCCAGCGTTCAGATTGGCCAGCGTGAACTTCAGGATCTGATTGGCGCTGCCGAAGTTGCTCTGGCTGACATAGCCATAGGCGCCAAAAAACGCCAAATCGAAGATGCTCGACCCGTCGCCGACAGGGCCCACGCTGACCGTTGGGGCGGGATTCGCATCGGCAAGCATGGATTGCAGCGAATAGCGCCGCAAGCTGGCGCTGCCGTCGTCAACCACCCACAGCCCTCCATCGGGTGCGAACGAGACCGCGTTGGGATGGGTGCCGGCGCCTAGCGGCGCTTCGCGCACGAATGTGAAGTTCGCCGTATTCGTGGTGCGCAGGTAGACCTTGATGCTGCCGCTCGTGGCCAGGTTGTACTGCGGCACAAACATGTACTCCGGTTCGAAGCTGCTGCCGAAAAGGTAATTTCCCGACCCGCCGCTCGAGCTTGCGCCGATCAGCGTTACATCGTCGATGAACATCTGCGCTTGCGAGTTGACGGTCGGCAACAGGTCGATGCGATCGAAGCTGCCGTCATTGGTGAAGGCAAGATCGCTCAGCGCGACATCGATTTGCAACCAGGCGTTCGCGGGAGCAGCGGGCAGCGTCACTGCGCTCGCGAGGACCGGTGTGCCGCCGTTGACTTCCAGGCTGAGGGACAGCTTTTGCCCACCCGTGGCGCCGCCGTTGACGAACAGGCGCAGCCCCGAATAAGTTCCAGGAGCGAAGGGCGAGGGGTTGCCCCCGAGTCCGTGTTCCAGGGAAACGCCATTGTCCGCGCCGGCGCTGCCAGTGAAGGAAATGGAAGCTGCGCCGCTGTGGAAATGCGTCGTGTCGGTGAAATTGGAACCGCCACCGTATGACCAGTCCGAGAACCCGTTCTGCAAGGTATCGGTATAAACCGGCAAATCTTGCGCCGCGAGGTTTGCGCTCAGCAACGCTGTAACGGCAAATGCAGCAATCAGTCGATACATGACATTCTCCCCATCCCCGTGCCCGTAGACTACACGGTTCTGGTTCTGGCTCGCAGGATTACTAGTGTTTTGAGGAATCGGCGATAATCGCCGGGTGAACAAATCCGACTTCCACTACGACCTGCCGCCGGAACTGATCGCGCAGACGCCGCTACCCGAGCGTTCGGCCAGTCGTTTGCTGATCGTGGATGTGCCGGCGCGTCGCTTCGAGGACCGTCGATTCACGGACCTTGCCGACTACCTTAAACCTGGCGATTTGCTGGTGTTCAACGACACGCGTGTGTTGCCGGCGCGCTTGTTTGGGCACAAGCCGACCGGCGGCGCGGTGGAAATCCTGATTGAGCGCATGACCGGCGCGGATGAAGCACTTGCGCAGTTGGGCGTGAGCAAGAAGCCGAAGCCCGGTAGTTTGATTGTGCTTGATGGTGGCGAGACGCTTACGGTGCTCGGTCGCGAAGGCGAATTTTTTTGCTTGCGTTATGAAAGCGACGAGCCGCTGGAAAAGCTG
>JBDTLA010000193.1:0-12099 GCA_039935035.1 Rudaea sp. | reverse complement strand
CGCTGGGGTCGCGCCGAACCTGCGGCGGTCAGCGGTAGCGTCGAGCTGGCAGGGTTGCGCGCGCTGGCGCAGCGATTCCTGCCTGCTGAGCGCGTCGATGGTTTGATTGCTGGCAGCGGCGATGTATCGCACGCGAGTATCCAGCAAGTCGCTGCCGTTGAACATGAACTGGCCGCCGTGATCGGTGCGTCGTCAGCGCATTTGCTGGTTGATGTCGTACGCCATCGCCGGCGCGACGAATTGGAAGTCGTTGCAGCCATCGTCGGCGAGGCCTCGCAGGACCTGCGCTTCAACCAGCGGGTGCTGGAAGCGGCGTTGGAAAACATGAGCCAGGGTATTTGTGTGGTCGATGCGCAATTATGCGTTGTCGCCTGGAACCGGCGTTACTCGCAGTTGTTCGACTACCCGGAAGGAATGCTCACGGTGGGCCGCCCGATTGCCGATTTGACTCGCCATAATATCGAACGCGGTGTCATCGGTGGCGGAGAGATCGAGCAGCGGTTGCAACGTCGACTGACTGCGATGCGTAGCGGCACTCCGCACTTGTCCGAACGCAAATTTCCGGATGGCAGCATCATCGAGATCCGCGGAAATCCGATGCCTGGCGGTGGCTTCGTTGCCACGTTCACCGATGTCACCGCCTTCCGCCAGACTGAACACGAACTCACCCGCGCCAACGAAAACCTGGAGCAACGCGTCGACGAACGTACCGCCGAACTGGCCCAGGCCAGTGCCGTAGCCGAGAGTGCGAATCTGGCCAAGAGCCGATTTCTTGCTGCGGTTGGACACGACCTCGCGCAGCCACTGAATGCCGCACACCTGTTCACGCATGCCTTGTCCGACCAATTGCGACATCCGCAATATCGCGAAGCGGTGGCGCGCATCGACAGCGCGCTGGTATCCGCCGAGGATCTGCTTGGCGGGCTTCTGGCGATTTCACGTCTGGACGCCGGCGGCATGCGCGTGCAGTGCGAGTCGTTTCGCATCGACCATGCGATGCAGTCGCTGGCGGCTGAGTTCGGCCTGCTTGCGCAGCAAAAAGGATTGCAGTTGCGTTGCCGCACGCTGCCCGTATGGATCGTGAGTGATATGCAATTGCTGCGCAGGATTTTGCAGAATTTCCTGTCCAATGCGGCGCACTACACGCGCACCGGCGGCATCTTGTTGGCGTGTCGGCGCCAGGGCGATGACGTTTCAATCGAAGTGTGGGATACCGGCGTTGGCATCGATGCAGCCGATCGCGCAACAATCTTCGAAGAGTTTAAACGCCTGCAACGCGACGGCCACGGACTGGGTTTGGGATTGTCCATCGCCGATCGCCTGGCACGCCTGCTCGGGCATCGCCTGAGCCTGCGTTCGCGCCCCGGACGCGGCAGCGTCTTCGCGATTCGCGTGCCGATCGGAACTGCCGCCGCTGCCGCGCCAGCCGCCAGCAACGATTCGATAGCTATGGTGCCGCGACACAGCCGCGTCCTGGTCGTGGACAATGAGGCATCCGTGCGCGACGCCATGCAGGCACTATTGCGCGGTTGGCATTGCGATGTGCAGATTGCTGCGGATACCGAGGCCGCGTTACGTGCGGTGCGTGCAGCGGCCCCGGACATCTTGTTACTCGACTATCACCTGGATGCGGATACGACCGGCCTGGATGTATACCGTCGTTTATGCGAAGAAATTGGCGAGCGTCCGTGCGCCATCGTCTCCGCTGATCACAGCCAGGCCCTGCGTGATCGCGTCGCAGCCGCCGGCTGCCAATTGCTGCATAAACCGGTCAAGCCGCTGGCGCTGAAATCGATGCTGGCGCATCTACAGGCGCGCCGCAACGCAGGGGATGAATTCTGCTGATCTGATTGGCTTTGACGCGTGGCAAATCAGCAACGACGTACTCGCAGAAACCCGTCATTCGCGCATGCTCTGGGCGGGAATCCATCGACTTGGCTTTCCGCCCATGTACCGAATGCAGGTTAAAAGCACTGGATGACCAACCCTGTGGCTGGTGCAGAGCGACTAGTGGTCTGTAACAGAGGAAGCGGTAGACAGATCGCGCCGGGATGTTGGTGGCTTGTGCCGATCTGGAACGAGGCCAATAGCCGAAGCTATTGGCCGAGTGAAGATCAAGCCAGACGACGACAGACCAAGCGAGGTGCTGGCGATTCCTATGTTACAGGCCACTAGCGCTTGCGCGGGAATGATGGGCTGGCGAGGAGTGGTGACTGGACTGACTGATTGATTACTGCGCATCGTCGACGCGACCCGCAGGATCGGTCAACTCAAGCGAACGCAACAACACTCCGGCTTGCGTGCGATTGCGCACGCCGAGGCGTTCGAAGATCGCGGTGACGTGCGCCTTGACCGTGCGCTCCTGGATATCGAGCACATCGGCGATCTGCTTGTTTAGCAGGCCATCGGCTATGAGTCCGAGCACGCGAAATTGCTGCGGACTCAGTCTCGCGAACCGCGTGGCCAATTCGCTGTCGTTGCGAGCGGGGCCAACGCCGCGCAGTATTTCAGACAGCACCGGTGGCAACTCGTCATTGCCCTCGAATACACGCTGCAAAGCGTCGGCCAAGGTCGCCGGATCGCAGCGTTTGGGCACGTACGTCGCCGCGCCGAGCGCGAGCGCGCGGCGAATCGTCGTGGCGTCTTCGTGCGCGGAAATCATTGCCACCGCCACCGCCGGGAATTCGGCACGCAACGTGGCCAGGCCCATCAGTCCGTGACTGTCGGGCAGATGCAGATCCAGCAGTACCAGCTCGATGGTGTTGTCTGAAGTCAGCAGGGCGCGTGTGCTCAGCAACGTATCGGCCTCGAACACGTGTGCATCCGCAAACGCCCTGCGCAGCATTTGCGCCAATGCCTGGCGAAATAGCGGATGATCGTCGGCGACAAGAATACGTGGCATCGAAATCCGGTAGAAAATTCGGCAATTGGGGTGGACTTTTGTACCATGGCGCGCCGAGACGAGTTTGCTAAGGTAGGAACATGCGCCTGATCCTGCCCACTTCTGCGGTTCTCATTCTACTGGCCGGTTGCGCGCGCGTGCCGGCTGCACCGGAGTCTGCCATGGAAATCGGGTTTGTCGTCAGCCCCATCCGCGTCACCGAACATCGCGGCAGCGACGATTTGCTCAGCGCAGGACTGGGATTGGCCGGGCTTGCTGGTCTGCCCGCGGTTTTTGCCGATCCAGTCCATCCGACCGCACCCGAGTTGCGTCGCCGCGCGATCCAGATGAACTGGAAGGGTATCGCCGATTTGGGGCCTTTGGGTGGTTATGGTCGCGTTTACGGCGCAGTACCGATTGTTCCCGGTCGCGAATATAGCGCGTTTGCCAAAATTTCCGGAGCGCGTTCGCCGCATCGTGTCTTGCTGCAGGCGCCGGACAATTTCGACAGCAAGAAACGCTGCTTGCTAGTAGCGCCATCGTCGGGTTCGCGCGGAGTCTATGGCGCAATCTCCCTGGCCGGCGCGTGGGGACTACCGCGCGGTTGTGCTGTTGCCTATACCGACAAGGGCACCGGTTCGGGTTACTTCGATACGGCCGACAACTCTGGCGTCGCGCTTGACGGCACGCGCGCCAAGGCCGGTACCGCACAACTGGAATTCGAACCCGCCAACGTACCGACCGATGCCGGCATCGGCGTCAAGCATGTGCATTCCGGCGACAATCCCGAAGCCGATTGGGGCCATCATGTGTTGCAGGCTGCGCGTTTCGGTTTGGCCATGCTTGATCGCGCTTATCCGGATCAGGCACCGTTTACGCCGGAAAACACGCGCATCATCGCCGCCGGTTTGTCCAATGGCGGCGGCGCCGTGCTGCAGGCGGCCGGATTCGACGATGCGGGTTTGCTCGATGGCGTCGTCGCGATGGAGCCGAACATCAACGTGCCGGAGCGTGGTCGAACTTTGTTCGATTACACAACACAAGCCGCCTTGCTGGTGCCATGCGCCTTGCTCGATCCGCGCTTCGACGATGCACCGCTCGCCCGCGTTGCCGGTGTGCCACCCCCGGCGTGGCCGTTGCGTTGTGCCAGTCTGCACAACGACGGCACGCTCAGCGCGACATCACTATCGAAACAAGCCGCGCAAGCACTGGAACAACTACACGCAAGCGGCTGGCGCGATGACGCCATCGCCACCGCAGCCAGCACGACCTTGTTCGATATCTGGCGTGCGGCTGCCGCCGGTTACGCATCGGCGTATTTGCGCCGTGGCGTCGGCAACATGGCTTGCGGCTTCGTCTATCACGCGATGAATGCGGCAGGCGTTCCCATCGTTGCCGATGCTGCAACGCGTGCGTCGTGGTGGTCCGATGCTGCAGGTATTCCGCCCGGTGCCGGCGTCGGTCTGTTCGGTGGCGTCAATGCATCGCTGGATCCCACGCTGCGTGGCGTGCGTTGCCTGCGCGCGTTGTGGGAAGGCGACGACGCCGATGCGCGCACGTTGCATGCAGCGGTGACCACACTCGCCGCAAAAATGCCGCGTGTCGATTTGCCAATTTGGGTCGTCCACGGTGCCGCCGATGGTTTGATTCCCACCGCCTTCAGTTCCGAACCGTATGTTGCATGGCTGCGCGAACAGGGCCGCACGCCGCGCTACTGGAAAGTCCCGTACGCGCAACACTTCGATGCATTCCTTGCAGTGCCCGGATTCGGCGACGCCCACGTGCCGCTGATGCCGTTTGCCTACGCCGCACTCGATCGCATGGCCGCGCACCTGTTCGACGGCGAAGCGCTGGCCGATCCGCCAACACCAAAAACGCAGCCGCGTGGTGCGGGGGCGCTTGAGGCCGGGATGCTTGGGTTATTGCCGTGACGATTAACGTCGACGGCGACCAAATTCAGTCCGACCTGTTGGCCGAATAAAGGCCAACGGCAAGCTACCTCACGCCGCGTGCCGCGACGCCTTCTTGCGATCGTTTTCAGTGAGGTTTTTCTTGCGCAGGCGCACGGCCTTGGGGGTGACTTCGACGAGTTCGTCGTCGTCGATGAATTCCAGGGCCTGTTCCAGCGACATGCGCACCGCGGGGGTGAGCTGCACGTATTCGTCCTTGCCGGCGGCGCGGATGTTGGTCATCTGTTTGGCACGCAAGGCGTTGACGGTGAGGTCATTGTCCTTGGCGTGGATGCCGACGAGTTGGCCTTCATAAATTTGTGCGCCTTCGTCGATCAGCAAGCGTCCGCGTTCCTGCAAGGACACCAGCGAATACGCGGGCGCGCTGCCGGTTCCGTTGGAGATCATCACACCGTTCTGGCGTTTGGCGATGGCGCCTTCGGCGCGCGGGCCGTAATGATCGAACACATGGAACAACAGGCCGGTGCCAGCGGTGACGGTACGGAATTCGGTCTGGAATCCGATCAATCCGCGCGCGGGAATCAGGTAATCCAGGCGCACGCGGCCTTTGCCGTCGGGTTCCATATTCTTGAGCTGTCCGCGACGCGTGCCGAGGCGTTCCATTACGCCACCCTGGTAGGGCTCTTCCATGTCGACGACGAGTTGTTCCCACGGTTCCTGAATCTGTCCGTCGATTTCCTTGAGGATCACTTCCGGGCGCGACACGGCCAGTTCGTAACCTTCGCGGCGCATCGTCTCGATCAGCACGGACAAGTGCAATTCCCCGCGGCCGGATACCTTGAATTTGTCTGGGTCTTCGGTTTCTTCAACTTTCATCGCGACGTTATGCAGCACTTCGCGCATCAGGCGTTCGCGAATCTGGCGGCTGGTCAGGAACCGGCCTTCCTTACCGGCGAACGGAGAATTGTTCACCTGGAAAGTCATGCTGATGGTTGGCTCGTCGACGGTCATCACCGGCAACTGTTCGACTGCATCGGGCGCGCACAAGGTATCGGAAATACCCAAGCCCTCGACGCCGGAAATCGCGACGATATCGCCGGCTTCGGCTTCCGGCACTTCGCGGCGTTCAAGACCCATGAAACCGAGCACCTGGAGCACGCGGCCCTGGCGTTTTTTGCCATGTCGATCGATAGCAGCAATCGCCATGTTGGTGCGCACCTTGCCACGCTCGATACGGCCGATGCCGATCAAGCCGACGTAGGAGTTGTAATCCAGCTGGCTGATGCGCATCTGGAACGGACCATTCGGATCAACTTTCGGTGCAGCCACGTGCTTCATGATCGCTTCGTACAGCGGGGTCATGTCGCCGGAGCGCGCTTCGGAATCAAGGTTCGCGTAGCCGTGCAACGCCGACGCGTAGACGACTGGAAAATCCAGTTGCTCATCGGTTGCGCCGAGCCGGTCGAACAGATCGAACGTCTGGTTCAGCACCCAGTCTGGTCGCGCGCCGGGGCGGTCGACCTTGTTGATGACGACGATGGGCTTGAAGCCCATCTGGAAAGCTTTCTGCGTGACGAAGCGCGTCTGCGGCATCGGGCCGTCCATCGCGTCGACCAGCAGCAATACGGAATCGACCATCGACAGCACACGTTCGACTTCGCCGCCGAAATCCGCGTGTCCCGGGGTATCAACGATGTTGATGCGGTTGTCGCGCCAGGTGATCGCCGTGTTCTTGGCCAGGATGGTGATACCGCGTTCTTTTTCCTGGTCGTTGGAATCCATTACGCGCTCGGCCAGCACCGTGCGTTCGCTGAACGTGCCGGACTGCTTGAGCAGGCAGTCGACGAGCGTGGTCTTGCCGTGATCGACGTGGGCGACGATGGCGATGTTGCGCAATTTTTCGATGGACATGCCGAAACCGGCGCCGCCTCCCGGCCGCGCCGCCTTTTTGAAAAGTAAGCCGGCAATTATACGTGGTTTTTCGGAACTTTGCCGTAAATGTTTGTTCAGCTCATCCCTATGCGCCAGACAGCCACAGATGCAGCGCGATGCTGGCGATGTAGCCCAGCGCAACCGCCCAACTCCAGCGCAGATGCGCCATGAACGTGTACATGCCGCGCGACGCACCCATCAAGGCCACGCCTGCAGCCGAGCCGACCGATAGCAGGCTACCGCCGACGCCGGCCGTCAGAGTTACCAGCAGCCACTGGCTCAGGTCCATCGGGGGGTTCATTTGCAGCACCGCGAACATGATGGGAATGTTGTCGACGATGGCCGAGAGCACACCCATGATCGAGTTGGCGGCGGTGAAGCCCAGGTTGCCGTACAGGTGGTGGGATGCCAGTTCGAGATAGCCGATTGCGCCGAGGCCGCCGACGCAGGCAAATACGCCATAGAAAAACAAAAGTGTGTCCCATTCCGCGTTGGCGATGATGCGGAAGATCGAATAGGTTTCTTCCTCGCGCCCTTCGGCCAGTGCATAACGACGTTGACGATGGTCGATTCGCGTAGCCAGCAGGTTGAGTAGGGCAAGGCCGGTCAGCATTCCGTACGCCGCCGGCATGCCGAGCAGTTGTTTGCCGGCCACGGTAATCGCAATGGTGATGGCGAACGTGAAGCAGATGCCGATACCGCCGGGCTTGATTCGGGCGCTGGCGCTGGCTGCTTCGGGGCGCCCTTTTGGCAACGCGAAATACATTGCCAATGCTGGTATCAGCCAGTTGACCACGGAGGGTACGAAGAGACTGAAAAAATCAAAGAATTCGGCTTTGTGCGCCTGCCACACCATCAACGTGGTGATATCGCCGAACGCACTCCAGGCGCCACCGGCATTGGCTGCAACGACCAGATTGATCATGGCCAGGGTAATGAAGCGCACGTTGCCCGCGCCAATGGCGAGGATCACCGCTGACATCACCAGCGCGGTGGTGAGGTTATCCAGCACTGGCGACAGAAAAAACGCGAGTACCCCGGTAACCCAGAACAACTGGCGGTAACTGAAACGCCAACGGATCAATTGTGCGCGCAGTGCGTCGAACACGCCGCGTTCACCCATCGCGGTCACATACGTCATCGCCACCACGAGGAAGAAAAATATTTCGGAGTATTCGAGAAACATACTCTCGAACGCTTCGCGCGCAGCGTCCGCGCCATCCATTTTCCAGGCGATCAGGCCCCAGATCAGTGCCGCTCCCAGCATCACCGGTTTGGATTTGGCGATCTTGATGTGATCCTCGAGAATGACGGCGAGGTAGGCCAGCACGAACACGACCAGCGCGAACCAACCAATCGGATGGCTGGCCAAATGGAAATTGGCGGCGGCACCGGGTTCGGCAGCCAGGGCAGGTACGCCTAGCAACAGGCAGATCAGGGTGAACCAACTACGCATGGAATATCCTTGGGCAATTCGTGATGCTGCTGCGTCGCGATAACGATGTTACGTTTAGAAGATCGAACAGATAAAGTTTCAAATAGATTGAAGCGACTTGACGACTTCCGGTGCAGCGATCGCTCCCGCTCCGCCGCGTAGCGGGGCATATACAGTTTCTTCCCCCGCAAGCGGGACAATATCTATTTCCCTTCCCCCGCAAGCGGGGTGCATTTCAATTTTCCTTCCCCCGCAAGCGGGGTGCATTTCAATTTTCCTTCCCCCGCAAGCGGGGGAAGGTGCCGAAGGCGGAAGGGGGCGCTCTTGATCTTTCCTGGTTCATAGCAAACGCGCCGCCATCAGTCCTCCGGGCAGGTTCCGCCGCTCGCGGCGAAAGCGAAAGCAGCGTTCCTCACACTTTTTGTAATATTTGGCAAAACAAATGCTGACCTCAAACGCTACTTTGGCGCATCGGTTGTATCGCAGCAAGTGCGACCGTCGCGCAGTAATCCGGACTGAGGCGGCGGTCGCAAAAAACGCAAGTGGACGAGGGCATCATGTACGCCGCGCAGCATCTGCGTTACGCTTCGCCACCACTGACGCACGGAGACTGAGCAATGAGCACACCCGGAGAACTGACAGCGCAAATCGTTACTGCGCGCGGCACCATTCACTTGCGCTTGTTCCCCGAAAAAGCGCCGATGACGGTAGCCAATTTCGTCAATCTGGCGCAGCGCAAATACTATGACGGGCTCACCTTCCATCGCGTGATTCCGGATTTCATGGTCCAGGCCGGATGTCCGGAAGGCTCCGGTCGCGGTGGCCCGGGTTATCGATTCGAGGACGAGATCGTCGCCGACCTCAAGCACGACAAACCCGGTATGTTGTCGATGGCCAATGCCGGTCCTGGGACGAACGGCAGCCAATTCTTCATCACTCACGTCGCCACGCCGTGGCTGGACGGCAAGCATACGGTGTTCGGAGAAATCATCGGGCCCGAAGATCGCGCCGTGGTTGACAGCATTCGTGCCGGCGAAAAAATTGGATCGATCTCGATTCGCGGAGATTACGCCGCATTGTTGGAGAAGATGCACGCGCGCGTCGAACGCTGGAACTCAATCCTCGACGCCGCTTGAGCGCATTTCGATCGCGTCCACAGCCAACAAAAAGGCCGCATTTAATGCGGCCTTTTTGTGGTGTCACGCTAACGGTGTCAGCTGTGCAACATCGGCAAATTCACGTGGCGCAAAATCAGCAACAAAACAATCGCGCCGATAATGGACATCAGGAAGCCTGCCGGATGAAATACCGCTCCCGGGACAGGTTTCCTGATCAGCATGCCTAGCACGCCGCCGATCAACGATCCGACGATGCCGACAACCGCCGTTGCAATGAGTCCCATCGGATCTGCGCCAGGAAGCAGAAGCCGGGCAAGCAATCCCACCACGATGCCGACGATAATCGCCCAAATAAGATGAATCATGTTTATCTCCGCTGGTTGTGTGTCAATTGCGCCAGTCAGACGTGCTGTTTGACGCGCAACGCAGCTTAACAAAATCTTCTGGCGCTGGCGGATTGAAAACCGCAGGAGCACCCAATTCGATGCGTCTTGCGGGAGCGACGCAGGCGGCGCGTGTGATAGAATTTCCCGCCCACTTTCTACCAATCGAGGAACTGCGATGCTTAAGCTTGCCGAGCGCATGAGCCGTGCCAAACCGAGCGCGATCATGGTGATTGCCGAAAAGGCAAAGCAGCTCAAGGCCGCGGGCCGCGACATCATCAGCTTCTCCATCGGCGTGCCGAACTTTCTGCCGGGAAAACACGTTTACGACGCCGTGCGCAAAGCGCTCGACTCCGACTCCGGGCAATACGGTTCCAATCGCGGCCGCGACGACATGCTCGACGCGTTCCTGGCCCACATGGGTGAGATCGGCATGACCGGCTACAAGCGCGCCAACTGCGCCAGCGGCGTCGGTGCCAAGCATGTGTTGTACGACCTGGCTGAAGCCTTGCTCGACGAAGGTGACGAGATTACCTTCCCGACACCGTACTGGACCAGTTACATGGATATCGCCGAGATTCTCGGCGCGCGCGTGAAACTGCTGCCTTGTCCGGCGGAACAGCATTACAAGTTGTTGCCCGCACAACTGGATGAGGCGCTAACTAGCAAGCCGAAAGTATTCTTGTTCAACAATCCGTCGAATCCGACCGGCATGGTTTACACGCAGGCGGAAATCGCCGCGCTGGCCGACGTGCTGGTGCGCTATCCGGATACATGGATCATCACCGACGACATCTACAATCGCATGGTGTTCGACGGCGTGGGCTATCACAACTTCGTGCAGGTGCGACCGGAACTGCGCGATCGCGTGATCTTCGTCGACTCGATGTCCAAGACCTACGGCATGCCCGGTTGGCGTGTTGGCCTGATGGCTGGACCGGAAGTCGTTGCCAATGCGGTAACGGTGCTTAATTCCAATCACATCACCAGCCTGCCGGAAATCGTCACCGCCGCGGCCGTGGCGGCATTGACCGGACCGCAGGATGTTCCGAAAGCGAAGTGTGCGGAATTTGCCGCCAAGCGCGATCAGGTTCATGCGGCGTTGCTCGCCATCCCAGGCGTAACGTGTCCGCGTCCGCAAGGTGCGTTTTATGCCTTTCCGGATATTTCCTGCGCGTTCGGCAAGAGCCACAACGGCAAGCGCATCGACAACGACGTCGAATTGTGTGCCGCATTGCTTGAAGCCAAAGGCGTGGCCTGCGTGCCCGGTTCGGCATTCGGCGAGCCACGTGGCCTGCGTATTTCCTACACCTGCCCGACGCCGCAGCTGGCGCCGGGACTGGCGCGCATTCAAGAGTTTTTTGCTGAGTTGAAGTAGCACTTGTGTAGGGTGGGTTAGCCGCGCTGCGGCGTAACCCGCCGGAAACGCGGATGGTGGATTACGCGCCTACAACGCTAACCCACCCTACAAAAACCCAAGGAGTCATCCCATGAAAACCCCAGTCCGTATCGTAGTCACCGGCGCCGCTGGCCAGATCGGTTACGCATTGTTGTTCCGTATTGCCGCCGGCGACATGCTTGGCAAGGATCAGCCTGTCATCCTGCATTTGCTTGAAATCACCCCAGCACTGCCTTCGCTGCAAGGTGTGGTGATGGAATTGAACGATTGCGCATTCCCGCTACTTGCTGGGGTGATTGCGACCGATGACCTCAACGTCGCGTTCAAGGATGTCGAGTACGCGATGCTGGTTGGCGCGCGTCCGCGCGGGCCTGGCATGGAGCGTAAGGATCTGCTCGAAGCCAATGGCAAGATTTTCGGGCCGCAAGGCAAGGCACTCAACGATCACGCCAAGCGCAACGTCAAGGTGCTCGTGGTCGGCAATCCTGCAAATACGAATTCGTTGATTGCCCAGCAGAACGCACCGGATCTGGATCCGGGCCAGTTCACCGCGATGGTGCGCCTGGACCACAACCGTTCGCTGTCGCAGCTCGCCGAAAAAACCGACAAGCATAATACCGACGTAAAGAAGATGATCATCTGGGGCAACCACAGTTCCACCCAGTACCCGGATATCCATCACGCCACGATTGACGGCAAGGCGGCAACCGGGCTGGTCGATGACAAATGGTACAAAGAAACATTTATACCCACCGTGCAGCAACGTGGTGCGGCCATCATCAAGGCGCGTGGCGCGTCCAGCGCAGCTTCTGCCGCTGCTGCCGCAGTTGATCACATGCGTAGCTGGGCATTGGGTACGGATGCTGGCGATTGGGTGTCGATGGGTATTCCGTCAGATGGCAGCTACGGCATCGCTCCGGGCGTGATCTACGGTTACCCGGTAACCTGCAAGGGCGGCAAGTACGAGATCGTGAAGGGTCTTGCGATCAACGATTTCTCACGCGAGCGCATGAACGCTACCGACAAGGAACTGCGCGAAGA
>JBDTLA010000192.1:0-9225 GCA_039935035.1 Rudaea sp. | reverse complement strand
GCCACCGCCATCATCGTCGGCCTGCTGCCGGTGATGTACGGCTCAGGCACGGGTTCGGAAGTGATGCGCCGGATTGCCGCACCCATGGTCGGCGGCATGCTCAGCGCCCTGATTCTGACCATGCTGGTGATTCCGGCCGTCTACTTGCTGTGGGAATGGCGCCGCCTGCGCAAAAACAACGGACTGATGTCATAGGTTGCAGACCATCAGCGCACAGGTGTGCATGCGTTTGCGGCAACCGTGATCCGTCAGCGGCACGGCTGCATCGCTTTTTGAGGTAATGAATGGCACGTTGCGGCAATTCAGGCAATTGGCACGCAGCCCGCCGGTTCCGGCCTACCTCAAACCACTATGTGCGGTAGTGCACGGACGACGAGAACAGTTGCGATTACAAAGATAGTCTCGCAATGGGTCACCCGGACCCCCGATCAAAATATTGTAGCGGCCAGTAACGGGAATGTTGATTCGATCAACCCTGGTGGACCTTGATCATGAAACGCAGGAACCTTCGCAATACTTTGAGCGCCGCCCTGTTCATGGGCGGTCCGATCCTGGCAGCGAACGCGCTGGCCCAGGCGCAAGGCGGCCATGGCTCGGGCTCGGACATGATGGGCGGCCATGGCGGCGGCTGGATGGGCGGCGGATACGGCGGGATTCTGATACCGGTCTTGCTCATCGTTGTGATTGCTGGACTCGTGGTCTGGTTCGTCGCGAGAAAGAAGAAGTAAATTGATTTTTCCTTAATCACGCCCAGACCGCAGCCAAGGTTTCGCCTTGCGCGCCTCGCGAGTATTGGCCGTAATTAGAGTTCATTTCACTGATAGCGCTGTACCTATCGTGAGAAGTGACCGACCCATGCTCGGTTGACCACGAAAACGTCACCGCAACAATCGTAAAGCGAAATCGCGCCGCGGCCATTCTTGAGTCCGGCAACAGCAACATTCACTTCAGGGCGATGTCCCTGCAAACCGAGGAGTAATCCGTGAACCACACCGTCTTGAGAAAAGTTGGATCAGCATTTCTGATTGTCGGGCTCGCCTTTGTGCTCCCCGCCTACGCGCAGACGCATGGCGGAATGGGTGCGATGGATATGGGCAAGAAGGGTACGACCGACGCGAAGCAGATGTCGGGAATGATGCACGACATGTCAGGTGAAATGAACGAGATGTCCGGCATGATGGGCAACGGTAAAATGAGCCCGGATGCCATGAAGAAAATGTCGGGCCAGATGAAACAAATGTGCGGCATGATGGAAAACATGTCGGGCATGATAGGCAAGGGCGGGATGATGGACGCCGACCAGCACAAGCAGATGGACCAAATGCGCAAGCAAATGGAGCAGATGCGCAAGGATATGCCCGCCGCGCCCGCGAAGCAGTAGGTTGGAGTAAACCCCATCGGGACAAGCCGCTGCAGTCTTCTCCGAGCCCCAGACTAGGCTTTTTGGCATGGAAACACGAGAAGACCTGATAGACAAACAAGCGGCCACTCTGGAATCTTTTTCCCGAAGGCGGTGCGTTGATGGACGTGGCAAGTCGGTGGTGCGCGGCGAACTGGCGGTCATGCCGCCAGCAAACCCCAAGCTCTCGAACTGTCCTGCCCATGGTTTCGCGACACCCATCACGACGAAGTTTCAGCACCAACTGCGATGGGCAGCTGCATTGCGCCGCATCGGCACTATCGACCCACACGAGCCGCTCTGGTTGGCGCTCGCGCTGGTCTTCAATCTCGCCTGGGAGCTCGCACAACTCGGCTTTTACGACCTGTCTGCTCTGCATACCAGCGTTGCGTACGGGGTAGTCCACTGTACGCTAGGTGACGGCATCATCACCGTGGTTGCGTATCTGATTGCGGTCGGCGTCACGCGCTCTCGCACGTGGCCGTATACGAGACCGTGGGTGGGAATGGCGGTCATGCTGGTCTCGACCGTCGGCTATACGGCCTTGAGCGAATGGCGCAACGTCTATCTGATGCATAACTGGGTTTACGCTGCATCAATGCCGCTCATCGCCGGTATCGGAGCATCACCGTTACTGCAATGGATCGTGGTCCCCGTTGCAATCCTGATCACCGTACGCCGTTTCAAACCATAACGCGCTGACGCTCACAGGTGAGCCCCGGCGCATTGGCGATGGCGCAGCCCCATGCTTGTCGCCATGTACAACATCGCCGCCAAGCCGCATAAACGCGCGGCATCATTGGAATGCTGCCCCGATCCGGACGTCCTCCTCACGATCACGACGATGCCGAAGGTGATGATCACACACAGCAGCACCATGCCGATCATGCCGAAACCGATGCCCCATCCTCCACCATAACCACCCATGTCCTTCCACATCACACACCTCCGGTTTGTTGAATCGAGTTTCGATGTCCCGCGCGTAACGATGATTGAGAGGTAACGTCCTGATTACCAGGACGCATAATTGGTGATACCGGCGGTGTACCTGTTGTGGCAGTGGCGGTGTTTGCAAAAGACCGTAAGGCTTTGAAACAGGGGACCACCAGAATCGTCCGCCAAGATAATCGAGGCTCGATGCGGCTGCCGGGTGAATCAATCCCGGATTAGCTGGGGCAATGTCAAAATGAAGGCGTGAATTTCATCGCGCACGCGTCGATAGTGCGGCAACGCCTCGTCTTCGCTGAGCGCGGACTGTGCCAACTTTGGCGGATCATCGAAGCTGTGGTGCAGCCTGCGTAACGTACCGGAAAACAATGGGCAGACTTCGGCGGCGTGGTCGCAAACCGTGACGACAACATCGAACGGCGTGTCGAGGAGTGTATCGACGTGCTTAGAACGGTTCCCGCCGATATCGATGCCGGCCTCGCGCATCACCACGACGGCACGTGCGTCGACCGCATGCGGCGCGACCCCGGCAGAACAAGCCTCGATTCGCTCGCCGAACAAATGACGCGCCCAACTTTCTGCCATCTGGCTGCGGCACGCGTTGCCGGTGCACAGGAACAGGATGCGGGGCCTTTGATTCACGAACGCTAGGGCAGTGCCTGGATGGCCACCGTGGCGGCAGCTTCGAATCGCGATTCGAGCGACTTGGTTTGAGCCGACTGCGTGAACCAGGCTGTCATCAAGGTATCGAGTTCCCGTTCGGGTGATTGCGCAGCGCCGTTGCGCATGCGTGACGAGAGCCGCTGCACCTGATGTTGCATGCGCAATTGGTGGTCTTCTGCCGGCGATTCGATTCCTGCCAAAAACTCCAAGCGCACGAGAAGCTCGCGTGCAGCGTTGTCGCTTGCGGGCGAGTCGGTCGTGGCATGGTCGCATGCACTGATATAGCGCTGAGCCAACGCTTCATCGAATTTCGGACTCGATGACGTTTGCTGCGTCCAGGCATCAACATCCACGGATGTTCCATTTTCGATACTTCGCACAAACGCGTACTTGCGCATGGCCAATGTGTATGGCGCGAGGTGCTTCTGTCGTGCCGCATTCTTCAGGCGCAGCGAAATCGATTCGCGCGCGCCACGCAGGCGTTGATCCAGTTGGCGATCGTCAATAGCGAGGCTTTGCCATTGCTCGTCAAGCTTGCGCAGCGATTGCCGGGTTTCTTCGGCGGCACTGGTATCGTTGCCTGCCAGCGATTCAAATTCGCTCAGCAGTTCGTGCGCCTTGTCCTGGCGTACCTTGAGATCTTCAGCCTGTGCGTTGCGGGCTTCATCGAGTTTTCCGAATGCGGCGTCGCACGCAGTTCGAAACTCACGCCACTGGCGCTGATCGTGGCTGCGACGGCCGTTGCCGAGTGCTGTCCAGTGCTTCTGCAACTCTCGCGCTTCCCGAGTTAAGCTGCGCGGATCGGATTGTGTCGACAGCGCCAGCGCACGCTCGATCAGGGATTGCTTGGCTTGCGCGACCTGCTTTTCATGGGCTTGACTCATCTCACCCAATCGCGCAATCGCGTCTTTCAGGCGCTTGGCCAATGCAGTGCGCGCGCGCGGATCGACGCCATCGAGCGCGTGCAACGCCGTCGACGCCTCGTGGCGCAACTTCACCAACGCAGCCCAGTCCGAACAATCGTCCGCGGTAGATTCCAGTCGCAGCAACAACGCATCGACTTCCTCAGTGCGCGAGTTGCGCACTTCCTTGCGCTTGGAAAAATATGCTTTAAGTGGTCGCAATGCGCGATGACAAACCGCCTGGAAACGCCGGGAAATTCCTGATTCGGTGGGCGTCCCATCTTCCTCTTGGCCTTCGGCCGCATCCAGGCGTTGCCATTCTTCGCGCGCTTCACGTACCCGTGTTGCCAGCGCATCCGGATGCATGCCGCTGCCGGCCAGCGCTTCAATGTCGGCGCACAGTTCGCGGCGCCGTTGCATATTCGACCAATATTGCCAACGCTTCAATTCTGCGTAACGCGCTTCCAGAGCCGACCATTGCCGACCGATCTTGCCGGGAGTCGCGCCAAGTGAAACGATTGCCGCGCGCGCACGCGCATGCAACGCATGGGCAGCATGCATGCCACCTTGATTCAATGATCGATCGAGTTCATCCAGCATCGTCTGAAGTTCTTCGTGCAGTGCCAACTCACGTTCACGTTCGACCTGCTTGTGCGCGCGCGCTGCTTCCACTTCCGCGGCGAAACGTGCCTTCGAAGCCAGTGCATCCAGATGCGCCTGCTCATTGGCCGCAACCGCTGCCGGCGAAGGTAGTTGCGGTTCTTCGACAACGAGGGCAGCAAATCGCGGATTGTTCAACTCATCGACAGCTCGCAGCGTCAGCGTGCGCGCACCTTGATAGCGCGCGCGCAAGTCGTCGGGAATCTTGTCGCCCAATGCGCTCCAATCTGCGTCGAGTTCGGCCAATTCAGCGTCGACGGCCGAATGCGGACTGCGCATCAAGACCTCGACTCGCTCGCACACCGCATGCGCGCGCAAACCGATGGCCGCCCCATCACCGGCAGCGATGCGTGATGTGCCGAGACGCTCACGCGCCAGTCGATTGACGACCTTGTCTGTTTTACGGGTGTTTTCGGCAATGCGTTCCAGCAGCGCTGCATCGTGCACGCGATTCAACGCCGCTATGCGCAACTGCGCATCCGGGTCCGCACTCGCACGTTGAGCGAGGAACCGCGGGCGATTCGTCTTGGCGAGAGCTGCGCCACGCAGCGATGCCGGCGCAGCACTGCTGGCGACGCGTTCGAGATCGCTTTCGTCGAGCGCGGCAAGCTCTGCCATGCGCAGCGCCAATGGCGGCGAGTTAGCGTCGGTCGAACACATCAGGTTCAGCCACGCCTCGCGTGCGCTGCGACGTACCTCGTCGCTGGAATCGTGCTGCGAACGATCGTGCCACAACTCGAAATGGTTCAGGCGCTTCATTGCAACCAGGCGCACCCCGGCATCGGCATCGTTTCGCGCAAGCTCCGGCAGGATTGCGAGCAGTTGCGCATCAGAGTCACCAGCGACCGCAGCACGGCGGACGCCTGGGTCTTTGTCCTGCCATTTCGGTTTGAACAGCAGTTGCGTGAGCTTCATGTCAGATCAGCCTGTGAAGAATCCGGATACCGGCCATCCACTCGCCGATCATCATGCCAATATTGGTCAGCATGAAGACCAGCAAGGTACGCGAAACGCGATTTTTCCACCAGCCTTGCCATTCGATCACGTCGTCGCGCAGCGCCTCAAAATCCGCTACGCGTGGACGTCGTAGCCACATCTCGACGCCCGCGCTGACCGCACCGGATGGAACAAACGGTCGAAATGGCTTGAGCGGGCCGGCGATGAATGCCGCGATCACACTCAAAACATGGCCGCCACCGGCCAGCGCACCAAGCGCGGCGCCACAGCCGGTGAACAATACCCAGTCGCGCAGTGCGACGGCACCGAACCCAACGCCGCGGCTGAATGCCCAGGCGATGGCGACCACGATGAGTGCAAGCACACCCAGACCCACCCATTTGGGCCAGCGTGCACCGGGAGGCACGGACCTGAGTTCCGTGAGCGTAGCCGTTGGATCGTCACTTTGACTGGAGATTTCGCGTTCGATGCCGGCCAGATGCCCGGCGCCAAGCACGACCAGCACATGCCGCGCCGGGTGCTGCGCCAGTTCCTCGCGCAAGCGCGCTGTCATGAACGAATCGCGCTCGGAGATCAGGCTGCGAAAAAGCGCTTCGGATTGCTCGGCGAATTCGCTGAACGCGCTTTGCAGCATGTCGCCTTGCTTGAGTTTTTCAATGTCTTCTTCGGCGACTTCGCTGCGCTCGAACAGGCTCGCCACCAATCCGGAAAATATGCCGAGACGATCACGCCAGCGCACGCTGCGGTATGCGCGTTTCAATGTCGTGCTGATTTCTCGATCGATCAACCACACCGGCAGTTTGCGTGCGTCGGCCAGGTCAGCCGCGGCTTTCATTTCCGCGCCCGGCTCGATGCCGAACTGCTCGGCGAGCCTGCGCTGATAAGCCGACAACGCGAGATTCGCCGCGACCATACCGGCTTTGCCATCGCGAATGACGTGCCATAGATCGAGATTGCGCCACGCTTCCGGATCACGCAGCGCGCGAAAACGCGTTTCACACAGCTCGATGGCGACAGCATCGTAGTCGCCGCTTTCGATCAGGTGCTTCACTGCTACCACGCTCGCGCGCGACACATGTGCGGTGCCCAACAAAGTGAATTGGGTGTCGCCGCGCGTCAATCGCACCAGTGGTTGCCCGGCCAGTGCATCAACTTCGGTGGTTGTCGCGGCAACCGTCGGTGATTCGTTTTCGAGCATGATTGCCAAATCGCTTACGTCAAAAGACAAGGTACGCAACAACTCGACCGCATCCAGGCCGGTGTCGCCAGGGAGTATTACGGGATATCAACGATCAGCTGAAAAATCCTTCCCGGACTGTTTCAACCGCTGCGATCCTCAATCACGATAGCGCTTGAGCAGGTCCGCATACGCATCGATCCGTCGATCACGCAGGAACGGCCAGATACGCCGCACGGATTCGCTGCGTGCCCGATCGATGTCTGCAATCAACACCGTGCACGAATCCTCGTCTGCGTAGGCGAGTATCTCACCTTGCGCACCCGCAACGAAACTCGATCCCCAGAAGCGCAAGCCGCGGCCATTATCCGGCGCGGGTTCGAAGCCGGTCCGGTTGCACGCCAGCAATGGCAAACCGTTGGCGATTGCGTGACCGCGCTGAACCGTGATCCATGCATCGCGCTGGCGCACTTTTTCGGCATCATCGTCGTCAGGATCCCAACCGATTGCAGTGGGATACAACAGCATGTCCGCGCCGGCCAGCGCCATCAAGCGCGCCGCTTCCGGGTACCACTGGTCCCAGCACACCAGCACGCCGAGCTTGCCAACCGAAGTGGCGATCGGCTCGAAGCCGAGATCGCCCGGTGTGAAATAGAACTTCTCATAGAAGGCCGGATCGTCGGGTATGTGCATCTTGCGGTACATGCCGCAAATGTCTTCCGAACAATCGAACACGACAGCCGTGTTGTGATACAGGCCCGCAGCGCGCCGTTCGAACAGTGACGCGACAATGACGAGGTTGAGTTCCGCGGCAAGCGTGCCGATTCGTTTGCTGCTCGGACCCGGAATGGATTCGGCGCGATCGAATTCGGCTGTGCTTTCGTGCTGGCAAAAATACGGCCCGTTATGCAGTTCCTGCAACAATGCCAGGCGCGCGCCTTGCTTTGCGGCGCTGCGCAGGGCCACTTCAATTGCGTCCAGGTTCACCGCCACGCTTCCGTGATCGCGTTCCTGCACCAGCGCTACGCGCAAAATATTGCTCATTTCAATACTCTCGCCAATACACCTTGCGGCAACTGCATGGTCAGGCAATGCAGGCTGCCGTTTTGCCAGATCAACGAGCGGCAGGGTAGCGCAATTACTTCGCGGCCGGGATGGGCCTGCGCGATGATGCCCGCCGCTTCCGCATCGGCCGGATCGTCATACGCCGGCATCAAAACTGCATCGTTGAGGATCAGATAATTCGCATACGACGCAGCCAGTCGCCGCCCGTCGTCGAGAATCGGTCGCGCCCAGGGCAGTGCGTGCAACCGATACGGTTCGCCGCCCAGTGTGCGCAGCGCGGCAAGCTCGTCGCGCATGCCATTCAATTCGTTGAAATGAATATCGCTGGCATCGTCGCAAGCCTGGTAGACAATGGCATCGTCCGGCGCAAAGCGGGCGAGGGTATCGATATGCGCATCAGTATCGTCACCCAGCAAATAACCGCGTTCCAGCCACAGCACGCGCTCGGCACCGAGCTTGTCGCGAAGTTGACGATCCATTTGCTCACGGCTCAGTTCCGGGTGGCGCTGGTGCAGGCAGCGCCAGGTGGTGAGCACGCTCCCGGCACCATCGGATTCGACCGCGCCGCCTTCCAGTGCCCAATCGATGCGGCGATGTTCTGCGTTGCGGAACAGTTCGCGCGCGGCAAGACCTTCGACGAGGCGATCATCGCGGCTCGCTGAAAACTTCCCGCCCCATCCGGTGAAGCGAAAATCGAGCAAGCGGAAGCGATCTTCGCAACGTAGCGTGATCGGCCCGGAATCGCGCAGCCAGGTATCGTCGTATTCAATTTCGACCAGCCGGCAAAGCACCGGATCGACGCCAGCGTCGACAAGTCTCCCGACGACATGCTCATGCAGTTGCGAATCGGCAACGCAGATGATGACGGTCTCGAAGCGCGCGATCGCCGCAGCCAGCGCCAAAACCGTTTGCTCGACCGCGACCAGGCGCGGAGCCCAGTCGGTTCCATCGTGCGGCCACGCAAGCAGAACTCCCGCCTGCGGCTCCCATTCCGCAGGCAGGCGGAAACTATCCGAATTCATCGAGCGGATTTACCGGCTTGTCGTGCCCTTCGGGCCCATTTCGGTTGTGGTCGCGCGCGTTGCCACGCTGTCGATCACGATATTGCGCTCGAAGTAAACCGTGTAATCCGGATACACCCAGCGATGAATCACCGGATGCCTTGGCGCGTCGCCACCAGCCGCAGAAAGCTTGCTGCTCGGCGCACCGAAGCGGCGTTCAACCTGCGTCATGGACATGCCGCGATGCGGCGCATGCATGCCGCGTTCCTGCTGCACACGCGTCATCAGCAGGGTTTCGCCGTGGGCCATACCCACGCCCATGACGCCCGCGACAGCACAGGCACAAAGTACGGTGAGGAAACGATGGTTCATGGCGCGAACTCCTCGACAATTGCGGCGATTGCCGCTTTGAACGCGATTTGTAGCAGATTCACCCACGCAATTCCATGAGCG
>JBDTLA010000191.1:0-4718 GCA_039935035.1 Rudaea sp. | reverse complement strand
TCTGACGACCCTATATAATTGCGGAATATCCCTTCCCTCCGATCAGGCTCTCGCGATGCGTCGGTCGTACTTAACCGAGCCGCTGGTGATGCTGGCGACGGTGCTGCAATGGCTGGTGCTGTCGATCCTGACCGGCGCGATTATCGGTACCGGCTGTAGCCTGTTTCTGCGCATTCTTTTCAAGACAGCCGGCCACAATTACGCCGCACCGCTGTGGCTGCAAATGACCGTATTGCCGCTCGCGGGACTGGCCAATGGGCTGCTTCTGTATTACGGCAAACGACTCAATCGAACTGGCCTGAAAGATTCGGTGATCATTGCGGTCAACGACCAGGACGGCAGGATGCCGTGGAAAACAATGTGGATCAAACCGCTGGCCGCGCTGATCACGCTCAGTTGCGGCGGTTCGGCCGGCAAGGAGGGGCCCTGCTCCCATCTGGGTGGCAGCATTGCGTCGGCCGTTGGCGACCTGCTGCACCTGAATTCCGAGTTGCGTCGTCGCCTGGTGGCATGCGGCGTAAGCGCAGGTTTTGCCAGCGTGTTCGGCACGCCGATTGCCGGCGCCATCTATGGTGTGGAGATGCTGGCCATCGGTCGCATGCGCCACAATTTCCTTTTCCCCGCCATCGTTGCCGGGGTCACATCCTGGGAGGTTAGCCGCTTCTGGGGCGTGCCCTACCCGCATATCAACATTTCGTTTGCTGTCGACTTCACCGAACTGATGTTTCTGAAAACGGTGCTGATCGGCATTCTGTGTGGCGTGGTGGCGTGGGTTTTCATCGAATTGCTGCACACGAGCACGCGCCAGTTCAATCGTTTGCGCGTGCGCTTCGATATCTGGCCACCGCTGGTTCCATGCATCGGCGGTGTAATCCTGGCGCTGCTCATCGTGATTATCCCGAACGAATATATGGGCCTGAGCCTGCCATTGATGGATCGGGCACTGGAAGGTCAATCGATGCCTTACCTGGGATTCGCGTGCAAGGCACTGCTGGTCGCGATCACCTTGGGTTCCGGATTTTATGGTGGCCTGGTCACCGAACAATTCGTGATGGGCGCGGTGGCTGGCGGCGCCTTTGCCCACTTGTTTGGGGTGCAGCCAGCACTGGGTGCTGCGGTAGGACTGGTGTCGGTCGTCGCCGCGGCATCCAACACTCCGATTGCCGCCATCCTGATGGGCGTGGAACTGCTCGGCGGCCACAGCACACCTTACGTCGCCGGGGCCGCGATTGCCGCCTACCTGATCGTCGGTCACCGCAGCGTTTACCCGGAGCAGAAAATCGCCGCGACCAAAACATCCTGGATGACCTCGCGCGCCGACGAACTGGTCAGCCAGGAAAAGGTGCGCTTGTCACGCGGACTGGTGCGCTGGTGGCGTGATCGCCTTCATCCAACGGCTTCGCATCCTGGCAAAAAGACAAAAAAAAAGGGTGAGAGTCGAACGCTACTTAAGTAACGCCGTCATTCCCGCGGCTTTCAACAACCGGAGGGCTGGTCAGCCACCGCCTTTTGTATTTTCCGCCCTCTGAAGTCACTGAATGACCAGCCCTCCAGCTGTTGTAGAGCGTCTCACGCCTACGCAGGAAAGACGAAATTTGAGCGCGTGCCCTTGAGTAAGTGCCATTCGGCTGAGCGTCATTTTCCTAAAGACAAGTAATCTTTATCCATTTCTTGGGCCATGCACACGACAATCGCGCACGCTCACTCCAGACGACTATCGGCGCCAGCCGCACCCCTGACATCGGCCCACGACCCGCCGTGGTGTCAGAAATTTTCACTCCTACTTTTTTTCCAACGCAATCTGCGATCAGGCATGCCCTAGCGTGCGCAGCACGGCATGGATCAGGGCCGTCGGAAGCACGAGGAAAAGCGCGTTCAACGCGAGCGAGAGCCATGTTCCCAGCACGATGACGGTCCCGAGCAGACTGACCGCAAGCGCCACAATCGGTGCCAGCACCAGCCAGACCCAGAGCGGCATCGGTGCCTTCGCGGCGAGCGCGACATTCGCGCCCATCGCATCGAGGCGCGCAATTCGGTTTGCAATGCACGGATACGGTGAGCTGACGCGGAGATTCGAGCTCGCCCCGGCGTCGAGCACGAAAAGGTCGCCGAGCCAGCGTGCGCTCGAATCAAGCTTCGTGCCGACCTGCGAAAGCGCCGCATAAGCTTCGGCGAGCGCCTGCGGGTCACGCGTGAACTGCACCGCGGTCGCGTCGGCGAGCAGACGCCTGCGGCGCCAGATCATGCCGTCGAGCGGCGCGACAAGCAGCATCACCGCAATCGGCACGATCAGGATTCCAATGAGCATCGAACCCATCAGCGGCATCAGTGCCCAGTCGCGCCACGTGTTCGACGCCGTTTGCTGTGCGCCACTGTCGTCCGAATCACTCGGTACGTTGCCGAGTACGCTACGCAGCGCGGCGAGATCGGCGCCGCTATCCCGCGCGCCGCGAATGCGCAACAACGGTTTGAGCTTGGCGCGCTTTCCCTGGTCGAGTGGCGACTGTGCAATCAGCATCAGCAGGCCAATCAGCATGCTCAGATGCAGCATGCGCTCAGCGAGTTTCCCGTCGCCGTTGCCGAAGGCGGCGATGACCTGTCCGACCAGCGCTTGCGTCTGTCCACGACCGAGCCGATCGACCAGTCCGCGCGTCACAATGATCGTCGCACGTTCGCCTTCTCCGAGAAGGCCCGTGTTGCAGGCCGCACTGTCGATCAGCGCGAGTCGCGGCGGCTGGCGTCCGGCAGCAATTGCCATTTCCGCGACGACGTTGACGAGTTGCTGCTCCTCGAAATCGCTGGTACGCGGATCGCGAAGCCCGATCGCGTCACGCAGGGCATCGGGGTTACGCTCGAACGCGACGCGGCCGAGCCGCATCCACACCGCGACCAGGATGATGAAGCCCGGGAGCGCGGCCATCACGCCCAGCTCGACCAGTCGCATCACTGGAACCGGCAGCTTTGAATCGATGATCGAATCCAGCAGATGTCCGACTTTGCCGAGCACGTCCGGCACCGGTATGGCGAGATTCACCACATCGGCGAGCAGTCCGAACAACGCCAGCGCCGCCGGCGCCAACAGCAGGCTGATGACCAGCGTCACGGCGAAACCGGCGAAGGTCATCAGCAGCGACCAGCGGCGAGCGCTTGAGCGATAACGCGCCTGGGCGGCGAAAAACGATGCTCTCTCGGTCCCGCTCAGTACGCGCTGGCTAGCGGCCATCGGTGCTACTCATGCAAGGCAACGCAGGCACATGATGACAGCTCCCGTTCCTTTTTCCACCATCGCCGCCGACCGGTTTTTAGTCAATCAAACCAGCGACGATTTCCAGCGAATGCCTGCGCGCCGGATAGTCGTACATGTTCGTGGTCAGCATGAGTTCGTCGGGTTGCGTGCGCTCAATGAAAGCGCGGATAGCATCGACCACGGTGCCGGGCGAACCGATCGCCGTACACGCGAGCACGTGATCCAGCAGCTTGCGCGCCTGCGGCTCCAATGATTCCACATAGCCTTCGACGGGCGGCGGCAAACGTCCGGGGTGACCTGAACGCAAGGCTACGAATGCTTGCTGCCATGAAGTCACAAGGTAGTGGGCCTCGGCATCCGTGGCCGCAGCAAACACGTTGTAGCCCAGCATCAGATAGGGTTTCTCAAGATGGCGCGACGGACGAAACTGCGAGCGGTACACGTTGATCGCGTCAAACATCTGTGCGGGCGCAAAGTGCGAAGCAAACGCATAGGGTCGTCCCAGCGCCGCCGCAAGCTGCGCGCCGAACAGGCTGGAACCCAGAATCCAGATCGGCACGTCGTGCCCTTCCCCCGGCGTCGCATGCACTTGCGCACTACCTTCAAAATACGCCGCAAGCTCCTGTACGTCATAAGGAAACTCATCCGGGTCCGCGCTTAGGTTACGGCGCAGCGCGCGCATCGTGAGCTGATCGGAACCAGGCGCCCGTCCCAGGCCCAAATCGATGCGTCCCGGGTACAACGCATCCAGCGTGCCGAACTGTTCGGCAATCACCAGCGGCGAATGGTTCGGCAGCATCACGCCACCGGCACCCACGCGGATAGTCGACGTGGCCCCGGCAACGTGGCCGATCAGCACCGCCGTCGCGGCGCTGCCGATTCCCGGCATGCCGTGGTGCTCGGCCATCCAGTACCGCTTGAAACCCCAACGTTCGGCGTGCTGGGCGAGGTCAACCGTGTTGGCGAACGTCTTCGCGGCGGAACCGCCCTCGACGATCGGGCACAGGTCAAGAAAGGACAATGGGATCATGGGTATCGACCGCGCAACGCATTAAGCGAGGCTTGTCGATATCTGGGCGCATGGTCGGCAAGTCAACCCGCTGCCCAAGGACAAACGGTGTCAGGACAAAGGGTGTCAGAGAGGAATGGTACTGACTTAAGGCAGTCATCCCCGCGGCTTTCAACAGCCGGAGGGCTGGTCAAACGCACTGCCGTCCGGAACGTTTCCGAAGCCACGGCGAGAAGGCCCGTCATCAGTCCTTCGTCATTGCCGCGAACCTGCGCTGGTCGTCATTCCCGCGTAGGCGGGAATCCAGTCAAGAGCGGCCATTGGCACTGCTTTCGTGGCATTACGACGTCGAAGAGTAACGCGAAGATGCTTGCCAAGACCCATGTTTCACTGGATTCCCGCCTACGCAGGAATGACGAAAATTTAGGGGATTGGCCTTAAGTCAGTGCCATTGCACTCTGA
>JBDTLA010000190.1:0-15445 GCA_039935035.1 Rudaea sp. | reverse complement strand
ACGCAAGTGCGTCGCTATCGGCGACGTATCCATGCCATGCACACATTGTTGCCGGCGCCATCGGACTGGGAAGCCACCTGGAATGGCACCGCGCTTACGCTGCCTGCTGGCGGCACGCTGGTGATGCAGTTGCGAACCACAACGGATGCGGCGAAGTTTTCCCCACCATTGCTGGTGCGATACCGGCGCGGCGGCGAGCGTTTCAAAGCCGCTGCAAACGCCCACAGCCGCGAGCTGCGCAGCGTCCTGCAGGATACCGGCGTGCCACCATGGCTGCGCGATCGCATTCCATTGATTTTCGCGGGGCAGGAATTGATCGCGATCGGTGATGTCATCCTGAACAATGCCGGACGCGCGTTGTGCGATGCATGCGGGAGTCAGATTGTGTGGGTCAAGAGCCGCGAATCGAGAATCGAGAATTCGTAAAGGCAAAGATCTCGCCATTCCGCGCATGCGGGAATGACGAGCGTTTGATTTTGCGAGTCCTGAGTGCCCAATGCCTATTCCCGCTTTTCGTCTCCCGTCTCCCGTCGCACCATTCCCCATTCCCCATTCCCCACTCTCCATTCCCGATTCCCGGCTATCAATATTGATTCCTGCGCGCGACTGCGGTAGCTTGCGCGGCATGCCGCGCGCCAAAGCAAAACCCGACGAATCCAACCAGATCGAGCAGTTCGAGAAATCCCTCGACGAATTGGAACAGCTTGTTTCCAAGATGGAACAGGGTGAGCAAAGCCTGGACGAATCGTTGCAATCCTTCGAGCGCGGCATCGCCCTGTATCGCAATTGCCAGGGCGCGCTGGAGCAGGCCGAACTGCGCGTCAAGTTATTGTCCGATCCACAATCGCCGGACGACGCCGAAGATTTTGAACCCGAGACACCCTGACCCGCCTGCGGCGTTGAACGCATTGAGCACGCGCGCCGACGCGCAGCTTGCGCGCGTGCTGCCAACCGAAGTGCTGCCACCTCGCGAACTGCATGCGGCGATGCGTTATGCCGTGCTCGGTGGCGGCAAACGATTGCGACCGGTCCTCGTCTACGCCAGCGGTAGCGCGCTGGGCGCGAGCTACAATGTGCTTGATGCCAGCGCGTGCGCGGTTGAGTTGATCCATGCGTATTCGCTGGTCCACGACGACCTGCCGGCGATGGACGACGACGATTTGCGCCGCGGACGCGCGACGTGTCACGTAGCCTTCGGTGAGGCCATGGCGATTCTCGCCGGCGATGCGCTACAGGCGCTGGCGTTCGAGGTGCTGGCTGGCGACGCAAACCTCAAGCCGCATCCGCAAACCCATGTGGCAATGCTCAAAACCCTGGCCGCCGCATGCGGCTCGCATGGCATGGCTGGCGGCCAGGCACTGGACCTGGCTGCAGTCGGCAAGGTACTGACGGCGGAAGAACTCGAACGCATGCACGCGCACAAAACCGGTGCCTTGATCCGCGCCAGTGTGCACCTGGGCGCACTGGCGGCCGGCTGCAACGATGCTGCAACGCTCGACGCATTGAATCGCTATGGCCACTGCATCGGCTTGGCATTCCAGATTCGCGACGACATCCTCGATGTCGAAGGCAGCAGCGAAACCATCGGCAAGACCGCCGGCAAGGATGCCGCCAACGCCAAACCTACATTCCCCACCATTCTCGGCATGGCCACATCACGCACGCGACTGGCTGAACTCACCGATGCTGCCATCGATGCGTTACGACCTTTCGGCGAGTGCATGAACGCGTTGATTGCGCTGGCGCGATATGTGGCCGAGCGGGACAGTTGAGGGCGCAGGAAGAAGCGGAAATCGGGAGACGCGAAAGGCCTTAAAGACTCGTCATTCCCGCCAAGAGCATGTGGGAATGACCAGCCTTTGATTTTTCGATTCCCGAATCCGGATTCCCGGCTCCCTCAACTCCCCGCCACCGTCATGCGATCCACCAAGATCGAACCGGTAAGAATATGCGAACGTGGATCGACATCGTTGCCGATCGCAACAATGCCGGCAAACATGTCGCGCAGATTTGCGGCGATGGTGATTTCCTGCACGGGATACGCAATCTGGCCGTTTTCCACCCAGAAACCCGATGCGCCGCGCGAGTAGTCGCCGGTCACGATCGATACGCCCTGTCCCATTACTTCCGTCACCAGCAACCCGGTACCTAGGCGCTTGAGCATCCCGGCAAAGTCGTCGCTGCCGGACGTGATAACCGCATTGTGGATACCGCCGGCATTGCCGGTGGTCTGCATGCCCAGTTTGCGTGCCGAGTAACTGCCGAGCACGTAGCGCTGCAAGACTCCGCCTCGGACCAAATCACTGTCGGTGGTGGCCACGCCTTCGGCATCAAATGTGGCCGAACCATGCCCGCGACGCACATGCGGACGCTCGCAGATATCGACAAAGCCCGGCAGGATCTGCTTGCCCAGATGATCGAGCAGGAAACTCGACTTGCGATACAGCGCACCGCCACTGACGGCCGACAGCAAATGCCCGATCAATCCACGTGCGGTTTCCGGCGCGAACAACACCGAGCATTCGCAGGTGGAAACCGGACGCGCACCCAATCGTGACAGCGTGCGTTGCGCCGCCTTGCGCCCAATGCTGTCGGCGGCTGGAAAATCCTGCGCTGATCGTACCGCTTCGTACCAGTAATCGCGCTGCATGCCGTCGGCATCTTCGGCAATCAGTGCGCACGACAGCATGTGCCGGGTACTGCGTTCGCGGCCGACAAAACCTTGTGAGGTCGCGTACACCCACAGCGTTTGACCCGCCTGTACCGATGCGCCTTCGGAATTGGAAATGCCGTCGAGCGCACGGCCGGCATCTTCGACTTGCACCCCAAGTTCGATGGCCTGCTCGGTTGCGATGTTCCAGGGATGCCATAAGTCCAGATCCGGAAATACTCGCGCCAGTCGCGCTGGATCGGCCAAACCCGTGAACGGGTCTTCTTCGGTGAAACGCGCAATAGCACAGGCCTGTTTGATGGTCTTGGCGATCGAATCCGGCTGCAGGTCCGCCGTACTGGCGGAGCCTTTGCGCTTGCCGAAATAAACCGTCACACCGAACGCCCGATCACGGGTATATTCGATCGTTTCCACTTCACCCAGGCGCACGCCAACGTCCAGGCCCGAGTCGATGCTGGCGCCAACCTCGGCTTCGCTCGCTCCCGCCTTGCGGCATTGGCGTATCACGTCTTCGGCAAGCGTTGCCAGGTTGTCGAGTTGGGCGCTGGTTTCGTCGCCAGTCGCCAAGACAGGTTTTGCGGTCGATTCATTCACTGCGTATGCTTCCATTTTCAAAGTCGAGTCGAGTCGATCATGCATCAGGATAATTCAGAAGAAAACGATTCAGAAGATCAGGTCGAATCTGGTGAAATCAGCCGTAGCCAGCGTCGGCGCGCCGCCCTGGATGTACTCAAGTTGGCGCAAACGCTGATCGAACTTTCCTCCGCACAACTGGCGCACCTGCCATTGCCGGACGAATTGCGCGAGGAGATACTTCGGGTTCGAGGTATCACCCAGCAAATTGCGCGCAAACGCGAAACGCAGTTCCTGGCCAAACAACTGCGCAAATTCGACGAAGCGGAACTTGAACCGCTGCGTGCCGCGCTCGATCACGATCGCGAATACGCACACCGCGAAGCGGCTGCACTGCATCGCGTGGAAGCCTGGCGCGAGCGCTTGCTTGACGAAGGCGACACTGCACTGAGCGATTTCCTGCAACAATTTCCACATGCCGACCGCCAACATCTGCGTCACCTCGCCCGCCAGGCATCGGCCGAGCGCAAATCCAACAAGCCGCCGCATGCGTATCGGGAGTTGTTTCGCCTATTGCGCGAAATTGCACTCGACGCGTGAAGTTGCAAGCCCTCTCCCCGAGTTCCTCGGGGGCGAGGAGATGGTTACTCAAGCCGCCGTGCCACCAACCGTCATCGCATCGATTTTCAGGGTTGGTTGACCCACGCCGACCGGCACGCTCTGGCCTTCCTTGCCGCAAATTCCGACGCCTTCATCGAGTTTCAGATCGTTGCCGACCATCGACACGCGCGTCAGCACTTCCGGACCCGAACCAATCAACGTCGCGCCCTTGACCGGACGCGTCACTTTGCCGTTTTCGATGAGGTACGCCTCGCTCGCAGAAAACACGAATTTGCCGTTGGTGATATCGACCTGGCCGCCACCAAAATTCACGGCGTACAAACCGCGCGATACGGATGCGATGATCTCGCCCGGATCGCTCTTGCCCGGCAGCATGTAAGTGTTGGTCATGCGCGGCATCGGCAAGCTCGCAAACGATTCGCGCCGTCCGTTGCCGGTGGATCGTGTGCCCATCAGGCGCGCGTTGAGCTTGTCCTGCATGAAACCTTTGAGCACGCCGTTCTCGATCAGCGTCGTGCATTCCGTCGGCACGCCCTCGTCGTCGACGCTCAACGATCCACGCCGGTTTGCCAAGGTGCCGTCATCGACCACGGTACATAGCGGCGATGCAATCTTTTCTCCCATGCGGCCGGCAAATGCCGACGTGCCTTTGCGATTGAAGTCGCCCTCGAAGCCGTGTCCGATTGCTTCATGCAACAACACGCCAGGCCAACCCGGGCCAAGCACGACGGTCATTGTCCCGGCCGGTGCTGGTACGGAATCCAGATTCACCATCGCCTGGCGCACCGCCTCGCTCGCCAGCGCATGCGCGCGGCCGTTGGCGAGCAGTTCCACATAACCATAGCGTCCACCGCCACCGGAGTAACCCGGCTCGCGCCGGCCATTGCGCTCGGCAATCACCTGGATATTCAAGCGCACCAGTGGACGCACATCACCAGCCAGCGTGCCGTCCGCGGCAGCGATCAACACAGTATCCAGGGTTGCCGCCAAGCTCACGATCACCTGCTTGATGCACGGATCCTGGGCCCGACAGAAGCGATCGACTTCGCGCAACAATGCGATCTTTTCCTCGTTCGGCAGCGATTCGACCGGATCGATCGGCGCATACAATGCCGTGATGTCGCGCGACGCAAGCGCATGCGCGCTGCTGTCCACGCCGGTTCGCGCAATCGCGCGCGCGGATTGCGCGGCGGTGAGCAATTGCGGCAACACGATCTCGTCGGAATACGCGAAACCGGTTTTTTCGCCGCTCATCGCGCGCACGCCGACGCCTTGTTCGATCGAGTGACTGCCGTCCTTGACGATGCCATCTTCCAGCGCCCACGACTCGCTGCGCGAGTGCTGGAAATACAGATCCGCCGCATCAATGGACGGACCCATCAACTGTGAAAAAACGCGATCCAGGTCGCCGCCGGACAATCCGCCGGGCAGTAGCAACTGCCGCTCGGCGAGAGCAAGTACGTTCATACGTGGGATTACCGCTGAAAAGGGTGGACGCAGAGCAGATGCGGCCAAGATAGCCGGTTACAAGGGGAAAAGGGGTGCCTCAGCCGGTCGCAGGCTTTGCCGTACCCGTATTTGACGTCGGGCTTTTGGCTGGGTTCACCGGCATTTTGGCGTCTCTTGCCGGCTCGACGGGCTCCTTCTTGAGCAGGGTAATTTTCGGGTTTTCCCAACTGCCAGTGACGCTGTAGCGATTGCGCGTGGCGGCATTAAGCTGTTTCTTGAAAATCCCCTGCAACACTACGCCGGCAGCGGCACCAACAGGTCCGCCAACCAGGGCGCCACCAATGGCCAGCGTGCCACCCACATGCGGCGTGACCTGCATGATCTGGTCGTAATCGTGCGCTCGCAGCCCGGTGCGGCCGGTGATCGTGATTTCCGCTGCCGTGCCCTTGATCGTCACGCCTTTTGTGAACGCATTGCCATCCTTGAGCGTAAACAGGCCGTCGATGGCATCGAAGCTGAAGCCCGACTTGAACAAGTCACCGAAATCCAGGGTCAAGCGGCGCGGGATTGCACCGAGATTAAACAGACCGAAGATGCGCCCCGCACCCGGATTTGCTTCCGGAATGCGGCCTTTTTGCACGGATACTTTCAATGTACCGTCCAGGTGCGCCAGCGCAAACGTCGACGGCGAGCCGGGCCAACTGCCATTGATTACGGCTACGGTCTGGCCGCCATCGACTACGCCCGAATAGCCGAACGCATCGAGCATGTGGCCGAGGTTTTGAGCGGTGAAATCGATGGAAAACGTGGATCGGTCGTCACCAGGCAGGCCATTCCAGTCGCCATGCGCGCGCATCTGGACATTGCCTGAGTGGGTGCTGACTTGTTCGAAGTGAGCACCGTTCGGGGTCGGATAACTTTCCACGCTAGCCGCGCCGAAGGTGCTGTGGCCGAGATGAAAATCGTCGATGCGGATATGCAGCGGCGGCACGGCTGTTGGATTCTCGCCGGCCAGCGCACTGGTTACCGTTTCCGGTGCTTCCGGCCAGTAAAGCCGCTTGAATTGCGCGGTGATCCCGCGGCGGTGCATCTCGCTGGTCGGTATGCGCAAATTTCCTTCTACATTCGCACCATCAAACCCCAGGTCCAGTTCATCCTTGTCTGGATGCAAGGTGAACTGCGCCGGGCCGAAGTCGCGAGTCCAGGCCCGCAGCGAATCGGCATGCACGTCCACGCCAGCCAGCGTATTGGCTCCGCCACCGCTACCGGAGGCAAAATCCAGCCAGCCGGACAAATCCAGTGCCGGCGTGCGTCCGTCAATGGCAAATCCGGAAGCAGGCAGAGGCGCGTTGGTGTCGCCGCCGACGTCCACGCGCGCGGCAAACGGTTGCGTCGGTGAGGCCAGATGTCCGCGCAGGTGCATCAAGTCACCCAGGCGCAGATCGATGTTGCCGCCAAGGAATGGCAGTGCCACGGTCAGCACCAGCGGCATTGCATCATCCGCAGCTTTGATCACCGGCGCAGGCAAGGCGATGCCTACGCCTTGCAGATCGGACTTCACGGTGAGTCGTTGACCGGCATGTTCGACGGTGTCCTTGTCTGCGCTGAAACCGATATCCCATTGCGCGACGCCACTGACACGATCGGCAAAGGTCTGCAGCACAGGCGCGTACGCGAGCAGGTCTCCCATTGGCAGCGCAGCATGCAGTTTGGCTTCGACCGCGTGCTGTGGATCAGCGCAGAAACCTCCAACCGCCATCTGGAACGTAGCCGGCTTGCCGTTCATGCTGACCGGCAGTTCATCCGTGCCGAATCCGGCCTGGCTCAGGTGCACGATGCCGTTGGCTTTGTTCAGACGCAAAGCGTATTGCGCGGCACTCAAGTCGGCATCCTTCAATGCCACGGTGCCGGTGAGTACTTTTTGGTCGGCATTCTTGATCGGCAAATGCAGGTGGAAATCGATCTTGCCGCTGCCACCGACATCCACGCCGAGCAATTGCCCGGCAAATTCCCGGCCGATCGGCGTGGCATTGAGGAACCCCAACAGATTCTTGCCGGAGCCGGTGCCGGAAACATCCAGATCGATAATGCCATCGCCAAAGTCGGGAATATCCGCGCTCACACGCGTGATCGTGTTATTCATCGACTGCGCCGTGCAGCCATCGACATGCAGCGATGTGTTGACGAAATCAGCCGTGCAGTTCAGATGCTCGGCGGGCGGCCAATCCGGGAGGTAGACCAGCGTCGCGTCGTCGATCGCGGCAAGCGCTTCGAAGCGGCCTACAGCGTTTCGAAATGGCCAGTCGGAAAGGTCGCCGCGAATGACCGCGCGGCCTTGCACGTTGCCGGATGCAAGGGCGCGATCGAGCCAGGCAATCGTGGAGGGCGGCATCGTGTTGATCGGCCAGAACAGATGCGACGAAGGGAGTGTGGCATGCGTCGCCACAGCATAGGCATCCAGCAACGGGCGCGAGCCATCATCGGGGAATTCGATGGAGCCGCGTAATTGCCCGCCGTAGCCGGCACCTTCAAAATTGATCGCATCGGTTTCCGCGTGCCATGCCGTATCCGTGTGCCACGCTGCGACGTCGCCGGAAAATTCGGAAAATTCCAGCGGCTTGCGAAATACGCGCGGGACGTTCATTGCGAATTCGCTGTGCGCCGGCAGATGAGCAGTCCACGATTGCTCGTCGCCAAGCAGCTTGACGCTGATGCTGTTGGCGCCCGGAATGTTGTCAACGGCGTGCCATCCCAGGTCATCGATCTGTGTGGCGACGTCGTAATCGCTTTTGTCGGCAAAGCGCGCACTCGCACTCGACAAGGTGCCGGCGGGATTGGCCATGTACAACCAGCGCCGTAATTTTGCCGATATCGCATCACTGAGCATGACGATGCTCGCCGGTCCGGATAGGTTGATATTTCCGGCATTCAACGTGTACGTGGCTTTGCCTTGCGCATCGTCAGGCGACCTTTGCAGATGAATTGCTCCCGGAGCCGCCGCGATGCCTTGGCTGACGAATTTCATGTCGGCAACATCAAGTTGCCAACCGCGGCCGTCGCGTGCCCAGCGCGCAGCCAGTGCGACACGATCGAATCCCACCCGCGGCGCAATCACGCGTTGCTCATCGAGCTTGATCGGATTCGGCGACGTCAGCACGATATCGGTGGTATCGACCTGCGCTTGAGCGCGCATCAATCGATCGTCCGTCCACCAACCCCAGACCTGGATGTTGCCGACGCCACGATCGATTTGCAGGCCCGCCAACGGCAGGTCGTGTGCAATCGCAGCCAGATCCAGTGAGTTGCCGCCAATGTAAGCTTCGCCACTGCGGTCATCGGTGTTGTACTCGATCGCAACATCCACCGGCGTTAATGGCGCCTGCGAACTGTGAATCCGCGCAACCAGCCGATGCCTGTCGCCCAGATTGATCAGGCGGACTTCGGGCGCAGCAAACGCCAGGTGCAACCCTGCTTTTTCATCGTCGACGCTCAGACGCAAATCGCTCAGCACCAACGAGCCCAGATCGAACAACACCGGGTTGTCGCGGGGCTTGACGATGGCTTGCCCGCTGGTGCCACCGGTCGTGCCGCCGGCCGCGTCCAGCCCGTGCAGTTGCCAGCCACCATCGGTACCGCGCACCAGATGCAGGTTCAGCCCAACCAGGCGGAATTCGGTCCAGGTCTGATTACGATGGAGTATCGAAAAAAAGTTCAGTTTCAGTGCCGCTTGCGGGATCGTGTTGGGCGGCTGTCCCGGCTCGGCCGACGCAATGTGGATGCCGTGAAGGATCAGCACCGGCCCATCGCTTTCAGAGCGTCCTTCGACCCGGTCGATGCTGACGGTTCGATTCAGGCGTTCGCTCAGCAATGTGCTGATCTTCTGTGGATGACTGACGATCCATGGCAACGCGATGCGTACCAGGCTCACGGTCAACGCCAATACGATGACAATGGTCGCGAACAACGCCTGCAGCCACAGCCGCAGATGGTGGATTCGGCGCTGGCGAGGAGTCACGTGCGAATGGCCCGGGGTTGGGGGCTTGCAGCGGAAGGCTTGGGGCTGTGGGCCGAAGCCTGCCGGCTTCGCTTCCACGATCCCCGAATCCCGATTCCCGATTCCTGGCGAGGGTGCTGCCTCACACTAGAGCAGCACCACATCGTACTGCTCCTGTGCGTAGTGATCCTCGGACTGGAACCGGATTGTCTTGCCGATGAACTCTTCCAACTCGGCTACTGCAGCCGATTCCTCGTCCATGATGCGCGTGACGACATTGGGCGCGGCAAGCACGAGTAGTTTCTGCGCTTCGAACTGGCGCACCGCACGCATGATCTCGCGGAATATTTCGTAAGTCACGGTTTCAGGGGTCTTCACGCTACCGCGTCCTTCGCACGTGCTGCACGGCTCGCACAACTGGCGTTCGAGGCTCTCGACGGTACGTTTTCGCGTCATTTCCACCAGCCCCAGCGGGGACATGGCGTAGACGGTGGTCTTGGCGTGATCGTGGACGAGGGATTTTTCCAGCAAACGCAAAACCTGGCGTTTGTGTTCCTCATCGGTCATGTCGATGAAATCGATGATAATGATGCCACCAAGGTTGCGCAGGCGCAGTTGTCGAGCGGCGGCCTGTGCGGCTTCGAGATTGGTTTTGTAAACGGTCTCCTCGAGATTGCGGTGACCGAGAAACGCCCCGGTGTTGACGTCGATGGTGGTCATGGCTTCAGTCTGGTCGATAACGAGGTATCCACCCGACTTCAATGGCACTTCTTTCTTGAGCGCACGCTGAATCTCGTCTTCGACGCCATTCAGGTCGAAGATCGGACGTTCGCCCGGATAGTGCTCGATGCGCTCGGCCAGATCGGGCATGAACCGCTGGGCGAACCCCAACATGCGCTCCAGGCATTCGCGCGAATCCACGCGCACCCGTTCCACATCAGCGCGCATCAAGTCGCGCAAGGCACGCAACGGCAGCGACAAATCCTCGTACACGCAATCGCCGATCTTGCTGCTGGCAATGGCCTCGCGCAACGACCTCCACAGCTTCGCCAGATAAGCGACATCCTCGCCCAAGGCCTCGCGTTGCTGGCCTTCGGCGTTGGTGCGCACGATGTAACCCAACTCCGAATCGGCGGACAATTCCTGCAACAAACTCTTCAACCGCGCACGCTCGATGTCGTCCTCGATGCGCACCGATATGCCCACGACAGCCGCATACGGCAATAGCACCAGGTAGCGCGATGGCACCGACAGATGGGTGGTCAACCGCGCGCCCTTGCTGCCGATCGGATCCTTCACGACCTGGACGACGATCTCTTGTCCCTCATGCAGCAATTCACGGATAGGCGGCGCTGGTGGTGTCGCGTTCGGCGTCGATTCTCCGGCGAGTGTGGCCACCCCGCTCACGACATCAGTGTCGGATACCGGTTCCGACGCCCGACGGATGTCGGACGCATGCAGGAACGCTGCGCGCTGCAAGCCGATTTCGACAAACGCCGCCTGCATGCCCGGCATGACCCGGCTCACCCGGCCTTTGTAGATATTGCCGACATAGCCGCGCCGCGAGGCGCGCTCGACGTGCACTTCCTGCAGCATGCCGTTTTCGACAACGGCGACGCGGGTTTCGCGCGGGGTTACGTTGATCAGGATTTCTTCGGTCACGTTGCTCTTCTATCTGGAGGCAGTGGCGATATCGCGCAAAATTACACGCCAACAATTTCGTTAAAACCTGCGACGATCTGGACCAGATCTTCCGGTGTTGCCCGCCCGAGTCTGGCACCGATGCGTTCGACTGATAGCGTACGAATCTGGCTGATCTTCACCCACGACGGTTTCGGCAGCTTCGCCAATTCCAGCTCGTAGGTGAGCGGGAATCCCGCCCGCGGGGCTTGGCTGGTCAGGGCAACAGCAATCACTGTGCCAGATCGCTCGTTGAAAACGTCGTGACTGAGGATCAGCACCGGGCGTCGCCCGGATTGCTCCTGGCCGCGCACCGGATTCAGTTTGGCCCAACGTATCTCGCCCCTCAATATTGCGGCCATGCCGCCAGTTCCTGACCCAGCCCTTCATCGGCCAGGGATTGCTCGGTTTTGGGATCGAGTTTCGCGCATTCGGCCGCGAGTCGGCCACGATCCATGCGTGCGAGCTTCTCCGCGACAGCGTCGGCAATCGCACGACTGCGACTTGGGAATACATGCTGCGCAACGAGGCGGTCCACGCGCTGCAGGCTGTCTTGATCGATCGTGATCGCCACCTTGACACTGCTCATGACACTTCCTCGGTATGACGAAAAATCATACCACAGCGCCGCACGACCAGCGTTCAGCCATTGTTGGCATCGAAATGACGCAACAACTGCGCCGTTTCGAACAACGGCAGCCCCATCACGCCGGAATAACTGCCATCCAGGTGGGATATAAATTCCGCGGCACGACCCTGGATCGCATAGGCTCCGGCCTTGCCCTGCCACTCGCCCATCGCGATGTAGTCGGCAAGATCGGCATCGGATACGGCGGCGAAACGTACTTGCGAAATACTCAGGGCCTGCTCATCGCCGGCATCGCTCACACAGCAGACCGCCGAAAGCACCTGATGCGTGCAGCCGGCCAGACGCCGCAACATCGCCAGCGCCTGTAGGGAGTCGGCTGGTTTACCAAATACATCATCATCCAGGACGACTTCCGTATCGGCACCAAGCACAACCGCGCGTTCGATACCCTGCGAGCGCAATTGCGATCGACCTGCCATGGCTTTGTCGCGCGCGACACGCGCGACGTATTGGCGCGGCGATTCCGCAGTTGCTCGAACCTCTGCAATATCAACGTCGACGACTTCAAAGCGCACGCCGATCTGTTCCAACAACTGGCGGCGGCGTAGGGATTTCGAGGCAAGGTAAAGCATTGATTCGTCTTGCTGGATCAGATGCAACGATAACACGTGCCCCCAGCCGGCAGCCCGCTGAATTTCCCGCCCGCTTTTTCTGCAAACCGCCGTACTTGACCAGGCACAGGGGCACAACGCCCACCGCTGGGAGTATTGAGATGAAGCTAGGCGGCATGCGCACGAAAATCCTGTATCGCGAGAAAGATTCCGATGGCAAGCCGCGCCCGCCCCAATTGCGCCAATTCCCCCTGCGCGGGCAATTTCTGCAAGACCTTGCCGATGTGAACGTGTTGGGCGGCTACGCGCTCGACGACGCTGCGGCGATTATCGTCGACGGCCACGACGGTAGCGGCTGGATTGTGCGCGGCATCGTGATGATGCAAAAGCGCAACGGTACCTGGAGCGAGGGCGCGCATCAGACCATCGAGATACCGCCCGGCTGAACAAGCCATGTCACGGCATTGGAATGAGTAGCATGCAATGCGTGCACGTATGAATCGTGACGACGTGCGCGAAGCGCACGCTACATTGCCAACCGCCCGGCGCGAACCGCGTAGCGTGCGCTTTGCGCACGATTGAACGATGACGAAGTGCGCGAAGCGCACGCTACCCGCGATGATACGGGTGATTGCCGAGCTGGCTGACCGCTCGATACAACTGCTCGGCGACCACTATGCGCACCAGAGGATGCGGCAGCGTCGCCGGTCCCAGCGACCAGCGTTGCTCGGCGCGTTGCAAAACCTGCGGCGCAAATCCATCAGGACCGCCGATAAGGAATGCGAGATCCTTACCCTGCATGCGCCAGCGCGCGAGTTGCGCGGCGACGTCTTCGCTACTCCAGGCGTCGCCACGACCATCAAGGGCGACAACGTGCGCACCTTTCGGGATTGCGGAAAGGATTGACGTACCTTCGTCGGCCATCGCACGCATCGGTTCGCGGTTGCCGCGTGATTTTGTGGAAATCTCCACAAGTTGCAAAGGCAACTCGTGCGACAACCGCTTGGCGTACTCGGCGTAGCCTTGCTGCACCCACGTCGGCATGCGTTCGCCGACGGCGATCAACGTCGCACGCATGGTCTATCTTCCCTTCCCCCGGTGGCGGGGGAAGGTGTCCAAAGGGCGAATGGGGGCGGCGTTGCGACGCCGCATCTCACTCCGCGTTTGCCGCCGCCGGCATCTCGTCGCCAACAGTCCACAGCCGCTCCAGTCCATAGAATTCGCGGATGCGCGGAAGCATCACATGCACGATGATGTCGCCCAGATCGACCAGCACCCATTCGGCTTCGCGCTGGCCTTCCACACCCAGCGGCATCATGCCCGCCTTCTTGGCGAACTGCACTACTTCGTCAGCAAGGGATTTGACGTGGCGCGTTGAAGTACCGCTGGCAATGACAAGAAAGTCAGCAATGGAGGTTTTGCCGCGCACATCGATTTCAAGTACATCGCGCGCCTTGAGATCGTCCAGCGCGGTAAGAACCCGCTCGCGCAAATGATCCACGATATCGAGCTTGCCCAAGGCGGGCTTTTTCGAAGTGTGATTGGCTGGTGCGGCCTTGGCCGACGCAACCTTTTTGGCTCGGGCGACCGGCACTTTCTTCTTCGCCGGCTGCGCCGATCTGGATTGCTTCGGTGCCTTTGCGGAACTGGGCTTTGCCGATTCCGATTTGGGCGAAGTTCGTTTGGCCGAAGTTGACTTGGATGGAGTCTTGCGCTTTGCGCTGGTTTTCGCTGCGGTAGCCAAGTGGGAGGAATCCTCGATGTGGAATAGTCCTGTGGCAGGCAACCCTGCACAGATGTGTTTTCAGTATAGGACGTTTTGCCGGCGGCGCCAGTGGCCGCCAGGACAAAGTTGAAGCGAATCGGTTGGACCACTCCACAACACGTTAAACTAGGAGGTCTTTCTTGGCCGGCCTTCGCCATGTCCAACGCCCCTGAAAATCCCATTCCTTTCTCCGCACTTGGCCTGAGCGATGCCTTGCTGGCAACGCTTGCCGAGGTCGGTTACGAAACGCCTTCGCCGATCCAGGCCGCTACCGTTCCGCCGCTGCTGGCCGGCCGCGACGTGCTCGGTCAGGCGCAAACCGGCACCGGTAAAACCGCTGCGTTTGCGTTGCCGATTCTGACGCGGCTGGATTTATCCAAGACTTTGCCGCAGGCATTGGTGCTCGCGCCGACCCGCGAACTGGCGATCCAGGTTGCCGAAGCCTTCCAGCGCTATGCGTCCAAACTCCCTGGCTTTCATGTTCTGCCGATCTACGGCGGCCAGAGTTACGGGCCGCAACTGGGCGGCCTGAAACGTGGCGTGCATGTCGTGGTCGGCACGCCCGGGCGGGTGATCGATCATCTGCAACGCGGTTCGCTGGACCTGTCGCAACTGACCACACTGGTGCTTGACGAAGCCGACGAAATGCTTCGCATGGGCTTCATCGACGATGTTGAAGCGGTGCTGAAGAAGACGCCGCCGACGCGCCAGATCGCCTTGTTTTCGGCAACCATGCCGACCGCGATCCGGCGTATTGCGCAAACCTATCTGCGCGAACCGGTTGAAATCGCGATCAAGACCAAAACCACAACGGCAGCCAACATTCGGCAACGTTACTGGTACGTGAGCGGCATGCACAAGCTCGATGCATTGACCCGCATTCTCGAAGCCGAACCGTTCGAAGCGATGCTCGTTTTCATGCGCACCAAGCAGGCCACCGAGGAAATCGCCGAGAAGCTCAAGGCGCGCGGGTTTTCTGCGGCGGCCATCAACGGCGACATCATTCAGCAGCAGCGTGAACGCACGATTGCGCAACTCAAGGATGGCCAGCTCGACATCCTCGTCGCTACCGACGTCGCCGCGCGTGGGCTTGACGTGGATCGCATCAGCCACGTTGTGAATTTCGACATTCCCACCGACACCGAAGCCTACGTGCATCGCATCGGCCGCACCGGTCGCGCCGGTCGCAGCGGCGAAGCGATCCTGTTTGTCGCACCGCGCGAAAAACGCATGTTGCAGGCGATTGAGCGCGCCACGCGCCAACCGATCAGCGAAATGCAGTTGCCAAGCGTGGAAGCAGTCAACGATCGGCGCATCACGAAATTCAAACAGCGCATTGCCGACACACTCGCTGCCGGCGACCTCGGTCCATTCCGCCAGTTGATCGAACAATACGAAATCGAATGCAATGTACCGGCGGTGGAAATCGCCGCCGCACTGGCGCAACTGGTGCAAGGCAAGGAACCGTTATTGCTCAAACCAGCGGCGCGCG
>JBDTLA010000189.1:0-1834 GCA_039935035.1 Rudaea sp. | reverse complement strand
TGTATCGCGGATTGATGAAACTGGCCAACGAGCAGGGCGATCCGGCACGCGCATTGACCTACGCGCAGGCAGCGCTCGCTCAGCGCATCGCCGAATACGGACCCGATAGCCAGAAAGCCGGAACGGGTTACTACGATCTGGGTTACGCACTGGAAGCGACAGGGCAGTTCGACGACGCAGCGAATGCCTACCGACATGTGCATGAGATCGATCTGTTGCATCTGGCCCCAGGCTCGTTCGATCTGATGGAAGGCCTCGGCGGTGAAGGCGCCGCCGAGTTGTTCGCCGGCCAGTTGCACGCGGGCCGCGATCATTTGCGCGAGGCGTTGAAAATCGCCGACCACGTCGGCGGCAAACCACGCGAGTTGCAGGCTTCGTACGCCGAGCAACTGTGTTTTGCCGGACTGACGATGGCGCCAGCCGCTGCCGACAAGGTGTGTGCGCGCGCCACCCAATTGGACACGGCGGTTTTCGGCGCGACCAGCGCGCGCTACGGGCTTGGGTTGCGCCTGACCGGCATGCTTGCGATCGAACGCGGCGAACTTGTCGGCGCGCGCGCCACGCTCAATCAGTCCACGGCGCTGCTTGCCACGGCCGACAACGTCGCCTGGCGTGGCCGCACCGCGATCACGCTCGGCGAAGTCGATTTGATCGAAGGCCGCAATGATGAGGCAGTGCAAGCACTGGCGACCGGCATCGAACAATTCGGCAAGAGTTATCCGCCGCATTTGCGTCGTATCGGACTCGCCCTACTTGCACTCGCCTGTGATCGCGCGCCTGCGCCGAACTGCCCGGCCAATGCGTTTGAACACGCCGCCACTGAACTCGCCGCGGTCGCCTATCAATGGAACCCGATGTTGCTGCCGGCGCAGATCGCGTTGGCGCGGGTTGATCTGGCGCATGCCAGAGTCGCTGCCGCGAGCGAACGCCTACGCACGGCGATCGCTCATGCGGAAAACGAAGTCGATTCCACGCAGCCGCGTCTGCTCGAAGCGCGTTTGTGGCTGGCCGATGCCGAAGCGGCCGCGGGATCCTGCGATACGGCCCGCGCAAGTGCGCAGGCCACAGTCCTGACCGTGCGCAAGAACCATCTGGAAACGCATCCATTGCTCGCCGCTGCACTCAAAGCAACCGCCGATTCAAAACCTTGCGGCAGTCTTGTTCAATGAAACTTGATCCGGTGAAGCGCGGTTCAATGAAGTCTCCTGATTAGTGCCGAAGTTCCGCTGTAAAAAGCTCCTCTCCCGTCGGGAGCGGGTTGGGGTGAGGGGTCGGGCGGAGCGCGTCGTGAGAGCACCTTTACGCTCCGCCCGTACCCTCATCCGGCGCTGCGCGCCACCTTCTCCCGGGGGGAGAAGGGTCCCGTTCGGCTGAGCGTCGACGCTAATCAACTGAAGTCTTGCCTCAGGCATCCGACTTTTGGCGAAGGAAAGTTTGCAACGATGACGTGATTCCTGCCGAAACGGCGTTCCTCGAACGTGCCCACTTACGGGCTGGTGTTTGAGGAGTGTCCCATGTCATCTGCACGTATGCCACGCGTCATCGACACGAGCTGCCTGTCTCGCACCGCACCTTCCCGGTCGGCCCTGATTGCGCTGATGTGCCTGGTCGGCATGGCCCCGTTCGCCGCGCAATCCGCCAATGCGTTCCGCTTGCCGAAGACATTTCATGTCGGGCCGTATCTGGGTGTTGGCTCGTCGTGTGAATTCACCCGGATCCAGGACGCGATCGACGTCGCCGACGCGACGGCGGGTGACACCATCACCATCGATGGCGGGCTGATGTACAGCGCTCAGCATCTGACGATCGCCGGCAAGTCCCTCACCCTGAAAGG
>JBDTLA010000188.1:0-3759 GCA_039935035.1 Rudaea sp. | reverse complement strand
TCCACCGCATCGGCGCGACGGATATGAAAGGACGTTCGTTGTGCACTGGCGGCAGACATGGCCGCGCGAGTTTAATCTTCGCAATGTTTACGGGCAATGCCAGATTCAGCCTTCTCCCCCTGAGCTTGCTCGGGGGCGAGGGTTGGGCGAGGGGCGGCACCGATCGTCACCGCAGTGCACGGGAACAAAACGCGCGCTTGCACACACAATTCCCTTGCACGTACTTGCGAGTGTGCCAAACTGCGCGCCAAAAGTGGCGCACATCGACGTGCGTTGCCCATATCAAATCGGATTCCAGATCGCATGAGCCGGCTCGTCATCGTCGTTGAGAAAACCTCGGATTGGGGCTCGTACTACCCGTCGGACAACGTCGTTACCGCGATGGACTATCTGCGCGAGCCGATCGACGCCGACGAGCGCACCCACGTCATCAACCTGTGCCGCAACTACCGTTATCTCGGCACCGGCTACTACGTTTCGCTGCTTGGCGAAGCGCGTGGGCACAAGGTCATTCCATCCGTGCGCACCATCAACGACTTGCGCAAGCGCGCGCTGTACAGCCTCGACGTCGAAGACCTCAACCACAAGCTGACCAAGTTTCTTCCGGCCGGCGGACGCGATACCACCGACTTCGGCATCCTCGTGTATTTCGGCGAAACCTCGTATCCGAGCTTGCAGGACCTCGCTCGCCAGGTGTTTGAAATGTTCCCATGCCCGCTGCTGCGCATCGAGTTCGAACGCGACCGCGTGTGGCAGATCGGTGCGATCAAACCATTCGGATTCCAGAGCCTTGACGATGCGCAGGAAGATACGTTCGCGCAATCGCTGGATCGCTTCTCGCAACGACTGTGGCGTAAGCCGCGCGCGCGTCGCGCGTTCCGTTACGACCTGGCCATGCTCTGCGGCAGCGACACTGAGATGCCGCCATCGGACAAGCGCGCGTTGAAAAACTTCATCGGTGCCGGCCGTGAACTCGGCATCGAAGTCGACCCGATCACCAAGGACGACTATGCGCGCCTGGCCGAATACGACGGCCTGTTCATTCGCGAGACCACGGCGATCGACAATCACACTTATCGATTCGCGCACAAGGCCGAACGCGAAGGCATGGTGGTCATCGACGACCCCACCTCGATTCTTCGCTGCACCAACAAGATCTACCTGCACGACCTGATGCGCTCGCGCAAGATTCCGACCCCGCGCAGTGAAATCCTGTATCACAAGGACCCGCAACAACTGCGCACGCTGCCCGAGCGGCTTGGCCTGCCGGTGGTGCTGAAGATTCCCGATGGCGCGTTTTCGCGCGGCGTGGTCAAGGTCGAAACCGTCGAGGCACTCGAAAAAGCTGCCGCCGAACTGTTCCAGCATTCGGCCCTGCTCATCGCTCAGGAATTTCTCTACACCGAATACGACTGGCGCATCGGTGTGCTCAATAACGAAGTCTTGTATGCGTGCAAATACTTCATGTCGCGCGGTCATTGGCAGATCTACAACCACGGCGCCAGTGGTCGCGACAAGACCGGCGGCTACAAAACCGTACCGATGGCCGAAGTGCCTGCGTCGATCGTGAAACTCGCATTGCGCGCAACCCGGCCGATCGGCAACAGCCTGTACGGCGTCGACCTCAAGCAGACCGCCGACCGCGCCGTCGTCATCGAAGTCAACGACAACCCGTCCATCGATTCCGGTGTCGAAGATGGCACGCTCGGCGACGAGCTGTACCTCATCATCATGCGCGAATTGCTCAAGCGCATGGAGCGCAAGCGTCTCGGCGGTCAAGACGACTGAACCTTCTGAATCCGGTTTTGAGAAAGCAAAAAAAGAGTCGAGATTTCCCCCGCATCTGAATCACAATCGGTACTTCACGATTGAAGTCAGTTCTGGAACTCGCAGGATTCCAGCTTTCGCATGAATGACGGCGTTAAGTCAGGCGCATTCGCCCCGAGCCCTTTTGCCGAGTGGGTTGAGCCTTCCGCCAATCGCTCGTGACCGCTTCGTGGGCACTGGAATGTTTTCCGACGGCCACCGTTCGAGCGCAACCCGCTTCGATGTAGTGTAGTGAGTAAAAATTCCCGATCGGGAAGATATAGTTGACATGCACCGAATTCAATGTAAATGTACCCGACCGGTAAAAGTACAGTTACAAATCCCATATGGCTGAAGAATATTCCCGAGCGGGGCAACCAAAAGCCATTGGCGATTCGTTGGCCCTTGGCGCGATTATTCGCCAAACTCGCAAAGCAAACGGTTTGACCCAATCCCAACTCGCAGGTTTGGCGGGCACTGGAACGCGTTTTCTCAGTGAACTGGAACGAGGCAAACCCAATGTCTCTCTGGACAAAACATTGGCTGTGCTGGCGGTGCTTGGCCTGCACTTGTACGTAACCGGTAACGCTCGGCCATGACCGATCAACTAACCGTTGCGCTGTTCGATCAAGCTGTTGGAGTGCTGGCGGTATCAGAACCGGCTCACAGTCCAGAGGATTGGACCTTCTCCTATCACCCGGAGTACCTCGTATCCAACGCAGCACTGCCGCTTTCGGTTGGGCTGCCGCTGCGCGATGAACCCTATACCGGTGCGCTGGTGCGCAACTGGTTTTGCAACCTTTTGCCAGAGGGCACGATCCGAGACGCCATTGTGACCCGACTGAGAATCCCTTCTCGCGATGATTTTGCGTTGCTTGCGCAGATCGGCGGGGAATGCGCCGGTGCGGTCAGCATCCACAGCGAGGAATCATCGCCGGAACCGGTGCGCAATCAGGAAACGGATCTGGAAACCTTGCTACGTCTTCAAGGCGACGACAGCGGCGAGGGTGCCTGGGCCTTGCTCGGCACACCGCTACGACTGTCCCTCGCCGGCGCGCAAGACAAGGTCGCTGTAATCGTTGAACCAGATGGCCGTCTGCGCCTGCCGCAGCCTGAAGAATCCAGCACACATATCCTCAAACCCGATAGTCGCCGGTTCCGAGGACTGCGTGATCTGGAAGCATTAGGTTTAGCCCTCGCACGCGCCGTCGGATTGAACGCCGTACAGGCGCGGCCGATCAACGTGGCGAACCGACACGCGTTGCTCATCGAGCGTTACGATCGCCGAATCATTCCGGGCGCTCCCACGCGCCGCCTGCATCAGGAAGATTTCTGCCAGGCGCTTGGATTTCCCGGCGAACTCAAATACGAAAGTCTGGGCGGCCCGAGTGTGGCGGCATGCTCCAAGCTGATTCGCCGGCTCAGGTTGGGGCCTGCCGCGGTGCAAGGTCTGTTGGACTGGGTCGTGTTCAACGCCCTGATTGGCAATGCCGATGCACACGCAAAAAATCTCGCTTTGCTCAGCGACGAAGAAGGGCACATCACACTGGCACCGTTCTACGATCTCGTGCCGACAATTGTCTTGCCCGAAAGTCTCGTCGACCGCACGCCAGCGTTGCGTATCGGCGTGGCACGACGCATTGATGAAGTTTGCGCCGACGATTGGCGCGTGCTGGCTCGAGAAGCCGGATACGCACCAAACTTCGTTTTGAGTCGCGTGAGGCAACTGGCAATCGCGATTCGTGATCAGCTGCAAGACACAGGCGAGCATCTGATCGGACAGGGAAGTGAGCCAGAGCGTATTCGGCAGGCGCTACATATCATCGGAAAAAACGTCCAACGATATTGAAGGCAACGAGAAGCCACAAATCGCAACAGCCTGTACAGCGTCGACCTCAAGCAAACTGGCGACCGCGCCGTGGTCATCGCAACGACAATCGATCATCCTGAAGT
>JBDTLA010000187.1:0-14907 GCA_039935035.1 Rudaea sp. | reverse complement strand
GTTACGCTTTACGCTAGAAAAAATCGATCAGAACTTGACCGTCACGCGAGCCCAGTAGTAGCGGCCTTGCAGGTCGAAGTCGGCCGGATCGGTGTTGGCGTTCAGCGTGTTGTTGGCATACAGGAACGGCGGCTGTTTGTCGCCGACGTTATCTACACCGATATCGAAGCGGGTGTTGAGTGCTTCGAGGTTGTAGCCGCCCTGAATGTCGTTATACGTCGTTGCGCCATACTTGATCACATAACCAGGGTAGCCGGGTACGGCCGAGCTGCCTTGCGACAGATTGGCCGAACCGGTCTGGAAGCGGCCGATATAGCGCATCCGCCACGAAGCATCAAACGCACCCAGATTCCAGTTCAGGAAGGTCTGTGCCTTCCAGCGTGGGAACAGGCACAGTCCACCACCGCCGCTCGGGCAAGCCGACGCCAGCGGCGAACCGAAGCTGCCGAACTGGCCGGCACCGTGCAGGACCGTATTGGCATCCGTACCCGGTGCGGTCTGCAGGTTGTACTGGGAGAGGTAGGTTGCATCCAGTCCAACGTTGAACTGACCGAACGAGAACTGCGGCAGACGATACTTGATCGACATGTCCACACCCTTGGTATCGGTGCGGCCCAGGTTACCGGTCGGTTGGATGATCTGCAGCAGCTGGCCCGGATCGTTGCTGGTCGCCGACTTACGGCTGATCAACGGACAATATTGGGTCTGACCGTTGAAGCACAAATCGACCACGTTCTGCACGCCGATCGAGGTGATCGTATTGAGCAGATAGACGCGGTACATGTCGGCGCTGATCGACAAACCTTCAACCCAATGCGGCGAATAGACGAAACCGAAGTCGAACGACTTGCCGTTTTCCGGACCCAGCGGGAAGTGGGAGTAGGCCGACCCGGCCGACACCGCTTTGATCTGCTGGTTCAGGGCCACATCGGTGTTTACAAAGCTGCCATCCAGCGGCACGCCTACGCAGGCCGGATTGGCCACGGTGATGTGATCGCAGGGATCGGAATTGAGCTTCGGTGCGGAACTGACCGGGTTGCCGAACACGTCGCTGACGCCCGGCGCACGGAACACCTTGGACACTGTGCCACGCAACAGCAGGTCTTCCAACGGACGGTATTCGATCGAGGCCTTCCAGTTGCTGGTGCTGCCGAATGTGCTGTACTTGGAATAACGGTCGCCCAAGGTGAGGTTCAACGCATTGGCGAACGGCATATCCTTCAAGATCGGCACGAACAATTCGCCGTAATACTCTTTCACGTTGTAGCCGCCCTGCAAACTGGAGCTGCACTGGCTGCCCAGAGTGCAATTGCCGGTATCCGGATTGATCAACAGCACCGGATCGACGACGGAATGCGTGTATTCCTTGCGATATGACGCACCGACGGCCAACTGCGCCGTACCGGCCGGCAGATTGAATACGCCGCCGCTGAAATCCACATGGTCCGTTCTCTCGATGCTGTAGATGTTAGTGAGCGCGGGAGATGCAACCGACGCCAGTACCTGCTTGGACACGTCGGAGAACAGGTTGAACGGATTGAACGGGGTACAACCCGCGATCGCCGTGGTCGGATCGCCCGCGGTGCCGACGCAAGTCGGAACGCCATTGACGAGCATCGAAGGGCCCATGGCCACGTTGAGCGGGCCCAGGTTGGGCAGACCCAGCGTTGTGTCGACCGTCGACTGGTGCGCGTAGTTGTAACCGGCATTCCAGCTCCAATCCTGATCCAGAATCGAGAAGTTGCCTTTGAAACCGACATTGAACTGGTCGGTGGTGTTGTTGCTGCGTTGGGCGCGATTGCCGGCCGGTACCAGACGGGCACGGTAATCGAAGCCGCTGGGCGAGAAATCCACGCCGAACGGGTTGTACAGGTTGTCCTTGGAAATATTGGCACCGTAAATCGGACCCAACAGCGACGGGGCCAACTGGAAGCCGGAACTGGTCTTGTTGTGGTATCCGGTCGCGTAGGCGTCGACTGAGTCGGTCAGGTGATACGTACCGCTGACGAACAGGTTGGTACGCTCCTGCGGGGTCTGCACCAGGTTGACCGGCTGGTAGTTGTACTTGTCTGAATTGCCGAAGCAGTGATAATCGGTCAAGGCATTCGAACCGCTCGCACCCTGGTTCAGGGCGACGCGACTACAGCCGTAATGATCCTTGATCGGACCCGGCGGCAACTGGATGTTCAGGTATGGCGGGAAGCTCGAACCGCCGATGTAGGTGTAGGGCGGCGTTGCCGGACTGCCCGTGATCGAGACCGAGTTGCGCGCGAAATCACGTTTGCCGGCAAGCACCGATTCAGTCTTGTTGTAATCGACACCGGCCATCAAGCTGCCCTTGTCGGACGTCTGGCCGAAAATGAACGAATAGCCTTTACGCTCGCCGTCATCGCGGTCGGAAATACCGTAGTTGGCCGTGAACTCGGCACCTTGATAATTCGTACGCAGGATAACGTTGATGACGCCACCGATCGCGTCGGAACCGTACACGGCCGATGCGCCATCGGTCAGAATTTCGATGCGTTCCACAGCGGAAGCCGGAATCGAGTTCAGATCCTTGTTAAGGATGCGTTGACCGTCGACCAGCACCAAGGTGCGCTGGAAGCCGAGGCCACGCAGGCCGACGATGGTCGAGCCGCTGCCGCCGCCGTTATTGACCTGCGGGTTATTGGACGGGCCGGTTGCCACGGGCAGGTTCTGCACGAGGTCACCCAAGGTCAGCTTGCCGGTATTCTGGATTTGCTGGCGGTCGATGGTGACGACCGGGTTAGCCGTTTCGATGTCAACACGGCGGATGTTCGAGCCGGTGACCACAATGGTTTCGAGCGCTTGGCTCTTTTTATCGGTATTGGTAGCGGTACCGGTATCCTGCGCATTCGCAGTAACCGTAACCGCAGCGGCGACGACGCCTAGCGACAAAGCCAGACGAACCGCCGACGATAATTGATTTACGTCGAGTCTCATTTCACTCTCCAACGTCAGGGTTATTTACAACAGATTCGGGACAAAAATGTTTCCGGAAACAGCCAAGCGCCCCATAAAAAGCCTTGGCAGCGGACGATCTTAGCAACATTTGCTTAACATGGGAATCCCCGCGCAAACTGCATTGCAGATGCTTGAAAAGAAAGGGAAAAACATAGCGGTTCCGGCGCTGATCGAATGCGCGAAAAATCAACGGGTCATTCGAGCTTCCCCGGTGCTTCTGCGCGACGAATTTCAGCCTGGCATCGATGATGATCGATTCACGCCCAAAACCGGGCCTTCGGCGGCAAAATGCAAACGCGGGTTTTTACGTTTTCCTGCGCCAAACTTCCGGTTGCATCGGCATGTGGAAGTGGCAGCGGTCAGGCAGGTGGGGTCTTGCATGCGTCTGCCCACGCAGGCGATATCGTGCCAATTACAAGTCCTGGTGATACTGGACGTACGGCACGCGCGCCTGGTTTGGATCGGCAACGGGCGTTGCAGGATTGGCCAGCAACGGCGGGCTTCCGGACGACCATAAATTCTGCGCGCCAATGCTGAAGATGCCGCGCCACGGCGCACGCCATGAAACGCCCAGATCCACGCTGCTCCAATGTTGTCCGTTGGAAAGCAGGTCGCCGGAACCCAGTACGCGGCCAACAATGACGCCACTAAAATCACCGTGGTGAACACCGAAACTCAGTGCGGCCTGATCGAGGATCGGCGACAACGCGGAGCCGGGCAATTCGAAACGAATGCGGCTCAAGGTGGCACCGAGATCAAAGCTCTGGTCGTCGTCAAGGCGCCAATGCCCGAGTGCGCCCAAACCGGCGTTGCGCATTCCGGCAAACTGCATGCCGGGTACGATGAGTGTTGGCAGTGATTCGTTGCCGATACCCGCGAACAAGTTCGGTGTCGCCGGCAAACGGGTATCAAGGTCTGGCTGGTTGGTGTAACGCAGCCACGACAGGCCGTAATTCAAATCCAGGTCGAAGTCGCCGCTGCTCAACTGGGTACCGACGCGCAGTGCGCCGTTTTCGGCGAGCGCCTGGCGCTGGGAGTTTGCGCAGGGCGCACCGGCCGACCATTGCTGCCATGCGTTGCAGCCGACGCTGAGTGCAGCCGGGTTGAGCGGCTCGAGCACGATGCCACGACTCAAGTTCGCGTAGGTGGTGATGTTGTTGCCGAAACGCAGCGACAATCCACCGGTGACGAAATTGGTGATGTCGATCAACTGCCAGTCTGCAGCGGAGCCGAACTGAGGAGACTGCGGCAATGCTGGCGCGCCATGGCTGGGCGCACCGAATGCAACCATTGCCAGAATGCGGCCGTCAGGCGTACCCCACAGCGGCATGCTTGATCCAGGGAATGCCTGCCCTGTCAAATTCGGCGCGGCGCTATCGATGACCGGTTGTGCCGCGCGCACGGCCGTCTGTGCCTGGCCTACGCCGGGCAACATGGCTAGCAACAATATGGCGGCTACAAAACGCATCGGGACTTCACTTGAATCGACACACAGTGTGATTGCAGGGCAGACGCCAAGTTCCACCTGGCGCCAACTTTGAGATACACATGCAGAGTATAGCGCAAATTACGGAAACTTAAGAACCTTCGCTAGATTTTGTGCTAGCCGCAGAGACACCAGCGGCGGTTCTTGAGCTATCGATAACTGCTTGACTATACGGCGATATTTCAACTTCTCGCACATTTTACAGCAGGAATGAGTCGGCACGCTGAGTTCAAATTGGTTCGAGCGTGCATGGAATCGATCATACGCGACGATTTTACGGTGAATTGGCCGTATCGGCCGGGGTTCGCGCAAAAAAAATCGTTACACTACCCACCCCGGAATCGACGTTGCTCATGTCCGTACATTCGCGCCCCACTTCGATGCCAGCAATCAAGGCAGCAAGCACGGGCGCGGTTGTCACCGATTCTGTGGTGCAGAATCTGGCTGAAGCAATGATGCAGATGCTGAACGCACAAAGCGTGGAATCGCTTTTTGCGCTTACTCCACAGTTCGTGAAGCGCTGGACTGGGGCGGACAACGCTGAAATATTTCGGCCGATCGATGCATCGACTTCGGACGTGGTCGGTTTGCAAATGCAGGAGATTCTCGCGCGCCGCGCCATTGTCGCTGATGCGACAGTCATCGAGGCGCAAACGCCAGGTCATTCGAATGCAAGCGCCGTCTGGATTGCCGCTCCGCTGCATGTCAATGTGACATTGCGCGCCGCACTCGTTTGCCAGTTGCCAGCGGCCGACTGGGACGATTCGGCAAATCGCACCCGTTTCGAGCAGATGCGCGTTTTCCTGCAAACGCGCCTTCAGCAAACGCATGCGTTGGAGCAGTTGCGCGATTCGGTATCCGATCTGGAACAAGCCGAGGCGCTGCAGCGTGCCTTGTTCGCCATTGCGGACCAAGCGGGCGCAGATCGGGAAATGTCCGAGGTCTACCGTCGACTGCACGAGATCATTGGCAGCCTCATGTATGCGGAGAACTTTTACATCGCACTCTACGACAATGTGCGCGATACGGTGGGATTCCCGTATTGCGTCGACGTCGCTGATCCCGCGTTGCCAACTCCGGAGCAGGAATTCTCGATGGAGGAGCGACGCAACAGCATCACCTGGCACCTGCTCAAACGCGCAAGTCCGATTCGCGGCACGCTGGAACAGATCGAATCAACCGTTGGCACGATCGCGGATTTCGGGCCCGACTGCGTGGACTGGCTCGGCGTACCGTTGTTGCGCAGCGGCAAGGCGGTTGGCGCAATCGTTGTGCAAAGTTATACCGAAACCGCGCGTTACAGCGAGCGCGATCAGGCGCTGTTGACCTATGTTGCCCAACACATCCAGACCGCGCTTGAACGCCGTCAGGTGCATGAAGAACTGGAGCGTCGCGTCGCCGAGCGCACCGATGCGCTGCGCGATGCCAACCGCCTGTTGCAACAACAGGTACTCGAACGCCAGCGCGGCGAACGTTTGCAGGCGGCACTATTTCGAATTGCCGAATTGGCCAACAGCACTGAAAGCCTGGAAGCCTTCTACGCGGCGGTGCATCGCACCGTCGGTGGACTTCTCTATGCTCGCAATTTCTATATCGCGCTGCTGTCGGAAGACAAGGGATTTCTGCTGTTTCCCTACTCTGTCGACGAGCACGACATCCAGCGCGAACCGCGCCCGCTGAGCGCTGGCTTGACCGAGTACGTTCTGCAGAGCGGACAGGCGCTGCTGGCCGATCAGGCAGGGCTGGAACGGCTGTTCGCCAGCGGAGCGGCGCAGCCATCGGGAGCGCGGTCGCGCAGTTGGCTTGGCGTACCGTTGATCTGCGGCGAGCGCACGGTCGGAGTGCTGGCGGTGCAAAGTCACTCCGAAGAACACCAATACACGCCGCGCGATCAGGAATTGCTCACGTTCGTTTCATACCACATCGCCAACGCCCTTGAGCGCAAACGTACTGCCGAATCGCTCAAGCGTGCGTATGCCGATCTGGAGCAGCGCGTGAACGAGCGCACCAGCGAGCTGGCGTCGGTCAATCGAGAATTGCGCGAACACATCGGTGTGCGCGAGCGCATGGAGCGCCAGCTCAAGCACGAGACGCTGCACGATACATTGACCGGCCTGCCCAACCGTAATTTCCTGCTCGAACGCATGAGCCAGTCATTGACTGCGTTCAAGCGCGATCCACGCCATCTTTTTGCCGTGCTGTTTCTGGATCTGGACCGATTCAAGGTCGTCAACGATTCAGTGGGTCACCTGATCGGCGATGAATTGCTCAACGAAGTCGGCGGTCGTATTGCCGCATGTCTTGAGCCACGCGACCTGGTTTCGCGTCTGGGCGGCGATGAGTTTGCCATTTTGTTGAACGACATTGAGGATGCCGACGATGCGTGCGCGCTGGCGCAACGCATCATCGACGCACTCAACGCACCGATCCGGCTCGGCGGCAAGGAAATATTTACTTCCACCAGCATCGGTATTGCCATCGGCGATTCGCGTTACCAGAAAGCCGAGGAATTGTTGCGCGATGCCGATGTGGCGATGTACCGCGCCAAAGCACAAGGCCGGCACCGTTTTGCACTGTTCGATCAGCACCTGCATCAGGAAGCAATGCATTTGCTGGAGCTTGAAAGCGATTTGCGCCGCGCCATCGCGCGCAACGAATTCACACCTTTCTTCCAGCCGATCGTCAACCTGGCCGATCGCGTCACGCTGGGCTACGAAGCCTTGCTGCGCTGGCAACATCCACAGCGCGGATTGCTGCTGCCTGCGGATTTTCTCAGCGTCGCCGAAGAATCCGGTGCAGCCGAAGAGATCGATTGGCAGATGTTCAACCGTGTATTCGAGATAGCGCCGGCGTTACTCGCAAACGGAGGGTTCATTGGCATCAATCTTTCCGGCCGGCATTTTCGTTCGGAGACGCTCGACCAAACCTTGCTGGATCTGCTCAAACGCTACAACATTGCGCCGGACCGCGTACGCATCGAAGTCACCGAACGCATGCTGATTGAAAATCCTCCGGCGGCCAAACGCATGCTCGAAGCGTTGCGCCGCAGCGGCTTGAGCGTTTCGCTCGATGATTTCGGCACCGGCTATTCATCATTGAGCTACCTGCATCAGTATCCCGTGCAAGCATTGAAAATTGACCGCTCATTCATTTCGGATTTGAGTCTGGACTCGAACGGAGGTAGCGCCCCGGTGGTGCGTGCAATCCTGGCCTTGGCCGGCGCACTGAACATGCAGGTGATCGCCGAGGGCATCGAAACTGAAGCCCAGCATGATGCCCTGGTGCAATTGGGTTGTGTGTATGGCCAGGGATTCCTGTATGCCCGGCCGCAACCGGCGCATGTGTGGATTGAACGCGCGCCGACGCTCTGATCTTTGCAACGCTTACTTCCACGCGATGCTTTCCCAGCAAAACAAACCGACACGCAAATCGTGGCTGCGACGGGTATTTCGAGTGATTTTCATCGTGCTGGTCGCGTGGCTGGCGTTAACCTGGCTTGTGGTGTTGGTGTTGCGTTTCGTGCCGCCGCCAACGTCTGCCTACATGATCGAGAGCAAGCTCGCGGCATGGCATGCCGGCAAGGACAATTTCTCGATTCATTACCACTGGGTGCCATGGGCAAATGTGGCATCGGCATTGCCGATTTCGCTGATCGCCTCCGAAGACCAGAAATTTCCGTTCCACCATGGCTTCGATGTTCAAGCGATCCGCACCGCGATCGATGAAGCCCAGGATGGCGAACGTCTGCGCGGGGCGAGCACGATTTCGCAACAGACCGCAAAGAATCTTTTCCTTTGGGGTGGCCGCAGTTTCATACGCAAGGGATTCGAGGCCTATTTCACCGTGTTGCTCGAAGTTACCTGGCCGAAGCGGCGCATCCTCGAGGTGTACTTCAACATCGCCCAGTTCGGCGATGGCGTCTACGGTGCAGACGCCGCAGCGCGCACGTTTTTCCATGAGTCGCCCGCACAGCTGACAGCGCATCAAGCTGCCGTGCTCGCCGCAGTGTTGCCGAATCCAGTGAAGCTGCACGCCACCCAACCGTCGGCCTATGTGGAGCGCCGTGCGGATTGGATCCAACGACAGGTCGAACAGCTCGGTGGCGCCAGCTATCTGCCACATTGATGGCTTGCACGCTTGCGTGGAAATTTCATTCGTCCATGCCGTGAGTGCGTTCGAATCCGCCGAAAACTGGCGCCGGAAAGTTGACGGATGCGGGGCAGCAGTTGCCGCCTTGGTCGATCGATGCCGCAACGCAAAACCCGGCGACCGGATATCCATTCTGGTCGCCGGGTGTGGTGCGTTGGCGGTACCGGTTAGGGACGTGCAACCATGGTGTTTACCGTCACTTCGACGCGACGATTTTGTTGACGGCCTGCCGCAGTGTCGTTCGACGCGACGGGATAATCCGGACCCAGTCCCTGAGCGCTCAAGCGTGACGCCGGAATGCCATGCGCAGCCAGATAATCTTTTACCGATGACGCGCGGCGCAATGACAGATCGATATTGTGTTCGCGGCTGCCCGTGGAATCGGTATGTCCGTCGATCTCAACAGTGGCATTCGGGTCGTCGGCGAGCGCGCGTGCCAGCTTGTCGAGCACCCGCGCCGAACCGGGCTTGAGCTCCGCGCGATCAACCTCGAACAAGACGTCGCCCAGTGTGACCACGTAGCCGTGCTGGGTCTGGCGCGCCTGCAAATCGGCCAGATCGGCGCGCAAAGAGGCGTTTTCGGATCGAACAGCACTCGCGTCGGCTTGTGCGATTTCAGCATTGCGGCGCGAGACCTCCGCGGCGGCTTGCGCGTCGGCCGTGGCGGCATGGGCATCGCTCAATTGGCGTGTGCGCGCCTGCGCAATCAATTGATCGCGTTGCGCGCCGAGGGTCTTGCCGCGGTCCTCGGCATAGCGCGCCAGACCCGCCGCTTCTGCGGTGTCGATCAAACGCTGCGCAATATACACGCGGTGTTCGTAGCGGCTGGGATCCATGCGCCGGGCATTGGCGGCCAAAAAGTGTACGGCAGCGTCCGCCTCGGTGAGCTCCTGCGGCGCGTTTGGCGCAATCCGGGAATCGTTATGCAAACGATCAAGGTTGTTTTGGAGTCGCACAACGGCTGCTGGCGGTGCCGGCGGAACGGTGGCGCATGCACCCATAAGCGCGAGCACGATAGTTACAAAAACGATTCGGATAGGACGGATCATGGCTGGCCTCCTGCAATGCCTAGTTGCTCGCGCAAGCTGCGAACGGTCGTCTCGATCTCGGCCGTAGCCGCTTCGGCGCGATGTTGGCGACTTCGTGCTGTCGCCAGATTCGCATCGGCCGTGGCGTTTTCCGCGTTGAACTCGCTATCCAGCCAACGGCGATGATCGAAGGCGGTTTGCGCATTGGCGAACATGTCACGCGCGATCTTCAGTTCGGTCGACGCGGACATCGCGGCGTCCGCGTGTTGCGCCGATGTGATGGCGGTATCGGCCTGAGTCATCGCCAACTGCGCATCTTTGCGATCTGCGGCATTTGCGATCGCAGGCAGCGCCAGCAGCAACAATGTCGCGGTGCCAGCAGTGAATGTTTTCATGGTGCCCTCCTGAAGTAGCTGGAAAATGTCCATTTTCATGTCGAACCAGTAATCCATGACAGCAATTCGCGTGCCCTGAATTGCCTGGCTTTCCAGTCGGTGAGGGATCGGGTCCCAGTGGACTGTTTGTACTCGGAATTTCCAGTTTGCCGTCGCCATCGGATCTTTCTGTGTCGGCAACAAAATGTTTGCAAGATGCGCGGATGCAATGGACCAATCATGCAGTTTGCCGATTCGAGAGAGGCCTGTGCGGGGTGCGTCGTTTGTCGCGTGAAACAGCTTTGTGCGAGCCCATGCGTCACGGACGACGACGCGCTAGAATGGATTCAGTGCGGGCCTGCGACCAAGCCCAAAGGAGGCGATATGCGACTGGTAAAACATCTGCTGGAAGCCAAGGGAAACAGCGTGTACGCCATCGATCCGGAAAACCCGGTGCTCGATGCGATACACACGATGGCAGAAAAATATGTCGGAGCCTTGTTGGTGATGAGCGGCGATGAGTTGCTCGGCATCGTCTCCGAGCGCGACTACGCGCGCAAGGTTATCTTGCTGGGACGTTCATCCGGAAATACATCGGTGCGCGAAATCATGTCCAGCCCCGTAACAACCGTGGCACCGGGGGATAGCGTGAATCACTGCATGAAAATGATGACCGATATGCGCATGCGACATTTGCCGGTGGTCGACAACGGTCGCGTTGTCGGGATACTTTCGATCGGGGATCTGGTCAAGGCCGTGATCGACGATCAGGCTGAACAGCTGGAACACCTGCAGCGGTATATCGCGGGGTGATTTCGGGCAATTGCGCCAATCCGCGGCGCGCGCCCCAGTCCGGAAGGTTTCGATGAGTCTCGACCCGGCACTGCGCAAGCGCCTGCACGAACTGCTGGCCGAATATGGCGTCAAAGTTCGTCGTCTCATCGAGTCCCACGGCTTGAGCCAGCACGGCATCGATCCTGCCGATATCGAGCAGGAAGTGCGCATCCGGCTGTGGAAAGCGCTGGAACGTGACCGGAATGCGGCCTTTCATACGTCTTATATACAGAGAGTCGTGCTGACGACGGTGATCGACGCTATTCGGGCGGCAAAATCGCGCCCCTCCGAGCCCTTGCCTGATGAGGCGCAACTCGGCGACGCAGGCTTGATCGATCACCGCGCCGGTCCGGAGCGCAACGCAAGGGCAGGGCAGGATTTCACCCGCATCTCGGCCTGCCTGGCGGAATTGCCGGAGCGCCGACGCGAAGCGGTCGTCTTGCACTTGCAAGGTTTCAGCTTGCGCGAGATTGGCCAGTTCGGCGGGACTTCGGAAGAGGCGGCGCGCAAGTTGCTGGATCGTGGGATGGCCACGCTACGCGAACGTCTCGCTGCATTTGGATTTGGAGAGTTTCAAGATGAATGAATCCGACAAAACGAGTTCGAGCCAGCCGACTTTGAGTCGACTCTACCGCGAGCATGCGCAAAACGATGCACAGTTGCCCGATGCCGATGTGCTGGTCTCGTTGGCGCTGGGCGATCGTCCGGCAACGACCGACGATGCACTCGCGCAAGTTGCCGCTTCGCCGTTGAACGGCAAACTGATGCGCCTCACCCGCGATCTACAGCCGCTGTCGATCGATCTGAGCATGGATCTGGAAGCGCTGCTTGGCCGTTCGAGTCAGTTCGGAAGCCATCGGCAAACCCACGTACGTCGCCGTGTGACTGGCACGCAACCACGTTGGCGTTTCGCCATGGCGGCGATGGCTGCCAGCGTGATCGCCGTTGCAGGTTTATGGACAGCCCATCGGTTGCAGCAATCTACGGCCATGCCCTCAGCCATTGCGGTTCAAACCCAGGCTGATTCCGACCGGATTTTCGCCGGCTTCAACGAGAAAGCGGTTGCTACGCAAAACGAAAAGCATGGTGATGAAATTTTCCGCGGCCGTTTCCTTCCCGACGAAATTTTCAACGCGAATCGTCACGAAGGTTGAGCGCGCGGCGCCTGAGGGTTCAGGCTGAAGCCACTGCACTCGCGTGCTCGCGAGTGGCGGCAAACTTCACGCTTGGCCAGCGTTCCTGCGTCAATTGCAGGTTCACCCGAGTCGGTGCCAGGTAGACCAGCTCGCCGGCTGCATCCACGGCTAAGTTCATAGCGGCTTTCTCGCGAAAATCTTCGAGCTTCTTTTCGTCGTCGCAGTGCACCCAGCGCGCGGTGGACACGGTCACGTTCTCGAATGCGCAATCCACGCCATATTCGTCTTTCAAGCGATAGGCGACGACATCGAACTGGAGCACGCCGACCGCGCCGAGGATCAAGTCATTGGACATCAACGGGCGGAAAAACTGTGTCGCACCTTCTTCTGACAATTGCGCCAGACCTTTCTGCAACTGTTTCATCTTGAGCGGATCGCGCAGGCGCGCACGGCGGAACAGTTCTGGCGCGAAGTTCGGAATGCCGGTGAACGCCAGCGCTTCGCCTTCGCTGAAACTGTCGCCAATGGAAATCGTGCCATGGTTGTGGATGCCGATGACATCCCCGGGCCATGCGGTTTCGACGATTTCGCGTTCCGATGCCATGAAGGTGAGCGCATTGGCGAGTTTGACCTCCTTGCCCGTGCGCACGTGCAGCGCTTTCATGCCGCCATCGAATCGGCCGGAGCAGATGCGCATGAAGGCGACGCGATCGCGATGCATCGGGTCCATGTTCGCCTGGATCTTGAACACGAAACCTGAGAGTTTCTGCTCGGCGGGCTCCACGTCGCGCGTCGTCGTTGCATGGCGTTTTGGCGACGGTGCGTTTTCGACGAAAAAATCCAGCAGCAACTGTACGCCGAAATTATTCACCGCAGAGCCGAAGAACACCGGCGTCTGCCTGCCGGCGAGATAAGCCTCGCGATCGAACGGATGCGAGGCGCCCTGGACCAGTTCCAGTTCGTCGCGCAACTCGGCCATCATTTGCTCGCCGATGCGCGCGTGCAATTTCGGGTCGTCCAGTGACGTATAGATCGTTGAGTCCTGGCGGGTGAAATTGCGCCCCTGTTCGAAGATGTGCACTTCGCCCGTGAGCAGGTGATACACGCCTTTGAGTCGTGAACCCATGCCGATCGGCCAGGTGATCGGCGCGCATTGGATATTGAGCACCGACTCGACTTCATCGAGCAACTCGATAGGCGCGCGGCCTTCGCGATCAAGCTTGTTGATGAACGTCATGATCGGCGTATCGCGCAGGCGGCACACGTCCATCAATTTGATCGTGCGTTCTTCGACACCCTTCGCGCAGTCGATCACCATCAGCGCTGAATCCACTGCGGTCAGCACTCGGTAGGTGTCTTCGCCGAAGTCCGCATGGCCGGGCGTGTCGAGCAGATTGATGATGCGGCCATCATAGGGAAACTGCATTACCGAACTGGTCACGGAAATGCCGCGCTCCTTTTCCAGCGCCATCCAGTCGCTGGTCGCGTGGCGCGCGGCCTTGCGACCTTTCACCGAACCGGCCATCTGGATTGCACCGCCGAACAACAACAATTTTTCAGTCAGCGTGGTCTTGCCGGCATCGGGATGCGAAATGATGGCGAACGTGCGCCGACGGCGGGTTTCTTCAAGTTGATTCATGATCGCGAAATCGAGTGGGGGCGAGCAGCGGCTGCGGCTCAAAGCGCGCGATTATAGCCGTTTGCAAACCTTTCACGGCTCAGCGCTTGCGTATGAAGATGACGTCGGGCAATCCATCGAAGTGCGCGTCGCAGGTGACCAGATCCGCGTCGCATTCCAGTGCCGTGGCATAAACGATCGCGTCCGCCGTAGCCAATCTGTGCTCGCGACATAGATCCGAGGCGCGCAAAGCGATGGCAGTGTCGAGCGGCACGACCACGCATCGGCGTGTGAAAGCAATGATCTGGTCGGCCTTTTGCTCGTTGGCTTCGCGAGCCAGCCATTTCGCCAATTCGAGTTGCACGATGGTCGGTACGACGCATTCCTCGCGTGCAGGGAACTGGTGCACGACTTTGCGCCCGGTCGCGCTGTCGATCAGGCGTTCGATCCAGGCCGACGTGTCTACGACGCGCACGGCTCAATAACGGTCGTTACGGTCGCGATAGTCGCGCGGCGATGCGCCTTTGAGGGCTCCAGTCAGTTCCTCAATCTTTGGCACGGGCACGAGCAGCACGCCGCCGCCTTTCGGGATGAAGGCGAATTCTTGCCCGGCTTCCCAGTGCTGCGATTCGCGCACGACTTTGGGGATGGAAATCTGGTATTTGCTGGAAAGCGTCGCTATCGCAGTCATTTTCTTACCTCTTCATGATCGATACTAAGCCGGTAAGATTATAGCATCGGTCGCGTCAACACTCGATGACGTTCACCGCCAGGCCGCCACGGCTGGTTTCCTTGTATTTGTCGCGCATGTCGCGCCCTGTATCGCGCATGGTCTTGATAACCTTGTCCAGCGATACGCGATGCTTGCCGTCGCCGCGCAGCGCCATGCGCTGGGCGTTGATTGCCTTGACCGAGCCCATCGCATTGCGTTCGATGCATGGAATCTGCACCAGGCCGCCGATGGGATCGCAGGTCAGGCCCAGGTTGTGTTCCATGCCGATCTCGGCCGCGTTCTCCACTTGATGGATAGTTCCGCCGAGCGCCGCAGTCAGGCCGCCGGCCGCCATCGAACAAGCCACGCCGACTTCGCCCTGACAGCCGACTTCGGCGCCGGAGATCGAGGCGTTTTCCTTGTACAGAATGCCAATCGCGCCCGCCGTGAGCAGGAAGTCAATGATGCCGTCTTCGTTTGCCTTCGGCTGAAAGCGATCGTAGTAATGCAGTACTGCCGGGATGATGCCGGCTGCGCCATTGGTCGGTGCGGTCACGACGCGTCCGCCGGCGGCGTTTTCCTCAT
>JBDTLA010000186.1:0-5605 GCA_039935035.1 Rudaea sp. | reverse complement strand
ACGACGATCACGAGCTCGATGGCCGCAGCCGTCCAGTCGTATTCGCGCAAGCGTGTTGCAAGCTTCATCGCCCTCATTCACATCCTCCTAGATCATGCGTGGCTCGGCTTGACTGTCGCTGCCGATGTTTGCGAACGGTCAGGTTTATTGGCGGGCCAATCCTACACGCAATTTCTGCCCGGCAATTCGGTTGCCAATTCAAATATCGGGTTTTCCCGATGCGACGGTGATGGGCAACTTTGTGATCAGCACCGTGGGCGGGAACAGCGCACGATCCCTTGTCTGCGTCTCCTTTTCCACCAGGTCACCGCTTGCGCTGGGCGTGGCGTAGCGGTTCGCTTGCTCAGGCCGTGAGTACCAACTGGACGATCAACGCAAGGTTGAGCACGGTCGCACCTGTTGCCACCAGCCAGCCCGCGCTGGCGGTGCGGGTGCGGTTGACGGCATCGCCCATCAGGGATCTTTGCGAAGTGAGCCACACCAACGGAAACAGTGCGAACGGAATGCCGAACGACAGCACCACCTGGGAGATCACCAGTGCCGCAGTGGGTTTTGCGCCCATCGCCAATACCACCAGTGCCGGCACCAGGGTGACCAGGCGCCGGAAGGTCAGGCTGAAACGGCGATGCAGAAGTCCGGCCATGATCTCGCTGCCGGCGTAGGCACCAACCGATCCGGAGGCAAGCCCGGAGACCAGCAAGCCGATTGCGAACAGCAAGCCTATACCGGGTCCGAGCGCATCGGTCACGGCAGCATGCGCGCCGGTGATGGTGTCCACATTGGCATGGCCGCGCAACGCGGATGCGGCCAGCAGCAACATCGCAATATTGACGCCGCCTGCCACGGTCATCGCGAGCAAAACATCGAGCTTTGTGGCAGACAGCACGCGGCGGGTTGCGGCGCCAGGCGCCACTCGGCCGAAGCGATCCCGGGTCATCGCCGAATGCAGATACACCACATGCGGCATCACGGTTGCGCCGAACATGCCGCTGGCCAGCACAAGTGAATCCAGGCCATCGAAACGCGGCACCAGACCTTGCAGCACGCCCGAGGGCGATGGCGGTGCGGCGAAAAGTCCGGCGACGAAACCGATCGCGATGATCAGCAGCAGTCCGGTAATCACTTGCTCGAAGCGGCGTTGCCCGCGCCCGTCGCGGATCAGCAGCAACAGGATCGACACGCCACCGGATATCACGCCACCGATGAATAGCGGCAGATTGAACAGCAGTTGCAGCGCAATGGCACCACCGACCACTTCGGCCAGGTCCGTGGCGATGGCGATCACCTCGGCTTGCAGCCAGTAGCTGAGCCGGATCGGCGTGTTCAATCGCGAGCACAACAGTTCCGACAACGACTGCCCGGTCACGATTCCGAGCTTGGCCGACAGGTACTGAATCAATCCGGCCGATGCGGTCGCTACCACCAACACCCAGGTGAGCAGGTAGCCATACCGGGTTCCGGCTTGCAGATTGGTGGCGACGTTGCCCGGATCGACAAACGCCACCGCCGCGACAAACGCTGGCCCGAGCAAACCGAGGTGCGAAAGTAGTCGTCGCTTCGGTGTGGCGTCTGATGCGTCGGCGGCATTGCGATCGGTCACGGGGCGATTATCTTACGCTGATGATCGTGTTCCAGAACACAAATGTGGTCGAGCCCGGTAGGGCAGGAGCAGCGAAGCGAATCCCGCCGTTGGCCTTCCGTCCGCCGGGCGACGTGCACCGTGCGCACGGCGATTGGTGAATTCCCGACCATTTATTGCGAACGACGGACTCAGGTCATCGGCACCACCATCGTGCCGTCGATGCAGGTAACGCAGTGTCCGCCGATTTCGACATCGCCGGTTGTGGTGTCGACGCTGACCTCGACATAGCCGTCGCGGCCGACTTCTCGGCCCTGACTGACGCGATACTGCGCGCCGGTCGATGCGAGTTGTCCGCTCGCGCGCAGGTAGGCACCGATGGCCGCGTTGGCGCTGCCGGTTACGGGATCTTCCGGAATACCGTCGGCGGGACAGAACACGCGTACGACGAGGGCGTAGTTGCTGCCGGTCGCGAAACCGAAAACACACAGGCCGATGTCGCTACGGGCGCGGCATAACGCCGTGACGGCGAACATGTCTGGTGTGAGAGCACGCACCGTGGCTTCGTCGTGGCAATCGCAAATCACCCAGCGCGGGCCATTGGCGGCCGCGCGTGCGGCCCGGACCGGCGCGCCGAGTGCGGCCTGCGCAGTTGCGGCCAACGCCACGTCCTCGTCGCCGATCGTGGCGCGTGGTGCACGGATGAAGATGCGTCGCGCGCCGACTTCGTGATCGATGCGCATCGGCAACAGGCCAGCGGCACACTCCTGGATGAAATGGTCTTTCATCGCGATGTGTTCGCCCTCGAGCAGCGCGTGCAAGGTGCCGACGCTGGGATGTCCGGCAAACGGTAGTTCGCTGCGCGGGGTGAAAATACGCACGCGATAGTCGGCCGTCGGCTGAGTCGGCGGCAGCACGAAGCTGGTTTCCGACAGATTCGTCCAAGCAGCAATGCGCTGCATGTCAGCTGTCGACAGGCCGTCCGCGTCGAGGACGACGGCGAGCGGATTGCCCATCAGCGGAACGGCGGTAAAGACGTCCACTTGCTTGAAAGCACTGGTTCGAAGGATTGTCGCTGGATACATTGTGGGCCGGCCCTTTGGAGGTTGCGGCAACTATACGTGAGTCGTTAGGGCGGTTTTTTTGGCCGGTGAATCAAAAATGTGCGGTAATGCCCGCTTTTTGCCATGATTTACGCCTTGTTTTTTTGCGCTGCACAAGGACAATGGTGTCCTTTCCCGCGTGACAGGCAAACCCCAATCATGTCCAGCCAGGTAGTCGCACCGCGCGAGCCTTGGATCGTGCTCAAGTTCGGCGGCACCAGCGTATCCACGCGGGCGCGCTGGGACAAGATTGCCGCGATTGCGGCCACGCATCGCGCGCAGGGGCGTCGTGTATTGATCGTGGTTTCGGCACTTTCGGGTATCACTGATCTGCTCAAGACGATCGTGCAGGACGACACGACGCCGACTCGACGTAGCGAGCTGCGCGACCAGATCTTTGCGCGACACGACGCGATGTTCGCGGAATTGGGCTTGAGCGATCGTGCCACGCTGCAATACTGGCTCGAACGTCTTGACGCGCTGATCGCCGGCGCGCGCGCCGATGTCGCCGGATTGGCCTGGCAGGCTCAGGTGCTCGCGCTTGGTGAATTACTGTCGAGCACACTGGGCGTTGCGTATCTGAACGCGTGTAATTTTGCGACGCACTGGATCGATGCACGCGAGCATCTGCGCAGCACCGCATTGCCGAACCAGAGTGCGTGGGGCGGCTATCTTTCTGCGTCGGTCCACGCGACGGGCGATGCGGCATTCATCGCGCAACTGGAAGCGGCCGGCAACGTTTTCATCACCCAGGGTTTCATCGCGCGCAATGCAGTCGGTGAAACGGTTGTGCTGGGGCGGGGTGGTTCGGACACGTCTGCGAGCTATTTCGGCGTTCTGCTCAAGGCCGAGAAAGTGGAAATCTGGACAGATGTCGCCGGAATGTTCAGCGCCAATCCGCGCCAGGTGCCGAATGCGCGCCTGCTCGCACGTCTGGATTATGAAGAGGCGCAGGAAATCGCCACCACCGGCGCGAAGGTGCTGCATCCGCGCAGCATCAACCCCTTGCGCGAGGCGCGCGTGTTGCTGGCGATCAAGGACACCAACTTTCCGGACCTTGCCGGCACCGAGATTGCCGGCACGGTTGCCGATACTGCGCCGAGCATCAAGGCGATCAGTTCGCGCAGCGGCATCACCCTGATCTCGATGGAATCAATTGGCATGTGGCAACAGGTCGGCTTTCTTGCCGACGTGTTCGAACATTTCAAGCGTCACGGTTTGTCCATCGATTTGATCGGTTCGGCCGAAACCAACGTCACCGTATCGCTCGACCCCACCGAAAATCTGGTTACCACGGATGTGCTGTCCTCGTTGTGTGAGGACCTCGCAACGATTTGTCGGGTGAAAGCCATCGCGCCATGTGCGGCTATCACCCTGGTCGGGCGCGGCATGCGCTCGATGCTGCACAAGTTGTCATCAGTGCTTGCTGAATTCGGCAACTTGCGCGTGCACCTGATTTCGCAATCGTCGAACAATCTCAATCTGACATTCGTGGTCGATGAAGACGTCGCTGTGCAACTGGTGCCGCGCCTGCATGCGTTGCTGATCGAAGCCGAGGCCATGCGCGTGGAAGATGCCGCGGTGTTTGGTCCACGCTGGCGCGATGTGTACGGCATCGGGTCGGCGACGCAAGGTATTGCGTGGTGGCGCGATCGGCATGCGGAGCTGCTGCAACTCGCACAAAGCGGGACGCCGCGTTATGTCTACGATACCGCCACGGTACGCGCTCGCGCGCTCGCGTTGCGTGAGCACATTCCGGCGGTGGATCGCTGGTTCTACGCGATCAAGGCCAATTCACATCCGGCGTTGCTGAGCGAAATCGTTGCACAAGGTTTCGGCCTGGAATGCGTTTCTCCCGGCGAACTTGAACACGCCGTCACGCTCACGAACGAATTGCTGTTCACACCAAATTTTGCCGCGTGCAGCGAATACGAAGCGGCGTTCGCGCGTGGTGCGATCGTCACCTGCGACAACCTGCACCCACTGGCGCAGTGGGGCGAACGCCTGCGCGGACGAGAACTGATCCTGCGTCTGGATTTGGGCGTGGGCCGCGGCCATCACGACAAGGTGAAAACCGGCGGCGCGCAATCGAAATTCGGTTTGTCGCTTGATGAGCTGGACGAGTTCCAGCACTTGGCCGCACTGCACGAAATCAGGATCGTCGGCCTGCACGCTCACTTGGGTTCGGGCATTCTCGATGCGACGCACTGGAAAGATGTCTACGTGCATCTGGCCAGCATTGCCGAGCGCATTGGCAGCGTGCACGTGCTCAATATCGGTGGTGGTCTCGGCGTACCGTCGCGCGGCGACGACCTGCCGCTGGACCTGGACGCACTCGGCGCGGCGCTGGCCGAAGTCAAAATCGCCTATCCGCAATTCGAGTTGTGGGCCGAACCCGGCCGCTATCTGGTCGCCGATGCTGGCGTGCTGCTGGCGCGCGTCACCCAGTTGAAGCGCAAAGGCGACGTGCACTATGTCGGTTGCGATGCCGGTATGAATTCGCTGATTCGACCGGCTTTGTACGACGCGTTTCACGAAATCGTGAACCTGACCCGGTTGGATGAATCCACAAGTGAACTTGTACAGATTGTCGGTCCGATCTGCGAATCCGGCGACGTGCTCGGCAACAACCGACGCCTCCCACCGACGCAAGAAGGCGATGTGCTGCTGATTGCGCAGACTGGTGCGTATGGTGCGGTGATGGCCTCGCGTTACAACTTGCGCGAGCCGGCGGAAGAGGTGGTGTTGTGAGTCTGCTTTCCGATCCACGCCAGGCCAAGGCATTCCGCTTCGTACGTTGCAGCTACGCCGGCGGCGAGGCGCAACTCGTCTACGCATTCGACGACGGTCCGGAATTGATCGAGCGCATCGGTTTTCCTGATGCACCGGCGCTGGTGCCGGAGCGCAAGTCGGCTTTCGATGC
>JBDTLA010000185.1:0-24460 GCA_039935035.1 Rudaea sp. | reverse complement strand
TGATGTTGCAAATCGTGCTCGGGCTGGACGCTGCGCGCATCGCCTCGGCGTTCTTGGTAAAACCGTCGGCGATGGGTCAGCGACTCAGCCGCGCCAAGGTGAAGATCCGCGACGCGGGCATTGCATTTGAGGTGCCCGCGGCGCCGGATCTTGGTTCACGTCTCGCCGCCGTACTGGAAGCGATTTACGCCGCGTATGGCACTGGTTGGGACGATGTTGCTGGCGCCGATTCGCGCCGCCGTGGACTCGCGACCGACGCGATCGATCTCGGTCGCTTGCTGGTGCAACTGTTGCCCCTGGACCCGGAGGCGAAAGGGCTGCTCGCGCTGATGTTGTACTGCGAGGCGCGCCGCGACGCGCGACGCAGCGCCGCGGGCGCCTACGTACCGCTGTCGGAGCAGGATGTGAGTCGCTGGTCGCGATCGATGATCGACGAGGCGAGCCGGCTTCTGGGTATCGCGGAACGCGACGGTCGCATCGGGCGCTTTCAGCTCGAGGCCGCGATCCAGTCCGTGCACACGCGACGTGCATTGATCGGACGCACCGATTGGGAAGCGATTGCGCTGCTGTATGAAGGCTTGGTGCGTGTTGCCCCAACCATCGGCGCGCTGGTTGGCCGCGCCGCCGCAGCTGCCGAAGCGCGCGACGCCGCGACCGGCTGGGCGCTGCTCGCGGCGATTCCCGGTGACGCGATCAGAAGTTACCAGCCCTACTGGGCGTTGGCCGCGCATCTGCTCAAGCGCATGCACCGACTGGATGAAGCCGCTGCGGCCTTCAGCCATGCTATCGGCTTGTGCGAGGACGCGGCGATGCGCGAATTTCTGACGCGGCGGGCGAGCTCGATCGCCGATTCCTGAGCGAGCAAAACGGGAGCCAGCATCCGATGCTGGCGTGAGCCACATCAGCGCGCCATGCGTGCAACGGCGGGCAACCAGGTTACATTGCGCGTGGCGAACATCGCGGTGGCGACGAGCGGCGGAATCATCGGCAGCCATATCGATGCATAGTCGTTGCCTGCGCCGATGAAGCCGAGCGGGACAAGCGCCAACATGCCGATCACCCCGGGCAACAGCCAGTGTGTCCACACGGCGCGTGCGACCGGGCTGCACCACGGCGTCAGAACTGCGGCAGCGAGCGCCCAGCCCAGGAAGGCTCCACCCATGTAGGGGCCAGGGGAGGTTCCGAGGATCGATCGTCTGGCAACCGTGACCACGCAGGCGATCGCGGCCAGAACCAGTACCCCACCCAGCACGCGTCTCGGGAGGGAGACATCCGTTGCCGCGGGCGCGGTCCGCACGTTCGCATCCGTCGCGCGGATTACACCGAACACCCAGACCGCCGACACCATGTACCACAGGAATCCCGCCACGCAGAGGACTGCGCGGACCGACATGGGCACATGGAAATACGCGGCGACGGCGGCGCTGTCCGAGCCGTTGCCACTGTAATCGACCTTGGTGACGACCAGCATCATCTGCAGGCCGAGATAGGGAATCCCGAAGATCGCCCACCAGGTGAAGAAGTAGCGTGCGCGACCGAATGCTTCAGGCCAACACGCAAGGGCCCGGTAGATCGCGAAACCAGCGACCACGGTTAATAGGGGCGCGCTTGCGTTCATCAGCGCAAGCGAGGATTGCGGGTACAACGCGGCGGTTCCTTCGGCCACGCCGGCGCTGGTCAGGCCCGTAAATAATGCCGGGATACCGGCTAGACGCCCTACCACAAGATGCGTCAGCTCGTGCAGGTTGATGACCGAGGCAATGCTTAGCGCGACGATAGCCGAGCGTGCGACGATAACCCCGGGACCATTGGGAAATGGCGCCTGTCCTTGTGCGACGACCACTTGCTGTTGCATTGTCCTTGTTCCTCAACGCTGACCAACGGTGTATCGAGAACGGAAAATAAGCGTGCGCCGTGTCTTCCACATGTGCCGGTGGTCACCTCAGTTGTTGGCGATCAATCTGATTTGGCCGGGCTGTTCGTTTCGCGTTGACCACCGAACAACTCGGCGATTCAAATGGCGACGCGGTTCTTCGATGGATCCGGCTGGTCACTCCAAAGCGAGCAGCGTCGTGAATCGAACGCGAGTAGCGACAGCTCAGGACTGAATCCGCTGCCGGATGTCCCGTTCGCGGGCGGCAGCAATGGGCACATAGCGACCGTCGATTGCCCATGGTCGCTGACTGACCAACTCCAACCGCTCGCGTTGCCAATCGAGTTGCTGGACAGCAGCCGTTGCAAACTTGTCGTAATACGCGCACTTGCATTGACACGTTTTGATGGCGCGTTTACTCTCGCCTTTCCCTTGGGGAGTAGCCGCCTTCGTTCATCAGAAGGGGCCGCGTCAACATACTTGGTCTAACGGATCATGGCGCGGTCGGTCGATATGACTTGGCGAGACCATTGGTACCGGTGTTCGTCCGTGGGTCGGACGAGGACGCCGGCGCCACTGGTTTTATCGTCCGACCCCAAAGGTTCCCATGTCGCCCGTATTTCTACCGATGGCGCTGCTTCTTTGCTCCGCCGTGGTGATCTACCTGGCCTGCGAATACTTCGTCAATGGCGTGGAATGGGTTGGCCGCAAGCTTGCGGTCGGCCGGCGGGCAACCGGGTCCATCCTGGCCGCCTTTGGTACCGCCCTGCCGGAAAGTGTTGTCACCTTCATTGCGGTGGTCTTCGGGACCACGCCGGAGCAGAAGTCTATTGGCGTAGGCGCAGCACTCGGTGGACCGTTGGTCCTTGCCACTATTGCCTATGCCATGGTCGGTGTGACGCTCTTGCTCTACCGCCGCCGGTTGCCGAATACCGACGTGGTTCGAGACGAGTTCAAGCGACTGAGCCAGGACCAAGGCTGGTTCTTGATCATCTTCGTGGTGAAAATCGGGCTGGGGTTGGTGCTGTTCGCCTACAAACCGTGGCTGGGCGTATTGTTCTTGGTCGCTTACGGTGCCTACTTCCGGAAGGAAATGCGCGGTGAGCAAGGCAAAGATGAAGACGATAAGCTTGAACCTCTCAAATTAGCATCTCGCCAGAACACCCCGGTGACCTGGGCAGCCGTTGCGCAGACGCTGATGGCACTGGTCGTAATTTTTCTTGCGTCCCGTCTGTTTGTGAACCAGCTCGACACGCTGGGTCCATTGTTGGGGATTCATCCGCAGCTGCTGGCTTTGTTGCTCAGCCCTGTTGCGACTGAGTTGCCCGAGACCCTCAATGCCTTCATCTGGGTACGCCAAGGCAAGTATCGGCTGGCACTGGCCAACATCAGCGGCGCCATGATGATTCAAGCCACGGTGCCAACATCGTTGGGACTTTTTTTCACACCCTGGTTATTCGACAAGTCGCTAATGATCGCGGCCCTTGTCACACTTGCTGCAGTCGCCATTTTGTTCTTCGCGTTTCGTCGCGGCATCACGTCTCGCATACTATTGGCTTCCATGGCAGTGTTCTACGGGCTGTTCGCCGCACTCCTGATGGCGTTCCATCTGGGATGACGTGCGATTTGTGCATGGTCGAACGGCCGCCTACACCACGCACCGCTCGTGGTCGTTTTGCGGGCGTTTTGGCAATGTCTCCCGTGGCAATGGACCGGATGACGTACCGCACCTAAGGCGGATTGCCGCGACTGGTGGCAACGGGGCGACATCGGCCCTTCGCAGTTGGGTCGGCCACCATCGGGGCTGTAGGAACCGCCAACGGGTATTAACGGTGGTCGTGTCGGTGGTGGATGTCCGGATAGTGCGGATGATTGTGTGTCAAAGGCGCGTGGGTGTGCTCATGCGTGTGCGCTTCACGCCCGTCCTCATCAACAGCGTGCTCGTGCTGGTGGTGCTCGTCGTGCACGTGGCGGTGTGTATGCGTCATCGGCTCATGGGTATGCAGATGCTCGTGGCGTTCGGTCAGGTGCAACCACACGCCTGCACCCATCAGTCCCGCCGCCAGCCAGAACATGGGTGATGCGTGATCGCCGAATGCAAGGATCGCGATTGCCGCGCCCAAGAACGGGGCTGTCGAGAAATACGCGCCAGTGCGTGCCGACCCCAGGCCCCGCAGGGCCAGCACGAACAGCACCAGACTTATGCCATACCCCAACAACCCGACCGTCATCGCCATGCCAACGAACGGCATCGCAGGCCAGTGCGCACCGAGCACCAGCGCGATCCCCACGTTAACGACTCCGGCCGCGAGTCCCTTCAATCCGGCAATGAACAACGCATCTGACGCTGACACCTTGCGGGTGAAGTTGTTGTCCAGTGCCCAACACAGGCATGCGCCAGCAATCAACAACGCCCCCCAACCCATGCTCGCCCCATGCGAGCCATCCGGTATGCTCAACACCACGGCACCTGCGACAATGAGCGCCATCCCCAGCACAATGCGGCGGTCTGCGTTTTCGCGGAATACGATCCACGCCAGCAGCGCGGTCAGCACCGCTTCGAGGTTCAGCAACAACGAAGCGGACGCTGCCGAGGTCCGCGTCAGACCGAGCAGTAATGCCACCGGTCCGAGTACACCGCCGAACCCGATGGCGAGCAGGAGCCAGAGCCATTCTTTCGGGGTCATCGCCGGCACCTGCCAGCCGCGATCCCGCACAGTCCGGATCAAGCCCAAGCCGATGCCGCTGCCGAGATACAGCAAACCGGCCAGAAGAATTGGTGGCGTGTCACGGAGCAGCTGTTTGACGATCGGCGTGCTGGCACCAAACAGGAGCGCCGCAGCAATGGCTGCGGCAATGGCGGGAGAGAATGAGGAGCGGGGCATGTGCGAAGTCTAGCGGGATTCGTGGAAGCCGCGATCGCCTTCACTCCCTCCCACATGGCCGCAAAGACCTGCACCTCCCGCAGCGCATTGAGTAGCCGCGAGTCGCAGTGACTGCTTTGGTCAGGTTCACTCTCCGACGCAACAGCGGTTCTCGGCACGTTGATGCAGCCGACAGCCGTATCACGGATATCGCTGGTGTCAAACGTTCGTAGCTAATCAGCCTTGCCCAAGGCCGCCGTTCGCCACCGGCTGCAAAGAGCACATAGTTGCCCCTGGTGCACTTGATCAAGATCGGAACGTTGATCATCTATGCTCGGAACAGTGCTCAGCATTTGCAGGCGCATGCAGCTGTTGAATTTCACTGGCGATTGAGCCATTCGTCCTGCGAATTTGCATAGAATCTTGAGCCAACGGGAGGGCCAACTTGCTCGACCGTGAGCCGAGTTTTACGGATCAAAGATTTTTGCGATGGCTCATTATTCCGCGAAAATCTACAGCAACAGGCGCCACCGACTCCCGTTTCGGTAGCTGGCAGCCGGAGATATCGGTACTCAATACGTTACCTTCGGATGTTTGCACCTGAGGCGATCGAATCGAGCGCGGGTACAACTCGGGTACAGTCGTCAGCTTGCATCGACTGCCGTCAAATGACTTAAAGTATTGATTCGCAAGAATTATGGGCTATTCTCAAACATCCTTAAATAGCCTTAAGTATCAGTAACATATTGTTTTCATTCGGAACTTTTAATCCGATGGTCATTGGTTCGAATCCAATACGACCCACCATTGAATCACCAACTTATAGTTCAACAGCGCCAACAGTTTCCGCTTCGGATACTGTTTGGGTGAAATGCTCGTCGTAGTCGATGAACCAATTCTTCGAAATGAACGAGAAAAGAAGGTCAGAGCCTACGAGAGTCATCCGGACCAAATTGTCGATCCCGTGTTATCGATTTCCCCCGGCTGAGTCGGTCATGCGAGAAAGCACCATGGATTCCGGCCTGACGAGTCCCGAGTTCCAGCTGTCGGAACGCAACCGTGGCATTGACGTGCTTCGAGGCATATCCATCCTGCTGGTGATTTTCAATCACATCGGTATCCGTATTCCTCTGTCGCGCACGGCGATTGCCAGTGTGTCCCCGAGCTGGTTAATCAATCTGATGAATTGGCGCGGCTACGAGGCCGTGTTCATCTTCTTTGTCATTTCAGGGTTCCTGATCACCGGGATGTCGTTGCGGCGCTGGGGCGCGCTCAACCGGATCGGAATTGGTGGGTTCTACGCGCGCCGCTTTGCTCGCATCGCCCCGCTACTGGTTGTTGTGGTCCTGATGCTCAGCGTCCTGCACCTCGGCGGAGTGCCTGATTTTGTCATTCATCACGCGAATCAATCTCTGCTTGGCGCAATCTGGGCCGCTCTCGGCCTGCATCTGAATTGGTATGAAGGCCATACAGACTGGTTGCCCGGTGGCTGGGATGTACTTTGGTCGCTGTCGATAGAAGAGGTGTTTTATCTCGCGTTCCCTGTCATCGCCTTGCTGACGCGCCGAATCTGGATCTTGCTGCCTTTGCTGGTTTTGTTGGCGGTTTCTCTGCCGTTCTCGCGCGACGCATTGGCTGGGCAACCGATTTGGCAGGAAAAGGCGTATCTGCCTGGCATGGCCGGCATTGCCACGGGGATGATCGGTGCGTTGGTCGCAGCGCTTTTCACGCCACTGCGGAAAGTGTTCAGCCGCGCGTTAGGTGTTCTGGGCGGCGTATGTCTTGCCACCATGATGATTGCGGAAAAATATCTGTGGCCCGTATTGGGCAACGCAATATTTCTCCTGCTTACGGTTTCTACGATGTGCCTGCTGGTCGGTCTACAGTGGGGGCAAGTCGAAGGTGCTCAACGTTCATGGCCGGGTTTGGGCTGGTTGCGATCCATGGGACAGCACAGCTATGAAATCTATCTGACGCACATGCTCGTCGTATTCGGCGGCGTGGCAATGTTCAGAAACTTCGGTGCCCGGTTGGACTCGGGCTTTTTCTGGTACGCGCCCATCGTTTTGGTTTGCTGGCTACTCGGGGCGGTAGTGGCGCGCTATTTCTCGGTCCCGTGCGATCTCGCGTTGCGCAAATTCCTGCTCAAACACGAAAGAATGCCCGTTGATCCACTTATCGAAACCGGTTAGCTGTTCAAACAAGCGGGGCCAGCTCTGTTGCTGCCGGCACTTCGGGTTCTTGTAGCCAAATTGCGCCAAGACCAAGCCGCGAGCGTACCGTCAGAAAAACAGAATATTTTCGCTGTATGCTGCTGCCAGCCGCTTTGGAGAGTACTGATGAAACGCAGCTGGTTCACTCGATTTGCAAATTCTTCGGCGCGCTTTGCAGGCAAGCCGGCCACATTCATGTTGGCGCTGACCATCATCGTCGTCTGGGGAATATCCGGACCGATCTTCCACTACAGCGACACGTGGCAACTGGTGATCAACACCGGAACCACGATCATCACCTTCATGATGGTATTCCTGATTCAAAATACCCAGAATCGCGACGGCTATGCGCTACAGGTCAAACTCGATGAACTCATCCGTGCCCTTGCAGGCGCACACAATGCGTTGCTCGACCTGGAAGAACTTGACGATGTAACGCTTGAGGCCATTCGCAAGCGTTATACCAAATTGGCCGACAAGGCACGAAGAGAAATTCGCGACGGCAAACCCGACATAGGTTGCGACGAGTTGGAGGACGACCTTGATGGACAAGAAAATAGCACGCCAAAACAACGCGACAATGGTGACGATTGATCGTATTGTAACTGCACTGTTCAAGGCACAAATTGAAATTGTCCGTTGATGAAGCCCCTGAGTAGCGCGCCAAGCATCAGACGCCCGTGCAAGTCCAATCTCGGCGGCTAATGGCTCCGGCACTTGATGGTTGAATTCAGGCTACCTTCCGGAATTAGGCAGAGGTAGCTGTCTGATGTCGAACTGGCACGAGGGCCGCGCAAGCAAAAGTCATCGGTTTCCAAGTACTTTGAATGTATAGCAACACGTTGGCGCTGAATTGTGTTGTCTTGCTCTTTCCGTCAATGGAAGGCTCAGCGCGCCAAGGTACAGTGGTCGAATTTTCATATCGATCTCAACAGGACAACCTAAAACTCGCTCGTCGCTTCGCGCAAAATCGACAGCTCTGTCTACGGAGCGGCAAGGTTCGGCCCATAGCATTGATGAGTGATCCCATGAAATTTCTAGAAGGCCGCCTTCTTTTTGATTTGAATATCGCTCTATCACTGCGTTAGCTGGTACGGATGCCGGAAGATCTTTTGGACGCGGCACACTGTGTTGCTCCCCGCAAGCAGTAATCATGAATGAAAGCAGGGTTAAACAGAGCACGAGTTTCATCCAGCTACCCTCGTTGTCATAGATGCCCAGCGCCTGAATTCAGCGGAGCCGCGAAGCGGCTTCCCCTTGAATGAATTGGCAGGCGTCGCGCGGGAAGTTCCGCGCCAATGCTTGTAGTGCCACAGCGATTTCACCATCAGCCGTTTCCCATCGAATTTTGCATATTGGTCAAAGCTGACAAATTCTGGCGTTTCCAATTTCACTGCGGCGATATTGCCGTTTACCTCGATATCGTGGCAGACCCCACATCCGGGGCATTGCCGAGCATGCTCAGGTTTCGTGGCGGCGGCGTCAAGAAAGTTTGTGGCTGGGCATGGCGATGGCGTTGGACTTGCGGAGTTATCAGGCTGTGGCAGTGCGCCTGCTGTGCTTCCCGGATGTGAGGATGTAAATTTTACGGGCGTAAAAATGTGGTGTAGCAAAGGTGCCTGCGCACTCGTGAGCTATGCACGGGTTCGAAGAAATTCCACGGTCGTTCGTACGACGATCGTGACGTTTGTTCACGCGAGTTTCGCCTAGCGGACGGTTACGATTCAGGTTCGCAATCATCCAGCTCGACCGCGCGCTGGCGGGTGATCGATGCTTTGACCGGGGCTAAAAGATGAAGAGTTTGCGCGTGCCGTTTGATCGGCTGACGCTCAGTTCAGGGTACGTCGTGGGTTAAGGCGAAGGGCGTGCAGGACTCAGTGTTGCCCGGTCGCGCGCGCGGGCACGGTTTGCAGAAACGACCACAGTGCGTCGAGTTCGACATCAGTCATGGCGGAAAATGCTTTCCACGGCATAAATGGATTAATGCTGCTGTTGTCGGGCCGCTTGCCGGTGCGCATCGCAGCGATGAAATCGGCGTGGGTCCAATGGCCAATGCCGCCTGCGGGATCGCGAGTAATGTTCTGGGCATGGGGAAAACTCGGTGGCAATCCGGGGATCGCGCCGCCGCTGAAGTGATCGCCGTGGCAACCGGCGCATGCTTGGGCAAGGTAGCGTCCGTATTCGGCGGTTGGTTCGGGCGTCAATGACGCGACATGCGCGGCGTGCTGATCGATATTCAGTGCATAGACCAATGGTGCCTTGCCGAGCAGGAACAGGGTGCGCAGCAATGGACCTGCGGTCGCGGCCGGTATCGATCGATCAACTGGCGGCACCGATTGCACGTATGCAATCAGATCGCCGGTATCGGCGTCGGTCAATTTGGCAAAGTCGGTCGATGGCATGAACAACAGCATGCGTCCGCCAGGGCCAAGGCCATGCCGCACGGCGCGTTCGATGAGTGTCGCAGTCAGATTTCTGCCGATGCCGCCGGTGCCGTGTGTCAGGTTCGAGCCTGCAATGACGCCGACAGGCAACGAATCCACCAGGACGTGCCCGCCCAGGTCTGCGCCATGGCAGTCGGTGCAACCGCGCAGCATCGCCAGGCGCTTGCCGCGCGCGATGGCGTCTGCGTCGGCCGGAATGTTCAGCGTCGGTTCGTCGATGTGGATGCGTTGCGCGAGCAATTGATTGCTGCGCAAATAAACGAAAGTCGCCGCGACGACCATAATGACTGCCAACGCGGCCATGAGTCGTAGCAACCAGCCCGCCAGGCGTCGCATCATTTCATCCCAGGTTACGTGCGAATCAGCGCGTTGCTGGAATATGCAGGTTGCCGTAGCGACACGTGTTGCGTACGCGGCCGGTGCAGGCTTGCGGCGATAGGGTGTCTTTGTTCAGGCACACGCGCACTTCTGTCAGTTCGTTGCCATCGTGACACGCGATGCTTAGCATGTTTTTGCCCAGGCCCGGATTGACCTGCATGAACGACTGGATCAGATCGTTCCCGCTCAGCGTCGGCGGCGTTTGCGGCGCACGCAACACGAACGGAATCTTGACGCTGGCAAACGCGAGATCGGCTTGCGCAAAATATTCGCTCGGATCAAGTCCGGTGCATGAACCATGCGTTTGCCATTCGTGTTCGATAAGACTGCGGCTGGGCATGAATGCCAGGGTGTGCTCGATCGTGGTCTCATCCGGTGCGGCGCGGGTAGGGCAATGCTGCGGCCAACTTCCGTTGCGATATTGCGGCCACAGGCCGTGCAGCACGAAACCGAAACCCTTTTTGCCACATTGGGTGATGTCACGTGGATGCGTTGCGCAGTAGCTTGGCGACCACGACAGCGACATCAGGTAGTAGTCGAAATGGCCGCTGGCGCTTTGCTGCTTGTTGTGGTGGTGGGAGTGCCCAAAAGCGGCACCTGCGATCAATGCGCAAACGACGAAGGCAACAATGCTGCGGTGGAAAATGCGATTCATGGTGCTTCCTGAGCTGGGTTGTCGATATCGGGACTCGGGGATTCTAATTCAGCGCGATGCTGATGCAACCAACTTTGTACTGGAAGTTCACGAGCGCCCCATCCGCCTGCGGCACCTTCTCCCGCCCGCGGGGGAAGGGGAAATGAGAATGAACCCCGCCCGCGGGGGAAGGGAGGTGAGAATGAACCCCGCCCGCGGGGGAAGGGGAAATTAGAATGAACCCCGCCCGCGGGGGAAGGGAGGTGAGAATGAACCCCGCTCGCGGGCGAGAGAAAATAGGAATCAGCATCGACCGGCGAGGGAGGTAATCGAAATGGCCCACGACGCGCGAGGGACGCCAATTCGGAATGCACTCGGTCGCAGGGAACCGGCCGAAGGCGCATGAGGCAGTTTTGCGGAGCGCAGGCGTCTATATTTGTAGCGTGGTGATTTAGCGCAGCAAATACTCGCGCAGGGCGACGGCGTTATTGTGTTCGGTATCGCGTGCGGCAAAGACCAGAGTAACGTCGCCTTTGTCGACGAATTCGCGCAGAGTCGCTACGGGTTCGGGGTTGCCTTTCAGCTCGGCGAAGAAGCGTTTGCGGAATTCCTTCCATTTTGCCGGGTCGTGGCCAAACCATTGGCGCAGCTCTGTGCTGGGCGCGATTTCTCGCAGCCACAGGGCCAGTTTGAGTGATTCTTTGGTCTTGCCGCGCGGCCACAATCGATCGACCAGGATGCGTTTACCGTCGCTGCGGGCGGGAGGTTCGGTGGTGCGCTTGAGAAGTATCGTGGTAGCCATCGCTTTGACCCTCGGTTTGTATGGATCGAGCCTGCTCCGGATGTCGAGCATGGTCAAGCATCGCCAACGCCGTGAGCTATAATTTGCGCCCTTCGTAACAGGACTTCCACAGCGCATGACTCGACGCATCGTTCAACGCCGTTCGCAAATCCACGGCAACGGCGTTTTCGCCGCACGCGATATTTCCGCCGGCATCACGTTGATCGAGTATCGCGGTCGCCGGCTTACCCACAATCAGGCCGATCGCGCTTACGGAGGCGACGTGGAGAGTGGTCACACGTTTCTGTTCACGCTCAACGACAAATACCTGATCGATGCGAATGTCGGCGGCAACGTGGCGCGCTGGTTCAATCACAGTTGCGCGCCGAATTGCGAAGCGTTGGTCGTCGAAGACGAAGAAGGTGATCCGAGCAAGGATCGCGTGGTTATCGACAGCATACGCAAGATTCGCAGCGGTGAAGAACTGACCTACGATTACGGCATCACGCTGGAAGACCGCCACACGCCACGCCTCAAGGCAATCTGGGCGTGCCGCTGCGGTTCGCCGAAATGCACCGGCACGATGCTCAAGCAGAAGCGTCGCAAGCGCTGAAGTTCAGGATCGGCAAGGTGTTGAACAACGCTGTGGCGGCGCGATGCAGGGATGCGTTGCACGCGAATCGATCACGCAAGGAATCGATTCGCGGGGCGACGTTTGCGGGCATTGCCCGTAATTAAGCGATTGAAAAAGCCCACGCGGTACTTTTTCAGTACCTCGTCAGGAATCGTTGGGGTCGCCGCGCCCGATGCGCAGGTAAGTGACCAGAGCAAACGCCAGCAGTGCACCAGTCACGAGCAGGCCCAACAAAAACGTGTAGCCGTCCGGTGCGCTGCCACGGCCACCGGCATTTGCCGGGGGCGGCGGTGCTGCTTTCGTCTGAGGATCCGGCAAATGTTTCGGGGCCATCGCCGCTTGGGCAGGATGTGGCGCAGGCGCGGTGTCGGGCACAGCAGGCGGTTTGACCGGAACGGGTGACGGTGGCGGAGGAACTGCCGTAGTGGGAACTGCCGTGGTTGCAACCACGGTGCGCCCAGGTTCTCCGCTGGTTTCCGGCGTATCGCGAGCAACGGGTTTGATATTCGATTGATAGACCGGCGGCGGTGCTGGTGGCGGTGGTGGAGGTTGTGGCGCAGCGCCTGGCGCGCCATTTTTTCCGCCTTCAGCAGTATTCGGGTTGGCCGAGTTGCCTGGCACCGTGCCGGATTGACTGCCGGTCCCACCCGGTAGCGCGATACCGGCTTGGCCGGGCTGCGCCGGGTTTTGCTGATTCGCCAACTGCTGGTTCTGTTGCACAAATCCGGAGGATTGCGATTGCACGTCCGCCGATGGTTGCGTTGGATCCTGATTGGGTATCGAGGTGGTCACGCCGGAATTCGTCGCCCCGACGCCGGCCACGGCGGGCGCGCTGAAAATGAAGCCGGCTGCCAGAATCACGCAATGAAGGATTGGCGTACGCATATCGGATGCTTGTGATTGGTGCGAGGGGCTTATCTTACCCGCATGCGCATCGGATCGCCGAAGTGGCTGACGTTTTGCTTGTGCCGGAATGCGTGGAAACTCTGAAGTTCGCTTGTCCGTCTGGCGTGAGAAGGAAAAGCCAGCGTCGATCGATCGCAACCTTCAACATTGCCCGTCGTAGCTGATTGCGATGATCGAATAGCAATGAAGCCCGCCGGGCAATTGCGCTTCGACATCGTCGCCGGCGTGTTTGCGCAATAGTGCACGGGCCAGTGGCGAGTCGATGCTGATGCATCCGCTTGGGGCATCGGTTTCATCCGGGCCGACGATGCGCAGACTTTGTTGTTTGCCGGCATCGTCCTGGATGCGAATCCATGCGCCGAAGTACACCGCTGCACGATCGGTCGGCGCCTGTGTGCTGACCCGCATCGTCGGAAGGCGTTTGCTCAGGTAGCGCACGCGCCGATCGATTTCGCCGAGCTGTTTTTTGCGATAGGTGTATTCGGCATTTTCCGAGCGATCGCCTTCGGCTGCTGCCGCTGCCAGGGCCTTGACCACTTCCGGGCGCAGTTCACGCCACAAGTGATCCAGTTCGACCTTGAGTTTGCGCTGGCCCTCGATGGTAATGATGGCCGTGGATGCAGCTTGCGGCGGACGCCAGCGGCTCATTGTTGTGGTGGCGTGTTCGTCGGCTTGGGTGCGGCCGCGGTCGCGGGAGTTGTCGCCACCTTGTCGAGAAACGCCAGGTACGCGTTCACTTCGGCAATGATTGGATCATTCGGCATGGTGACCTTGATCTGGTTGAGCATGGCGCGTGCCTGCATTTGTTTGTTCATGCGCTCGGCCCACAGTTTGGCCGCCAGCAGATAGTTGCGGCCAATATCCGGATGATTGCGGAAACGCTTGTGGAAGCCGCCAAGCAGGCCCATGGCGACCTGGGTTTGTCCGGCATCGGCGGCGGCTTGGGCCAGGCGGGTGATGTCTTCGGCCTTGTCCAATGCGAAAGCCGAATCGGCGATCTGGCATTCGCGCGCCACTTCGATGGCGCGACGATCCTGGTCTCGGGACAAAAGTGTAGAAATATAATCTTTGCCATGTTTGACAAGTTCGGCTTTGTCGCCGTTCTGGTTGAGCCAGTGCCGGTATTCGTCGTGCAATGGCAGCATGTCCGGGTGTTCGCGCAATTCATCGCGCAACAACGCTGCGGCACCTTGCGTATCGCCCGTGGCCGCACGCCCGCGCGCGGCATCGAGAATGGTGCGTGAGGGATCGGTGTAGGGAACTTCGTCGGATAGCTGCAGGTGGCCGGTGTAACCCAATTCGTCGCTGTGTTCATGAATGACGCTGCCGATCAAATGAAAATTGGCGAGCATCAGGTAATTGACCACGCAATAAACCAACGGCGCGGCGATCAGGAACGGCACAACGCTGTTGACGAACGTGGCGACGACGCTCTGCACCAGCAATGCGGCGAAAAAGAAACCAACCAGCAGGTAATACGTGTTGCCGATGCGCGCGGCGATCATCAGCCAGGCGAGCGGATTCAAGGCGCGACCGATGCCTTCTTCCAGCGCCAGGATCATCATCATTGCCGGCATCGCGAACATCAGCACCAGCCCGAGCGCGAGCTGTGCAATCGCGCCGTACCACATGCCGGCCAGATACAGCACGACTTCGACGAGGATCAACAACAACACCGCATAAATGCCGATCGAGTCGCTGACGGTCAGTGCGATTTCCGGCGCGGAATCGCTTCCGTTTGCGCTCAAGCGCAACACCTCGAAGGCATACTTGAACAAGGCCGCCCAGACAAGCAGGTCGAGAAAAAGCCCGACGACCGGCAAATACACCAGCAGGTGTGCCAGTGCCAGCGCCACCACGGTTGCCAGCGCTGCCGGTTGCAGCGGATAGCGCAGGACCTGCGGCCAGCGATCGCGCAACGGCATGGGTGCCTCGACTGGTTTGGTGGCTGGTACGTTCATTTGCGCAGGAACGATCCAAGCACGCCGCGCAGCACGCTTCTGCCGAGTTGCCCGCCGGCATTGCGCGCGGCGGATTTTGCCAGCGATTCGAGCATGCCTTGGCGGCGCCCGGTACCGAACACCATGTCGTGCAAGGCCTTGCCCCAGCCGGAACCTTTGTCGGCAGGAGCATTCGTCTTCGTCGCTCCGGTGTCGACCGGTGCGGTAGCGGCTTCCTCGGCGGTACGCTTTGCCAACATTTCCGAAGCGGATTCGCGGTCGATGGCCGTATCGTATTTACCACCGACGGGAGAACGCGCACGGATCGTGGCGCGTTCCTCATCCGTGATTGCACCGATGCGCGATGTCGGTGGCACGATCAGCGTGCGCTGCACCGGCATCGGTACGCCCTTGTCCTGGAGCATGGAAACCAGCGCTTCACCAACGCCAAGTTGCGATAGTGCGGCAGTGACGTCGCCGATTTGCGGATTCGGCGCAAACGTCTGCGCAGCGGCTTTGACCGCTTTTTGATCGCGCGGGGTGAACGCGCGCAGCGCGTGCTGGATGCGATTGCCGAGCTGGCCCAGGATGACCTCAGGTACATCGTCGGGATATTGCGAACAAAAATACACACCCACGCCCTTGGATCGAATCAGGCGCACGACTTGCTCCACGCGTTGTTGTAACGCCTTGGGGCAATCGTCGAACAACAAATGGGCTTCGTCGAAAAAGAACACCAGTTTTGGCAGGTCCTGGTCGCCAACTTCGGGCAATTTCTCAAACAATTCCGATAGCAGCCACAACAGGAACGTCGAATAAATCTTCGGCTTGAGGATGAGCTGATCGGCCGCAAGGATATTGACGATGCCACGGCCGCTCATGTCCTGGCGCATGAAATCGGCCAGATCCAGCGCCGGCTCGCCGAAGAACACATCGCCGCCGGCATTTTCCAGACTGAGCAAGGAGCGCTGGATCGCGGCAATCGAGCTGGGACTGACCAAACCGTACTTTGCCGAGATCGCCTTGGTTTGTTCCTTTTCACTGGCGTGGCTGAGCAATGCGCGCAGGTCTTTGAGGTCCAGCAGCAGCCAGCCGTTGTCGTCGGCCAGCTTGAACAGAACTTCCAGCGTGCCGCTTTGCACGTCGTTGAGTTCAAGCAGCCGCGTGAACAGGTGCGGGCCCATTTCTGACACGGTGGCGCGCACTGGATGGCCGAGCTTGCCGTAGATGTCCCAAAACACCACCGGGTTGGCGGCCGGTTTGAAATCCGTCAGACCAAGTTTTTCCAGACGCGGCTTGAGTTTGTCGCTGACTATGCCGGCTTGCGACAAGCCGGCAAGATCACCTTTGACGTCGGCCAGGAATACCGGAACGCCCAGCCGTGAGAATCCTTCTGCCAGCACCATCAACGATACCGATTTGCCGGTTCCGGTAGCGCCGGCGGTCATGCCGTGGCGGTTGCCGTACCGAGCTTGCAGGTTTACATCCGCAAGCTTGGAATCAACGCCGCTTTTGCCGATCAGGATTTCGTTCACTGTGTGCGTCCCGCAGAATGATTGGCCATTGTAGCGGCGTATTGCGCGCATCGCAGGGTTGTCCTAATACTGCGCGCTGTGTAGTGTGGTCACTTTGCCGCCAGACTGGTCGAACATGCTCAAACAAACGTTGCTTCTCGCTGCAATCGCAGGGCTGTGCGCCTGTGTTGCACAACCCACTCGCGACCACGTCGCTACTGCCAAAGCGCCAGACTCTGCAATTGCGGCGTTGTATACACGCCTGGATGCCGATACCCAGCATTATCGCGAGGCACACGCCACGGATGGTACGCAAAGCGCGGAAGCCGCGCAGGCAACGGCTGCCGCTGCGCTCGACGACTTGCAGGCTGCGGCCAATCAGTGCGCGCTCGTGCGAGGTTGCGAGTCGCAGCGTTTTTTCGCCGCCTTCGATCAACTGCTGCGCACGCAAGCACGCGTCGTGGTCGCTGATGACACGAAAGTAGATGTGCCGGATGCAGCGTCTGCCGAAGCCGGCGAGTCGTCGCCGGTCATCGCAGCATTGCCGCAGGCGGGTCGTTCGGTCGCCTTGCTCAAGGGTCACAAACTCGGCGACATCATCACGATCAACGATCCGATGAAGGTTGCGCTGGAATTGTGGTTGACTCAGTACCGCCCCAATTTGATGAATGCGTACGAAAACTACGAATATCTGCGTGAACAGATGTGGCCGGACTACAAGAAGGCCGGTTTGCCCGAAGCGCTGCTGTTCGGCATCCTCGCCCAGGAATCCGGCGGCAAGGTGCATGCGGTATCGAGTTCTGGTGCGAGCGGACCATTGCAGTTCATGTCGGCGACCGGTGCGCGCTTTGGCCTGGGCGTCGTCAACGGATTCGACCAGCGCTTCGATCCAAATCTGGCAACGCGTGCGAATGCCGCATACATCAACGAACAACTGGGCGTGTTCAACGACAATCTGGAATTGGCGATCGCCGCCTACAACGGTGGCGAAGGCGCGATGCGCCGTTTGGCCGCGCGCTACCCCAACTCGGGGTTCTGGGATCCAAAAATATACTTTTCCGTGTCGCCGGAAACGCGCAACTACGTGCCGCTGGTTTTGGCCGCGGCCTGGCTATTCCTGCATCCGGAACGCTACAACCTTTCATTTCCGCACATCGATACGAAGTCTGATCATGTCGCACTTGCCGTTCCCGCATCACTCGATGAACTGACAGTGTGCCTGGGCCAAAGCGGTAATCAGGACGGATGGTTTCGCACTTTGCGCAATCTGAATCCGCAATACGATCCGCGCAAGCAACTCGACGCCGGCACGCGCATCGATCTGCCCGCGATGTTGGTCGATACGTACGCCGCCAATTGCAAGCAAGGTCAATGGGTCGCATTGGCTGGCGACCTGCATTCGGCAGCGCGCCCGGCGCCGCCACCGCCGAAGACTTATGTCGTGCGCAGTGGCGACACACTCGGTGCGATTGCGCGCTACCACCATTGTGGAAACGTCCACGATCTGGCACGCGGCAACCACCTCAAGCCGCCGCATTATGCTTTGCGGGTCGGGCAGACCCTGCGCATCGATAGCTGCAAGCGCTGATGGACTCCGTCTCAGACGCAAAAAAAACGCCGGGGAAACCCGGCGTTTTTATTCAGCCCGACATGGATCTATTCGTTCAAGCAGCTTGACCGGCCTGTTGTTCGACGAACCATTTGTTCGCCTCGACCGGAGGTGCACTCTGCTTGAGGATGCGTAGCGCGCGCATCAACTGGCGATGCAGATTCTGCATCTCCGCGTATTTGGAATCCCGGGTTTCGTGATAGGCGACGGTCAACCACAAGGCGATGCCGCGCAGTTGCACGTGTGGGTTATCCGATTTCATCCGGCTGTAACCCAGATCGGTGCCGCTGCCCCAGGGTTGGTAGCGCTGGGCCTGGTCTACGGTGCCGTACAGGTGCGGAAATTCGCACTTGGCAGCGGTGGCAAATTCGCGCATGGCGATCGCAGCCAACTGGCGACGGCTCGCCACCGGCATGGCGGCAATCGTTTTCTCGATCTCGCGGAATTGGCGATTAAGTTGGATGGAACGACTTAGCGCAATAATTCGAGTGACGATTCGCATGATATGCCCTTTGCTTATATGCGTGCCGCGTTTGCCGCCGACGCGTGAATACTATAGCCAGATTGATCAGCGTTACTTGCAAAGCGCGTCACATTCCGACCTTGTGCGTCACATTGTGGCCGATTCCCCGACAAATTGCACGTCGCGTTACGAAGCCGGCGACGTAACTGGCCAATGGAAGCTTCAGAAGCTAATAACGCATTGAATTTATGAAATAATACCGATTGCTTGGCCCATGCGGACCTGCGCTTGCGCCGCCAGTTGAGGGTCGAAGTGGCCACCGGACTCGGGCAATAGCATGATCACCGTCGAACCCATGTTGAAGCGGCCCAACTCCTCGCCGCGTTGCAACTGAATATGGCTGTGTTTCCAATCGCGGCAGGAGATGGTGCGCGCATAGGGCGGGATCTCCACGCCATTCCAGACGGTTTCGATACCCGACACCAACATGGCACCGACCATGGCCAGGACAAATGGACCGTGCTCGCCATCGAAATGACAAACCAGCCGCTCGTTGCGGGCAAACAGGCGCGGCACGCCTTCTACGGCAAACGGTGCCACGCTGAACAAGCGCCCGGGCACATGCACGGTTTGCTGTAGCACACCGGATAGCGGCGCGTGGACGCGATGGTAATCGCGTGGTGACAGATAAACGGTCAGGAACCATCCGTTCGCGTAATCGGCCGCGTGGCTGTCGTCGCCCAGCAATTCTGCAACGCTGAAATCCTGGCCTTTGGCCTGCAGGATTCGGCCATCGCGAATCCGCCCGGATTGGCTGATACGTCCATCGGCGGGGCAGACGATCGCAGCCGCATCGGTAGGTAGCGGCCGCGCGCCTGGTTTCAGCGCGCGGGTGAAAAAGGCATTGAAGGTTGCGTACGCAAAAGGATCGGGCTGCTTGGCTTCGCTCATGTCGACGCGATAGTTGCGCACAACGGTGGCGATCAACCGGTTTTTCCAGGGTCGCCATGTCCAGCGTGTGGCGTAATAGACGATGCGCGAGAGCAGGCGATGGGGCAGGGCGTACTGCAGCAATAACGAAATTCGCATGCGTCAATCCCTGTAGTGCAGCGTGGTCATTTCGGAGTACATCGTCGTTGCGGCCGAGCGCCAATTCACGCAGCGAGAATCCATGTGGGAGGGTTTCATCTGCGCATTATACGTGGCGGCTTCGCCTATACTTGGCGTTCCCACGACTTAGCCTGGCCGCCGTGACTGCCGAACTGTCCACCATCATCGATTTCATCCGCTACGGCGCCAGTCGTTTCGCTGCCGCAGAGTTGTGCTTCGGACACAGTTACGACAATGCGATGGACGAGGCCACGCATGCCGTGCTGCAGGCATTGAATCTGCCACACGACCTGTCGCCGGCCTATGGTCAGGCCACGCTTGTTGCGGCCGAGCGCAAGCGCGTGCTGACACTGATCGAGCGCCGCGTACGCGAGCGCAAGCCGATCGCCTATCTCACCGGGCAGGCATGGTTTGCTGGGCTCAAGTTCAAATCCGACGAGCGCGCCTTGGTGCCGCGTTCACCTATCGCCGAATCCATCCAGAGCGGGTTTTCGCCTTGGACTGACGCAATTGAAGTTCAGCATGCGCTGGATTTGTGTTGCGGTGGCGGCTGCATCGGGATTGCGATGGCAGCGTACAACCCCACGTGGCAGGTCGACGTGGTCGACATCAGCGACGCGGCTTTGTCTCTGGCGCGCGAAAATATACTTTTTCAGAATGTTGGCGAGCGCGTGAGCGCGATCAAGTCCGACTTGTTCGCAGGGCTCAAGGGCAAAGTCTACGATCTCATCGTCAGTAATCCGCCATACGTCACCCAGCGCGAATACGATGAACTGCCGCCCGAATACGATCACGAACCCGCATTGGGCTTGAAAGCCGGCGTCGACGGACTGGATTTTGCGCTGCGCATCCTGGCTGACGCACCCGCGCATTTGAGCCCGAACGGGTGCCTGATCGTGGAAGTCGGCGAAAGCGAAACCGCGGTGACGAAATGCCTGCCGAAGCTGCCGCTGAACTGGATCGAGTTCGAGGTTGGCCAGATGGGCGTGTTCACCATCGAGCGCGAAGATATCGTCAAACACATGAAATCGATTCGCGGCGTACTCGCCAAGCGCGATTGATTGATCCAGCGCGCACGCTCGCTTTCAGCCCTCAGCCCCCGGCCATCCAACTCGTGTCCAGCAATTCTTTCGGCAAACTCCTGACCGTCACAACCTTCGGTGAAAGCCACGGCCCGGCTATCGGCTGTGTCGTGGATGGCTGTCCTCCGGGTTTGACGATTGCGCCGGATGACTTTCGCCAGGATCTGGCGCGCCGCGCCACGGGAACGTCGCGTTATACATCACAGCGCCATGAAGCCGACGACGTCGAAATACTTTCCGGTGTGTTCGAAGGCCGCACCACCGGTACACCGATCGCGCTGCTGATTCGCAACACCGACGTGCGCTCGAAGGATTACGTGGAAGTCGCGCAGACGTTTCGCCCTGGTCACGCCGACTACACCTACTGGCACAAGTACGGTATTCGCGATCCGCGCGGCGGTGGGCGTTCTTCGGCGCGCGAAACCACGATGCGTGTGGCCGCGGGTGTGATCGCGAAGAAATGGTTGCGGGAGAAATTCAATATCGCCGTGCGCGGCTGGCTGGCCGGTCTCGGGCCGCTCGCTCCAACGCATTTTGATTGGGCTGCGGTCGAATCCAACCCATTCTTCTGGCCGGATGCCGGGATGGTCCCGGAACTGGAAACCTACATCGACGCGCTGCGCAAATCCGGCGATTCAATCGGCGCGCGCGTGAATGTCGTTGCCGAGAACGTGCCGGTTGGGTGGGGCGAACCTATTTACGGAAAACTTGATGGCGAACTGGCCGCTGGGCTGATGTCGATCAACGCGGTCAAGGGCGTGGAAATTGGTGCGGGCTTCGCCACCGTCAGCCAACGCGGCAGCGAGCATCGCGACGAAATGACAACGCAAGGATTCCTGACGAATCACGCTGGCGGCATACTCGGCGGCATTTCCACCGGCCAACCGATTCTCGCTTCGCTCGCATTGAAACCCGCATCGAGCATTCTTGTTCCGGGCCGCAGCGTGAATCTGGCCGGTGAAGCGGTAGAAGTACGAACCAAGGGACGTCACGATCCATGCGTCGGCATTCGCGCCACGCCGATTGCCGAAGCCATGATGGCGCTCGTGCTGATGGATCAGGCACTGCGCCATCGTGCTCAATGTGGCGATGTGGGCGCGATGGAACCTTTGGTTCCCGGAACGCGCGATAAAGCTGAATAGCGTATTTACCACCGAGGACACAAAGGAACCTGATTAGCCTAGAAGTACAGCCGAGGGAAAAGTATCCCGTTCGCCCTGAGCGCAGGCCGCAAGGCCGAAGTCGAAGGGGCTGCCGGCGACGCGCTCTTCGAATTCACCCGCTGGGGCGGGCTACGCTCAGGGTGAACGGTGTGGGATAGATGAACTTCGACGCTAATCAGGCAAAGGAAAGTTTGTTTGAAAGTTCTACCTTCGTGTCCTTTGTGTCCGTCGTGGTAAAACACCGCGTTCGTGCCGTCCTAGGCCGCTTCGACGCGGGTTCGACTTGAATCCACTGGGTCTCGCGCTCGGCGATCATTCACGCAAAAAATCTCAAGGCACTTTCTCCAGAGTTCTCCAATGACGAAAAAAGCGAAATACAACGTAGCAATGGTTGGCGCGACCGGTGCCGTCGGTGAAACCCTGCTGGCGATTCTTGCGCAGCGAAAATTTCCGCTGGGTGAATTTTTCCCACTGGCCAGCGCGCGTTCCGCAGGCGGTGAAGTTACGCTCGGGAACAAGAAGTACACAGTGAAGAATCTGGCCGACTTCGATTTTTCCGGAGTCGATATCGCATTTTTTTCCGCCGGTGCCAGCGTCAGCCGCGAACATGCGCCGCGTGCGGCAGCGGCTGGCGCTGTCGTGATCGATAACACCTCGGAATTTCGTCGTCGCGACGACATTCCGCTCGTAGTCAGCGAAGTCAATCCGCATGCCATCGCCGCGTATACCGCAACCGGCATCATCGCCAATCCGAATTGCTCGACCATGCAGATGCTGGTGGCGTTGGCGCCGATCCATCGTGCCGTCGGGATCGAGCGGATCAATGTGGCGACCTACCAGTCCGTGTCCGGCGCAGGGCGCTCCGGCATGGAGGAATTGGGCAAGCAAACTGCGGCATTGCTCAATTTCCAGGCCGTGAAGCCGGCCAAGTTCAGCAAGCAGATTGCGTTTAATGTGATCCCGCACATCGACGATTTTCAGGAAAACGGCTATACCAAGGAAGAAATGAAGATGGTCTGGGAAACGCGCAAAATTCTGGAAGATGAGAGCATCCAGGTGAATCCAACGGCAGTGCGCGTGCCCGTGTTCTACGGCCATGCCGAGGCCGTGCACGTGGAAACCCGTGCCAAGATCACTGCCGGTCAGGCCCGAGAGCTTCTGGAAAAGTCCCAAGGAATCAAGGTATTGGATAAACACGAAGCCGGTGGCTATCCTACGCCGGTCGGTGATGCGGCCGGCCAGGATGACGTTTTCGTCGGCCGGATTCGCGAGGATATTTCGCATCCGCGCGGGCTGAATTTGTGGATTGTGGCTGATAATATCCGCAAAGGAGCCGCTTTGAACGCCGTCCAGATCGCTGAGCTATTGGTGAAATCGTATTTGTGATATAGAGTTACGATTGTGTTATAAGGCACTTTCTAGCTTGCGTTGCACAAGATCACGGCCTTGGCCATTTGCTGTTGCCTTCGGGGGAACCCTGTCATGAATGGATCGTCAAAACTATCCCTGGCTGTCGCCTTGGCGTTGCTTGGGGGTAATGCGTTTGCGTTGGGGCTGGGGAATATCCAGCTCAATTCCAAACTGGATCAACCGCTCAGTGCGGAGATCCCCGTGCTTTCGGCGACTGCCGCCGAAGTCAACGTACTGAAGGTCGGGCTCGCTTCTGCCGAAGACTTTCAACGCGTCGGCCTGAGTCGCGCACGGGTGAGTGTACCGCTCGAATTTTCGGTCGGCACCGACAGTTCTGGTCAGCCGGTTATCAAGGTGACGACCAAGGATATTGTTCGCGAGCCATTCCTGGATTTTTTGGTCGAGGTGAACTGGCCGAAAGGAAAGGTGCTGCGCGAATACACCGTGTTGCTCGATCCGCCGGTCATGGCGCCGGCCTTGCGTGGTTCCTCGGCCAGTGTGAGCCCGGCGCATGAAGTCGCGCCTGCACGTCCTCAGCAACTTGCCGAAGAGCATCACGCCAAACCCAAACCGATAGCGGCGAAACCGACGCGTCCGGTGGCACAGGCCAAACCAGCGACGCCCGCCAAGGAGCATCATGCGGCGACCGCGCACACTGCGTCAGCTGGCCAGTATGGTCCTGTCGCGCAAGGCGAAACCTTGTCCGAAATCGCGCGCGCCACGCGAGACGACGAATCCACCAATCTCGATAAAGTGATGTTGGCCATGCTCAAGGCCAACCCGAACGCGTTCTACAAGGACAACATCAACGCACTCAAGCGCGGTGCGATCCTGCGTATTCCTTCCGCCGACGAAATCAAGGCGACGGGATCGGCACTGGAAGCCGCCGCCCAGGTGCGCGAACAGAGTCAGGCGTGGAGTTCGAACACGCCCGTGTCCAAACCCACGTTGGTCGCAACAACCGGTGCGCCGAAAAAATCGTCGTCCGAAAAACACGCGACTCCCACATCCACGACGTCGTCCAGCAATAATGCGCATCTTGCGCTGGTGCCGCCGCACGCGGGCAGGGATAGCCAGGCAACCGCTGATCGCCCAGGTGCCGCATCAGGTAGTGCCAATGCAGCAACAACCGCACAGCTCGCGCGCACCAAGGAGGCCTTGGCCAGTCGCGATCAGGAAGTTGGCGATTTGAAATCGCGGGTCAAGGAACTTGAGGACCTGCGCGGCAAGGACCAGCGTTTGCTCTCACTCAAGCAGTCCGAACTGGCGCAATTGCAGGAAAAACTCAAGCAGATCAATGAGACCAAACCCGCGACGCCAGCAGTTGCTGCGACGGAGCACGCGACCGCGTTGACCGAACCGAAGAAACCGGAAGCGACAACGACCAAGCCTGTGGCAACGACTGCAACAACCACTTCGCCGAAGTTGACGGAAAAAGATAT
>JBDTLA010000184.1:0-7162 GCA_039935035.1 Rudaea sp. | reverse complement strand
CGGCGATCGGGCTCTGCGCGGCAAGGTCCAGCGACGCCGATGTCACCCATGGCGTGACGCTTGCAGTGCGGGCGTTGACCAGGTTCGCGACGAAAGGCAGGTCGCCGCCCGAGTCATTGATGACGACGATCGCAAAGTTGGCGTTTGATGGGCTGCGGTACGCGGTCGTGAAAATATTCGGGCTAGAGCCGGCGACATCGATGCGCACCCAGCCGGGACGCACAAACTTCGAGTAGTTGCCGACGCTGTACAGCCGCTTGGTCGGCGCGGTCTTGTCGGCAGGATGGCCGATCAGGCCTTCATTGTCCTCGTTGTATGGATTCTGCAACCACCAGTAGTGCCACACGTTGACGTTGCCGACCGTCAGCGCGTCGTGGATCCACTTGGCGACGGTAACGCCGTTGCTGATCGATGGATCGAACGCGTCGAAACTTGACACCTCGGTCTGCCACAGTGGTTTTGGGCGCGGACCTTGATACGCCTTCGCCCCGTAGTATTGATGCGTGGCATAGAAGTCGGTGCCGGCCAACGCGGTGGGATTGGCCTCGATCGCGCCCGCCATGCTCCACAGCAGCCCCCAGTTGGCATGCTCGCCGACGATCAGTTTGGGTCGTGGCGCGAGTGCGGCGAGCTTGGGTGCGAGTGCATTGACGAAGGCAACGAACTCGCTATCGGATACGATCATCGAATCGTAGCTCGCGACGAAATCCGGTTCGTTCTGCATCGACAGTGCGTACAGGTCAACGCCGGCGTTTTGCTTGAGCGTTGCCGCAAAGCCGGCGAGCCGAGTGGCCCAGTCGTTGTAGTGCGAAGCGGTACAAACTCCTTGCGCCGGGGCCGCGCACAGGTGGCCGCCATTGTTGGTGGTGCCGTTGTCTTTCCACGCGGATGGCGCGGTCCACGGTGCGGCCCAGACGCGCGCACCGCGCGCGGACGCCTTGGCCGCGTCAGAAAACGCGCCGCCATTCAGTGTGCCGTCATTGGCAATGCCCATGCGCAGAAATGAAAGGCCAATACCGCTGGTCGCAGAAAAAAACATATCCGCCTGTGCATCGCTCAGCGCCACATTGACGAAAGCGTCGGATGCGCCGAAACCATCGACGGTCTGATGGCGCAAGGCCCAGTCGACCGTCACATTCCCCCCGGCGCCGTGCGCCGCCGGTCCAGCCAGGCCCGCTGCAACCGCGCCCAATGCCGCGAATGCGGCGCGTTTTAGAAACCAGCCGTTTCCTGCTTTTGATCTGCTCATTGCGTTCCCCAGTGACTGTCCCATTGGTAATACGCAGAAACGCGGCGCCAAGTCTCATGCCGTGGATCGTAATGGGGACGGCTCTACCGTCAGGGTGCATGGAAGGCGGGCGGCGCCAGTAAAACGTTCACTCTGACCACGTCAGGCCCGATTCGTTTTACAGCGCTAAAAATGCACGGGCGCACCAGCGTCACCGAACGCTCCGCCGCCTGCGATGAGGATGACGCCCGCCGCGGCGATGATGGCAACGATCAGCGGCAGCAGCACGATCACGTTATCGGAGATGGTCTTGAGTCCGGCGCTGGTCGTGTCTGTACAGATGGGTCGGCGGCTGCATACGTTGTGAATTCGGCATCGTGTAGAAACTCAGGCAATCGCTTGCCCACTGGCTGCTCAGCACGGATGCTGCCGATAGAATTGCGTGAGCTGCCGATATACGTCCGGCAAATGCTGGCGCAATGCTGCCGGTGCTTCGAAGAATTGTTCACTGACAACTGCGAAGAACTCGGCAGGGCTTTCAAGGCCATACGGATCAATCGGCAGGTGAACCCCGTTGCGGTGCTCCTCAATCAGGCGATCCCACGCACTCGAGAAGACCTTCCACCACACGCGACGATCCATGCGCCGATGCAATGGGGGGAACCCGTTAGTGTCGCCGTTGAGCATATCCAGCTTGTGTGCCATTTCGTGGATGACCACGTTGTGCCCAGGATGCTGCCCGATACTGAGCACGTCCGCCCACGACACGATCACCGGCCCACGGCCCCATGCTTCACCGGCCAACACGGTATTGTTCTGGTGAACCACCCCGGCGGCATCCATCTGTTGGCGCCGTGGAATGAACGCATCTGGGTACACGATGACGCTGTGCCAGCCATCGTACCAGTCGAAGCCCAGTTTCAGGATCGGTATACACGCGTGGGTCGCGAGCAAAACACGGTCGGATTCGTCAAGTTCCAGGCCCTTGACCGGCTCGACGGATTTGCGATCCAGGAACAACGTTACCAACACGCGCAGCGTGGCCTGATCCGAAGCGCCGAGCCGCTGCGCCGGTGAACAGCGCAGTAGCGCTTCTCGCCAGGGCTGTTCGGCGATCGGGCTTCTGGCAATGAGGCGACGTACGCGCCAGTTTCTGAATTTGTTGAACATGGCCACCTTCCGGAAGCAGTCGCAGGGTCGCGATGACGGCGATACATTCACCCAGATACCACACTTTATGGAGCAATTCGCGGATAGCGCATAGATGGATCACGGTTACTTATTGGCCGTTCACCTGGCGCGCGGTAAGCGGTGAGCAGCGTACACGTTGGGCATGCGTCGAGCCTTGGCTTTCGAAACGCAGTAGGGTATTGACCGGTCTTAAAGCATCGTTCCAGACTCGTCTTTTATTAACGTAAGTCGGATACTCTAAGCGCCATCTTTTGAACGAGGTGTCGATCTGTGAATCCGAATACGTCACTGGGCCCGTCGGTCCGACGCTTCCGCCCTTTGCTGTGGCTGGGCGCGTGTTTTCTTGTCGTCTCTTTTGTCACGCGTATTGTTCTGCTGCTGATGACGGGTTCCGGAGTGCCGGTCAACCCGTTGTACTGGCTCTACATCTTCGGTGTCGGCCTCATTTACGACTTGGTCGCGTTCGTGTACTTCGCCTGGCCACTGGTAATTTTTCTGTGGCTGGTGCCAACACGGCGTGGGCGATTGCCCGGCTGGCTGCGCTGGCTGTTGTACGCCTTGGGATTGGCGGCGCTGTACGCAATTTGCCTGGGTGGGCTATACGTGGCGTTCCATGCCGACTGGAGGACAGTATGGATTGCCCTGCTACCATTCCTGCTCGTCCTGCCGCTGGCGGCATTCACCTATACCTCGCGCGTTGGCCAGTGGGTGCTGTGGGGATTCTGCCTGTTACTGTTGTTCGGACTGCTGTTTGTCGGCCTTTCGGAACTGACGTTCTGGAACGAGTTCGGCACGCGTTTCAATTTCATTGCGGTGGACTATCTTGTCTACACGCGCGAAGTGATCGGCAACATTCAGGAATCCTACCCAGTTGCGCGCTGGCTGACGATGCTGGCGGTGGCCGCCATCGTGGTTGTCGCACTCACCCGAGGAAAGCTGCGCACGCGCGATGACGACAGCCGTTTCTGGCAGCGTTCGCTGGTGGTCCTGGGCTGGTTGGCGATCACGGTAATCGTCTCGTTCGCAGTCAATTCGGGCATGAAGAACCGCCTGCAGAATACCTACGCCGACTCATTGGCCGGCAACGGCATCTACGAGTTTTTCGCGGCATTTCGCGACGCCAGCCTGGACTTCAACCGCTTCTACCGCACGCTGCCGGATGCCGAGGCGTATGCCACTGTGCGCAAGATGCTCGAGACACCGAACTCAACCTACGTCAGCAACGATCCCTCCGACATTACCCGCGCTATCCAAGCCGTCGGGCCTGAGCAGCATCTCAACGTGGTGCTGATTACGGTCGAGAGCCTTTCCGGCAGCTACCTTGGTGTGTTCGGCAATACCAAAGGTTTGACTCCCAACCTGGACAAACTGGCCGACCAGAGCTTGTTTTTTGAACATATGTACGCCAATGGCACGCGCACAGTGCGCGGGCTGGAAGCCGTGACGTTGTCGGTTCCGCCGGCACCGGGCGATTCGCTGGTCAAGGAGAAGCACAACGAGAACCTGTTCTCTCTGGGGAGCGTCTTCAACCAGCATGGCTACGTGTCGGAATTCGCCTATGGCGGCTACGGCTATTTCGACAACATGAATTACTTCTTCGCGCATAACGGTTACAAAAACGTTGACCGTCGCGATGTCCCCTCCGACGCGACGATCCACAGCGAGAATGTCTGGGGTATGGCCGATGAGGATTTGTACACGTTGGCAATGACCCAGATGGACGAGATCCACGCCGCGAGCAAGCCGTTTTTCGTGCACATCATGACCACCTCCAACCACCGGCCTTACACGTGGCCGAAGGATCGGGTGGATTTAGCGCAAGGCACGCGTGACGGGGCGGTGAAATACACCGATTGGGCCATCGGTGACTTGATCCAGCGCATGCGCGCCAAGCCGTATTTCAAAGACACCGTGTTCGTGATCACCGCCGACCATTGCGCCGACAGTTCCGGCGAAACGCGTATCCCGATCAATCGCTACCAGATCCCGTTGCTGATCTATTCGCCCGCCCATATCGCACCGCAACGCGTCGAGAAAATGATCTCCCAGATCGACATTCCACCGACCCTGCTGGGGCTGCTGCATTTCAGCTATCGCAGCAGGTTTTTCGGCCACGACGTTTTAGCCCTGCCGCCAGATCAGGACCGCGCATTTCCGTCGACCTATCAAAACCTCGGCTACCTGCGCGGCGATCGCCTGACCATCCTGTCGCCCGGCCGTGAGATGGAACAGGTCAAGCCGGACCCGGTCACAGGCGGCGCTGTGCCATACGACCCCGTTGATCAGGCTCAGGTGAACCAAGCGATTGCTTTCTATCAAGTGGCTTACGACGAATTCAGAAGTGGCCGCATGCGTTGGCGCACCAGTGATTCCCTACCGGTAGCGCCTTTGCCCTGAAAAAGGTCAGAGTAGAATGGCACTGACTTAAGGCCAACCCCTTAAATTTTGTCATTCCCGCGAAGGCGGAAATCCAGTGAAGCATGGCTCTTGGCAAGCATTTTCGGGTCACTCTTCCACCTCGTAATGCCAGGAAAGAGTGCCAACGGCCGCTGTTGACTGGATTCCTGCCTGCGCGGGAATGACGAGCAGTGGAGGTTCGCGGCAATGACGAAGGACTCATGTCAGGCCTTCTCGCCGTGGCTTCGGAAACGTTCCGGACAGCAGTGCGTTTGACCAGCCCTCCGGCTGTTGAAAGCCGCGGGGATGACAGCCTTAAGTCAATGCCATTCCACTCTGACCCCGGTTTCACCCCGGCTTCTGACCCCGGTTTCGGTTCGGAGGACAATGCAATGAATCGTTCGACACGCGTCTTGATGCTGGTTGCGCTCGCGATCCTTGGCGCTTGTGCGCACGCGCCACGCGCATCACAACAGGTCAATACCTACACTGTCGGTGCGAAATTCGCACTCGGCGGTAGCGGCAGATGGGACCTCCTCGACATCGATTCCGCACACCGACACCTCTTTCTGAGCCGCACCGATCGCGTAGATGTGGTCGATACCGGCAACGGCCATCTCGTCGCCAGTATCCCGGGTGTCGATGGCGCACATGGTGTTGCGCTCGCGCCGACCCTGAATCGTGGATTCGCGACAGCAGGGCGATCCGATACCGTCACCGAGTTCGATCTTGTCACGCTAAAGCGTGAGCGCGAATTCAAGGTCAACGGTCACGCCCCCGATGCCATCCTGTTCGATGTGCACAGCGGTCGCCTGTTCGTATTCAATGCGCACAGCAATAATGTTTCAGTACTCGATGCGGTTAGCGGCAAAGAATTGGCGACCATCGGATTCGACGGCAACCCGGAGTTGCCAGCGAGCGATGGCAACGGCCATGTGTTCGTGAACATCGAGGACAAGGCCGAGTTGGTCGAGATCGATGCGGCGGGCATGCAGATCATGCATGTTTGGCCCTTGAATGGATGCGAAGAACCAAGCGGATTGGCCGTGGATACGGCCCACGCACGCCTTTTCTCGGTCTGCCGGAATCGCACCATGGTGATCACCGATGCAAACGATGGCAGACAGGTCGCGCGCGTTGCGATCGACGAAGGTCCTGACGGCGCCGAATTCGACGCTGATCGACAGCTCGTTTTCATCCCTTGCGGAAAATCCGGCACGCTGAACATCGTGCATGAGGACGACCCCGATCATTTTCGTGTCATGCAGACGCTGGCCACACAAACCAGCGCACGCACCATTGCACTTGATCGCGAAACTCATCGTCTGTACCTGCCTGCCGCACGCTTCGAGCCGCCAGCCAAAGGTGCGAAGGGTCGCCCACCGATGATTGAAGGCAGCTTTTCCGTACTTGAAGTACATGACTCATCCGTGCGTTGAGCCGCCTGCTCTGCGGACCTGCGCCCCAAATAAATCGGAACACCGAAAGGTTCCAGGCAACATCCGCTTGACCACGCGCTCAGCAGGTCATCAACAGTTGCAGTAGTTTCGAGTTTCGACCTGGCGGCTACCCACCGGCAAACGTGGGATGCCTCGTCTAGGAGACATCTTCAGGGGGCGGCTGAAGTTGCACCGACAGTTCCTCAAGCACAGCGATCTCCTCGTTGAGCGCGTCGTGCAGTTCGCTTTGACGCGTCATCAGCACCTCGATCGGTTTGGCCTGCTTGAGCTTCTTCAATTCGCCATCGAACAGCAGCCACTGCCCCGTCAGGCTCTCGACGTTGTTCGCCGCGTAATGGCGCATCTCCTTGAGCTGCGCCAACACGTCGTTGACATGCTCGAATGGTGTCTTGGTATCCGTAGACATTGTGATCTCCTCATGGCTGCCAGGTTGCAGGATAGTCGACCGAAGCTGGCTGGCACCGAAACGTGTGTTCAAGAGGCCATTGAAAAAGGGCAAAACTCCGGTCAGAGTGCACCAGTGCCCGATCGCGGAAAAGGCGTCAGAGTGGAATGGCACTTTCTCGACGCTGTCATCCCCGCGGCTCTCAACAGCCGCAGGGCTGGTCAAGCGGGGATCCAGTGCCTCGCATTTTACCCAGCGCCCTTGAAGTCGCTGGATGACCAGCCCTCCGGCTGTTGTAGAGTGCCTCCCACCTACGCGGGAATCCAGTGAAACATGGCTCTTGGCAAGCATCTTCGCGTTACTCTTCCACGTCCTAATGCCAGGAAAGCAGTACCAACGGCCGCTCTTGACTGGATTCCCGCCTACGCGGGAATGACGAGCAGCGGAGGTTCGCGGCAATGACGAAGGACTCATGACGGGCGTTTTCGCCGTGGCTTCGGA
>JBDTLA010000183.1:0-15047 GCA_039935035.1 Rudaea sp. | reverse complement strand
GAACATCGCGCCCATAGTCCAGCCGGTGTCGTCATATGGATGCTTTTGCGGATCGTCCGGCGACCAGTACTGGCGGTCGAGGAGGGTATCGACGATGCGCGAATACGGTTGATCCATGCGTACGACATAGCTGCCGGCCGGGAACGTGCGAGCCACAATCTTCGGTTTGGCTCGCGTGACCGTATCTTCCTTCTTGATGTCGTCTTTGGATTTTTCCGGTGTGGCAGCAACCTGAACGGTGAACGCACCCGATGCGCGACTGATTTCCGCGTGTTGCAGTTGTAGCACGCGCAACAACTCTGCCTGTGCGCCGGGGTGCGCATCGTCGGCGGGAAGCACATACGCCGCGGGACCGCTGAGTGTCGGTTTTTCGATGGAGCGCCTGGATTTCAGATAAAAGTTGTGCAGGAACAATTTTTCATTGTCAGCGAAATAATTCAGCGCCGTCAGCAACCCGGTCTGTTCGTAATTGTTGTTGTCGCGCAGCGACCAAAGCACCTTCGGCAGCGGAGGATTGGGCTTGTACCAGGTGCGCGCATATTCGTCCGGCGACAGGATGCGTTCCTGCGTATCCGATACGCCGTTGCCGAAGGTTTCGTAGAGGCGGCTGATGCCGTTGTGCATCGCGGCCATGAACATCAGATATCCGGGGCTCCAGGTATCGAACTGACCATGGGTGAACACGCCGGGCATGCCGAGCTTGGTCAGTTGCTGCACATTGTCCCAGCCGAGCATCTGCCACTCGTTGACGAGGATCGGGTCGATCCATGAATTGTACGGACCATCGCCCACGGTGTTGTCATAGAGAAATGGCACCGACTCGTGCAGGTCGTGCAGCACCTGCGCATGCCAGCCGAGATACGTGTCGAGTACGTTGCGCGTGAGGTTCAGGGTCATGCCCATCGCATCGCGGTTGTTGTCGTGAGCGACGTAGTGGCCCCAGTACATCAGTGGCGGATAGTTTTCGCCCGGATGCGCGTGATGCCAGCGGTCGATATCCACCATGCGGTCGCGACCATCGACCTCCACGATTGGCGTGATCAAGGTGATGACGTGCGAACGGATCTTGCGGATATACGGTGCATCGTCCACGGCGAGGCGGTAGGCCAGTTCCATCAGCGCGGTCGGCGCGCCGGTTTCGACCGAATGGATGGTGCCGGTGATGTAATAGACCGGTGTGGATTGCGCGACTAGCGCGTCAGCCTTGGAATCATCCATTTTGATCGTGCGCGGGTCGGCCAGTTGCGCCAGACGCGCGTCGTTGGCTTTGAGTCCAGCGATCAGGGCTTCGTCGGCGATGGCTACCGCGATCATGTCGCGGCCTTCTTCGGTCTTGCCGATGCGGAAAACTTTGACGCGCGGGCTGGCCGCCGCGAGCAGGTCAAAGTAGCGATAGACATCCTTGGAGTAGGGCAAGTGATCCGGAGCGCCGGCGATATCGCCGAGCACCTTTTTCGGTGTCGGAACGCTGGAGGAGGCAGGAAGGTAGTCGGTCAGCGGCGAATTGAATTGCTTGTCGGTGGTGTACTTGGAGATTAGCGCGGTGTAGGTCTGATCGATCGGTTGTTGCGGGTCGCGCGCATACGGGCTGCTTGCAAACGCGGCTTCAGCGAATAACAGCATCGACAAGACGGCCAACAGACCAACCATTCGCTTTTGCATGTGCTTCCCCTGTGGCTATGGCAATTGGAACGAAGCGGCGAGGATAGTCCGGCCGAATGCGTGTGCCAACGGGCGGAAAGTCATGGCCTCAATCGCCGGGCATGCAATCGCTCGTAAGCTGGCTGGCATGTTCGCAGTATTTTGTGGTGAGTATCGGGCATGGCTTGGCTATGCGCGTGCCAAGGCTCGAACCCGGTCGATTTCAGCACGGCGTCGTACCAATACGGCGCCCAGATGCCATCGCTGGCGCGGGGACCGGCGGGCCAGCGCAACATGCGTTCACTAAACGGAATCTGCAGCAGTTCGCATAACGCGCGCAAATGCGCTTCGGGTGCTTTCAAAAAATCGTCGGCATCGATCACTGGCGGCGCATTACCGGTTCGCCGCACGATTTCATCATACAATTCCGCTTCCTGCAGGATGCCGATGTCCGCTGCGGCGGCCTGCGCGCGGCTTTTGAGATAGGACGCCAGCACTTCGCGCGGATCGCGTATCAGAAACACGTGGCGGACTTCGTCGAACCAATCATGATTCATGCCCGACAGCATGTGATGGGTCATGTGTTTTTGATAGAACACGGGTTTGTTGTCTGGCACCGGGCCGAGCAACATCCGTGTGACACGCCGCCAATCGGATTCACCGTTGGCGATGACTTCTTCGCGGCCCGGGTGATCCAGCCCGGTGGCGGCCAGGTAATACGCGTAATACGGCTCGTCGACGACGGCACAATCCTCGCGATTCTCGAACGCACGCATCATCGCCGTGGAGATATTCCGTGGGCCCGACCACATGGCGATCCGAATCGGTTGGATCACGCGTGCGTCAGCCTGGCCGGACGCGTGCGGCGACATCGCGCGCGATCAAATCGCGATACAAGTTTTGCAGGCGCTCGACCGTGGGCCCGCGCGCGGCGCTGATTTTGCGCCCATCAATCTCGGTCACTGGCGCGACGCCGGCAAAGGTTCCAGTGACAAAGGCTTCATCGGCACCGTACACATCAGTCAGGCTGAAACTCTTCTCGAACGCCGGAATATTGTTTTCGCGACAAATGCGCAGCACATTTGCGCGCGTAATCCCGCCCAGGCAGTACATGCCCGTAGACGTCCAGATCTCGCCCTTGCGCACGATGAAGAAATGCGTCGAATTGCAGGTGGCAACGAAACCGTGCGGGTCGAGCATCAAGGCCTCGTCGGCACCGGCCTTGGTTGCCTGGATGCAGGCCGTAATGCAGTTGAGCTTGCTGTGGCTGTTGAGTTTTGGATCGAGCACATCTGGCGCGCCGCGTCGCACATGCACAGTAAACAGACGAATTCCGCGTTCGAGTGTCTCAGGTTTTGGATTTTTGTATTCGGGAATGATGACGATTGTGGCCGCGCCGACGGTCATGCGCGGATCCTGATACGGCGTGTGTTTGACGCCGCGCGTGACCATCAATCGGATATGCGCGTGCTCGCTCATTGCATTCGCATCGAGCGTGCGGTAAATCGCACGGGTCAGATCCTCTCGCGACAGGCCGATATCCATGTCGATGGCTTTCGCACCTTCGTACAGACGATCCAGGTGCTGATCCAGAAACGCGAGGCGGCCACCAGCCACGCGCAATCCTTCCCAGACGCCGTCGCCGAGGATGAAACCAGAATCGAAAACCGAAACGGTTGCCTCGGCGCGTGGCTTCAATTCGCCGTTGACGTAGATCGTGATGTCGCGATTGCGCGGATCGTCGACGAATTCGTGCGTGCCCTGGGACATTTGGCTGAATCTCGGATGGATTGCGGCGATGGTAGCGATTTATTGCCGAATCGTCGCGATGCGATTGAAAGCCGCCACGGCGCGTGCGAAAATCCGAGTCTGTCAATACAAGGTGGCCGCGCAAAAAACGCTGGCCGAGTGTGCGACATGTCAATGCAAAGGATTCAAAATCCCTGAGTGAAGAACCGGCCTCTTCGGCTGGATGCTTCATGAGCGCGTTGCCGAATTAATCGTTCGTTTTTGCAAAGGGCGCTCGGCGCCCTTTTTTGTTGGAATCCATTCGCAGTTGCGAGAATCGCCATGATAAATATCACTCTCCCCGACGGTAGCCAACGTCAGTTCGACCACGCGGTATCCGTGCAGGATGTCGCCGCGTCAATCGGTGCAGGCCTGGCCAAGGCTGCCTTGGCCGGCAAAGTCGACGGTCAATTGGTCGATACCAGTTTCCAGATCGAACGCGACGCAGATGTTGCCATCGTGACTGAAAAGAGCCCCGAAGCACTCGAGATCATTCGCCACTCGACCGCGCATTTGCTGGCGCAGGCGACGCAACGCCTGTTTCCGGATACCCAGGTCACCATCGGCCCGGTCATCGAGAACGGTTTTTTTTACGACTTCGCGCGCAAGACCCCGTTTACTCCCGGCGATCTGGAAACGATCGAGGCGGAGATGAAAAAGATTGCGGCCGAAGGATTGCCGGTTTCGCGCTCCGTCCTGCAGCGCGATGCCGCGGTGAAATTCTTCCGCGACAAGAACGAGGAATACAAAGCCCAGATTATCGAATCGATTCCAGCCAACGAAGAGCTGTCGCTGTATTCGCAAGGGGACTTCATCGACTTGTGCCGCGGTCCGCATGTGCCTAACACGAACAAGCTCAAGGCGTTCAAGTTGATGAAGATCGCCGGCGCCTACTGGCGCGGCAATTCCGACAACGAAATGCTGCAGCGTGTGTATGGTACCGCGTGGTTGAACGACAAGGATCTCAAGGCGCATCTCACTCAGCTCGAAGAGGCTGAAAAGCGCGACCACCGCAAGATCGGCAAGGCGATGGGTCTGTTCCACCTGCAGGAAGAAGGCCCCGGCATGGTGTTCTGGCACCCGCACGGCTGGACAATCTGGCAAGTGGTGGAGCAGTACATGCGTGGCGTATATCGGGACAGTGGTTATCAAGAAGTGCGCGGACCGCAGGTCCTCGACGTTTCGCTGTGGAAAAAATCCGGGCATTGGGACAATTACAAGGAAAACATGTTTTTCACCGAATCGGAGAAACGCACTTATGCGCTCAAACCGATGAATTGCCCGGGACACATCCAGATTTTCAACAATGGTCTGCACAGTTATCGCGAATTGCCGATTCGTTTCGGCGAGTTTGGTGGCTGCCATCGCAACGAGCCGTCCGGCGCCCTGCATGGCCTTATGCGTGTGCGCGGCTTCACCCAGGACGACGGCCACATTTTCTGCACGCCCGCACAGATTGAGTCTGAAGTGACGGCGTTCCACGTCCAGGCGATGAAGGTCTATGGCGACTTCGGTTTCGACAATATCGAAGTGAAGATTGCGCTGCGCCCGGAGAAGCGTCTCGGCACGGACGAGGTCTGGGATCGCGCCGAGGAAGCGTTACGTGCTGCACTACGCGCAAGCAAGGTCGAGTGGGAGGAATTACCCGGCGAAGGGGTGTTCTACGGCCCGAAAATCGAATACCACATGCACGATTCGATCGGTCGCGATTGGCAAGTCGGCACCATGCAGGTCGATTTCATGATGCCCGAGCGCCTCGGCGCCGAATATATCGATGAAAACAGCCAGCGCAAATATCCGGTCATGCTGCACCGAGCCATCGTGGGCTCGATGGAGCGTTTCATCGGCATCCTGATCGAACATCACGCCGGATTGTTCCCGGCATGGCTGGCTCCAGTCCAGGCGGTGGTCATGAATATCACTGATGCGCAGGCCGATTATGCCGAGAAAACGGCTGAAGCCCTTGTAAAACAAGGTTTCCGGGTACAAAAAGATTTGCGCAACGAGAAAATCGGATATAAAATACGCGAGCATACTTTGCAGAAAGTCCCGTACCTGCTGGTGATCGGCGATCGCGAGAAGGAAAACGGGCTGGTTGCTGTGCGTGCGCGATCCGGAGAGGATCTGGGGCAAATGACCCCGGCCGCATTCGCCGAGCACCTGCAAAAAGAAATGAATATCACCTAAAAAAATACGCGCATGGATGCGTGCATTGTGAACTTCGCCATCAGGAAAGCTGGTAAAAGCAACGCCCCTAGAGGATTAAGATATCGCTACGCATAAGATTAATCGGAAGAACTCGGAGATTCGTGTCCCGCAAGTTCGTGTGATTGACGCCAATGGGGAACAGGCTGGCGTGTTGTCCCGCGAAGATGCATTGGCCTTGGCGGCAGAGGCGGGTCTGGACTTGGTCGAAATCCAGCCGAATGCCGAACCTCCGGTTTGCCGAATAATGGATTTTGGTCGATTCAAATTCGACCAGCAGAAAAAGGCGCATGCGGCCAAGCGCAAGAGCAAGCAGGTCGAAATCAAGGAATTGAAATTCCGGCCATCGACCGAAGACGGCGATTACGCCGTAAAGATGCGCAATCTGCGGCGCTTCCTTGAAAACGGCGACAAGGTAAAAATCGTGGTGCGCTTCAAGGGTCGTGAGATGGCGCACACGGAATTGGGCGAAGCGATGGTCAAGCGGATCCAGGCTGACGTCATCGAAGAAGCGGCGATTGAAAGTTTTCCGCGCTTCGAGGGCCGCCAAATGGTGATGATGATCGCGCCCAAAAAGAAATAAGTCGCGCGCACAGCGCGCGACGCGACACGTTCCTCTCTCCCCCATCGCCTGCGATGGGGGAGAGAGGAACGAGTGAGGGGGCAAGCGTCCGGCTGACCGACACAATCGGTTATCGCCAAACGCTCGCCCCCTCACCCAACCCTCTCCCCCAAGCGAGCGCGGAGGCGAGGGCGAGCTACACTGGACCCGCTCGCGTTCGCGCGAGCCTATAAGCTGAGTTTGAGCAGGATGGAAAGTCCTCATCATCTGGATTCTTAGAAACCGACGCAAATTCGGCTTCTTCGCTAAATCCAGGAAAGTGGGGCGCTCGGACAGTATAAAAACACACTAAAGGAGTTGGGTCATGCCCAAGATCAAGACCAACCGAGCTGCTGCCAAGCGGTTCCGGAAAACGGCGTCCGGTAAGTTCAAGGCCGGGCACGCATTTAGAAGCCACATCCTGACCAAGAAGAGCACCAAGCGTAAGCGCGGTCTTCGCGGCCCCAACATCGTGCGCAAAGAAGACTCCGGTCGGATTGCTCGCATGCTGCCCTACGCCTGAGGAGACGACACCATGGCACGAGTAAAACGTGGCGTCACCGCACGCGCCCGTCACAAGAAAATCATTTCCCGCGCGAAGGGCTATTACAACGCCCGCCGCAAAGTGTTCCGCGTCGCCAAGCAGGCGGTGACGAAGGCGTTGCAATATTCGTATATCGGCCGCAAGCAGAAGAAGCGTCAGTTCCGCAGTCTGTGGATCGTGCGCATCAACGCGGCGGCCCGCATGTACGAACTGTCGTACAGCCGCCTGATGAATGGCTTGAAGAAAGCCGGCATAACGGTCGACCGCAAGGTCCTGGCCGATATCGCTGTGCATGACATCAAGGCATTCGGTGCGCTCGCAGAAAAAGCCAAAGCCAGCCTCGCGGCGTAGGCCACAAAGCGGGACGGGATGTCCGCTTATTGATCTCGCCGGGCAAGGATGTCGGCAAAAGCAACGGTGGGGAGCGGGCGGTGCCTTGCTCCCCACGCGTATTTTTGGAGTGATGAAATCCTCGTGTCCGAACTAGGCCAACAGATCGAACAGGCGCTGATGCAGATTGAATCCTCTGCCTCGCTGGATGCACTCGAAGGTGTGCGTGTTGGCTTGCTTGGCAAGACCGGATGGGTGACGGCACAGCTCAAACAACTGGGCAAGTTGTCGCCCGACGAACGAAAATCGCATGGCGAGCAAGTCAATCGTGCCAAGGAACGGTTGCAGGAGGCATTGGCCGCACGCAAAGCATCGCTGGAAGAGTCTGCATTCGCGCAACGCCTGGCAGCCGAACGTATCGACATAACCTTGCCGGGCCGCAGCGCCGAATTGGGCAGCATCCACCCGGTCACCCGCGCACTGGATCGCATCGTCGAGATTTTCACGGCGTTGGGCTACAGTCAGGCGCAAGGTCCGGAGATCGAGGACGACTATCACAACTTCGAAGCGCTGAATTTCCCGCCGCATCATCCGGCCCGGGCGATGCACGACACGTTTTATTTTCCCGATGGCAAACTGTTGCGTACCCACACCTCGCCGGTGCAAATCCGTGCAATGGCTGGGCGCCAGCCGCCAATCAGGATTATCGCAGCGGGGAAAGTCTATCGCAGCGATTCGGATCAGACGCATACGCCGATGTTTCATCAGGTCGAAGGGCTGCTGGTCGATGAGACGTCGAGTTTCGCCGATCTCAAAGGTACGCTTGCCGAATTTGTGCGCGCATTCTTCGAGCGTGATTTCGAGATGCGCTTTCGCCCAAGCTATTTTCCGTTTACCGAACCGTCGGCGGAAGTCGACATTCGCTGGGATCGCGACGACGGCAGGGAACGCTGGCTTGAAGTTCTGGGCTGCGGCATGGTTCACCCGAACGTGCTGAAACAATGTGGCATCGACGCGGAAAAGTATACCGGCTTCGCTTTTGGTCTTGGAGTTGAACGTTTCGCCATGCTGCGCTACGGCGTGACTGACCTGCGCGAGTTTTTTGAGAACGATGTGCGCTTCCTGCGCCAGTTCGGCTGACTCTTGAGAGAATCGAAATGGTCAGTCAAAAAGCCGGCATTTTGATGGTGCTGCGCCCCTATACGAATCGCCAACCCCCAATTCCGAATCCCGGCTCTAGCCCATGAAATTCAGCGAAAACTGGTTGCGCGAATTCGTCAATCCTGCCGTGGATCGCGCTGGTTTGTGCCAGCGTCTGACCATGGCTGGACTCGAAGTGGAGGGTGTCGATCCGCTTGGTGCAGGCCTGGATGGCGTTGTCGTGGCGCAGATCGTGGAGTGCGCTGCACATCCGAATGCCGACAAGCTGCGCGTGTGCACGGTAGATGTCGGGTCTGGCAACGCCGTACAGATCGTGTGCGGTGCTCCGAACGCGCGTGCCGGTTTGAAAGCGCCGTTGGCCATGGTCGGGGCCGTATTGCCGAATGGCATGAAAATCAAACCAGCCGTTCTGCGCGGCGTCGAATCCAGTGGCATGTTGTGTTCGGCGAAAGAATTGGATCTGGATAGCGACGCGTCAGGCCTGTTAGAGCTTTCTGATGATGCGATGGTTGGCGCGCCTTTGGCGAGTCATCTCGGTTTTCCGGATGCAACGATTGAACTGAAATTGACGCCAAATCGTCCGGATTGCCTCGGCTTGCGTGGGCTCGCCAGCGATGTCGGAGCGCTGTTTGATGTTGCAGTCTCGCAACCGTCGTGTGACCCGGTTCCCGCCACGATCGGCACGCAGCGTGAAGTGCGCCTGAGCGCCGGCGCAGATTGCCCGCGTTATCTTGGGCGGGTTATTGAAGGCATTGATGCGAGTGCGAAATCACCGCTGTGGTTAGCCAATCGCTTGCGGCGCAGCGGCGTGCGCCCGATCAACGCTATCGTCGATGTCACGCAGTACGTCATGCTCGAACTCGGGCAGCCGATGCATGCGTTCGATGTGGATAGCTTGGCCGGAGCGATACAGGTGCGCCGTGCGCAAGCCGATGAATCGATCAAATTGCTGGATGGCAATACAGTCAAGTTGAACCCGGAGTTCCTGCTGATCGCCGATGAGAAGCGGCCGCTAGCGCTAGCTGGTGTGATGGGCGGCTATGAATCGCGAGTCGTCGACTCAAGCACCAAAATCTTTCTGGAGAGCGCGCATTTTGCGCCCGCTTCGATTGCGGGTCGCGCGCGCAAGTTGGGTCTTCACACGGATGCTTCGCATCGCTTCGAGCGGGGCGTCGATCCAGAATTGCCGCGCCTTGCGATCGAGCGCGCGACGGCATTATTGATGGCCATCGCTGGCGGCAAAGCCGGACCCATTAGCGAAGCCGTGCTGCCCGAATTTTTACCGAAGCGCGTTGCCGTGCGCTTGCGTCGCGAGCGCCTGGCGCGCGTGCTTGGCATGCGCGTGGACGACGTCGAAGTGGCGCGCATCCTGCGCGCGTTGGACATGCGCGTCGAGGTCGTCGCCGATGGCTGGATTGCCACCGCGCCGTCGCGACGTTTCGATATCGAAATCGAGGAAGACTTGATCGAAGAAGTGGCACGCGTGCACGGTTACGAGCGCGTGCCGACGCATGCGCCGAGTGGAGAATTGCGCCTGGCCTTGATTCCGGAAGCTCAGGTTTCGCCGACGCGGTTAAGTGCGCAAATGGCAGCGCGCGGCTATCGCGAGGCGATCTGTTACAGTTTTGTGGCTGGCGATTTGCTATCCCAATGGTCATTGCGTGCCGGCGCGGTGGCTCTGGCCAATCCCCTGAGTCCCGATTTAGGCGTTATGCGCACCTCGCTGCTGCCCGGTTTGGTTCAGGCGCTGCAGCACAATCGCAATCGGCAGCAGGAACGCGTGCGGCTGTTCGAGAGCGGCTTGGTGTTCGCCACGGATCCCAGAGGCCAGTTGCAACAGGTAATGCGTCTTGGCGCCGTCGCATGTGGGCGTGCCCGGGCAGAATCCTGGGCTGCGGACAAGCGCATGGTCGATTTTTACGACCTGAAAGCAGATTTGCAAACGGTTCTTGATTTGGGCGCAGCAAAGCGGCAGCTCGAATTCCTCACGACCGATGTCGCGTGGCTGCACCCCGGGCACAGCGCGCAGATTCTGGTCGACGGCGTGGCGGTGGGATTCGTCGGCGCTATGCACCCGCGACTGCTCAAGGTGCTGGATATCGATACCGATATTGTGCTGTTCGAATTGGCGCTTGCCGCCGTGTCCAATGGTCAGGTACCGCGCGCGTATGAAATTTCCCGGTTCCCATCGCTGCGCCGGGATATTGCCGTGGTTGTGCCAGAGGCGACCGTCTTTGCCAAAGTTGAAGCCAGTTTACGTGCGGCATTGGGTAAATCATTGTCGGAACTTGTTGTTTTCGATCAATACAGTGGCAAAAATCTAGGTTCTGGAGTAAAAAGTCTCGCTATTGGCTTGATTTTACAGGATGAATCCCGCACTCTTACGGACGAGGATGCGGATCATTGTGTGACACGGGCGCTCGCCGCCTTAGAAACGGAGTGTCAGGCAAGATTACGGGGGTAACATGGCATTGACCAAGGCGGAAATGGCTGAACGGTTGTTTACCGATGTCGGTCTTAACAAGCGTGAGGCCAAGGAATTCGTCGACGCATTCTTCGATGTAGTTCGTGAGGCACTGGAAAAGGGGGAGCAGGTGAAACTGTCGGGTTTCGGCAATTTCGATCTGCGCCAAAAGAATCAACGCCCTGGGCGAAACCCAAAAACCGGCGAAGAGATTCCAATCTCTGCGCGCCGTGTGGTGACGTTCCGTCCGGGGCAAAAGTTGAAGATCCGAGTCGAATCCTATGCTGGATCAGGGCAGCAATAGCGAACTTCCGGTCATCCCGGCCAAACGCTACTTCACCATCGGTGAAGTCAGCGAGTTGTGCGCGGTCAAGCCGCATGTGCTGCGCTATTGGGAGCAGGAATTTCCCAACCTCAAGCCGGTCAAGCGGCGTGGAAACCGGCGTTATTATCAACGTCATGACGTATTGATGATCCGCCAGATTCGCTCGCTGCTCTACGATCAGGGCTTCACCATTACCGGTGCGCGCCAACGCCTGGACGGCGAACAGGCGCGCGTGGAAGTGAGCATCACCAACCAGATCGTGCGGCAGCTGCGCATGGAACTGGAAGAAGTGTTGCAAATTCTGCGGCGCTGATGTTTTGTGCGTCTTTTCCGCCGCGCTTGATTTCGCTGAAATCCGGACGATGATCGCCCGTGACTGCACGAGTGTATTTATGCGATCATTACCGATCAAGTCCGTGCGATCGGGGCGTAGCGCAGCCTGGTAGCGCATCTGCCTGGGGGGCAGGGGGTCGTGGGTTCGAATCCCGCCGCCCCGACCATCACGGACTTTCATTCACACGGCGCCTACAGGGCGCCGTTCGATTTTTGGAGGGATGAAATGGCCGAGGCATTGCGCACGCTTTACCCAGAAATCGAACCATTCGATAGCGGCCGGCTGCAAGTTTCACCGCTGCATTCGATTTATTACGAACAGTGCGGCAATCCGCACGGCAAGTCGGTTGTGTTTCTCCATGGCGGGCCCGGTGCCGGATGCAATCCAAAATGTCGGCGTTATTTCGATCCCAAGCGATATCGTATCGTCTTGTTCGACCAACGCGGTTCAGGCCGATCCACGCCGCACGCTGAGCTCACCGACAACACGACGTGGGATTTGGTCGCCGATATCGAGCGTTTGCGTGAACAACTCGGAATTGATCGCTGGCAGGTGTTTGGCGGTTCGTGGGGATCGACCCTTGCATTGGCCTACGCGCAAACCCACACTGATCGCGTGACCGAACTGGTATTGCGCGGCATTTTCATGCTGCGTCGTTGGGAACTGCAGTGGTTCTACCAGAAGGGCTGCGATGCGATCTTTCCGGATGCCTGGGAGGCCTATCTGGCCGCGATTCCGGACGCTGAACACGACGATCTGATCGGCGCCTACCATCGTCGCTTGACCAGCAACGATATGAGCGAGCGCCTCGCCGCTGCCAAAGCCTGGGCGGTCTGGGAAGGCAGCACCAGTTTTTTGCGTCAGAGTCCCGACTATATTGCCTCGACCGGGTCCGACGAATTCGCGCTGGCCTTTGCACGCATCGAATGCCATTACTTCACCAATCGCGGTTTTCTGGATGTCGATGACCAACTGCTGCGCAACGCGCACCAGCTCAGGCACATTCCTGCAGTCATCGTACAGGGTCGCTACGATGTCGTTTGCCCGCTGCGCAGTGCCTGGGACTTGCATCGCGCGTGGCCTGAAGCGGAGTTGCACATTGTCGGCGATGCTGGCCATTCAGCGCTGGAGCCGGGAATCACTCATGAATTGATCAAGGCCACGGATGGGTTTTGCACGTAGGGTGAAGGCCTATCGCAGGCAAAGTGGTGCTGATTAATGTGGCATGAAAAAACCCGGGCCTCGCGACCCGGGTTTATGTTTGTAGAGTCGGGCAGATCCCTCAATGTGAGGCAGGAGCCGCCGCTTCTCCCTTGAGGCAAGTGCTCATGAACGTCGTGCGTGCCGCGCCTTTCAAACTCTTGGTCGTGGCATCGGCGTTGCAGGTCTTCATTTTTTCCTGTTGGGCAACTTTGCCTGTGCTGGCGGATTTCACCGTCACCGCCGGTGCAGCGGCTGGCGGGCTTTCGCCTTTCAGACAGGAACTCATGAAGGATTTGCGAGCCGCGCCTTTCAGAGCTTTGGTCTTGGCGTCGGCATTACAGGTCGTCATCCTTTCCTGTTGGGTTGTCGCTTTGCTGGTAGCAACGGGCGCTGCCGGTGCGGCGGCGCTTCCGCCTTTCAGACAGGTGCTCATGTAGGTTTTGTACTCGGCGCCCTTCAGGCTCTTCGCGTGCGCCTGCTTGGAGCATGCGCCCATCTTCTGCTGTTGCGGTGTCAGCGTCTTCGCTGCTGCTGTGCCAACGGCAAATAGCAGTGCGATGGCCAGTGCTGCGGGGACTGCGAATTTCATGGTGATCTCCTTGTGCTGGGTATTCCCCTGTTCGGGGACGTTGAGTCTACGCTTGCGCCAATGCGCTGCGTAGCTGCGGCGCACAATGCGGCGATCTACCTGAATATTCGCTGTCGGAAGTGGCGGTTTCTGAACCGCCTCTTCCGCGCCGCTTGGTTCAGGCTGCTGCCGCCTTGGCCGCCTCGATCATGCGTGGACCCTTCAGCAATGCTTGCTTGACCGTGTCGATGATCAGGTCAACTTCCGCCTGGGTGATGGCGAAATGCGGGGTGAAGCGCAACGAGTTCGCTCCGCCGTGGATGACGCCCAGACCGTGTTCGCGCAGCCATTCTTCGGTGCTGCCGGCACCATAACATTTGAATTGAGCAGCCAACTCGCAGGAGAACAGCAGACCGGTGCCTTGTACTTTGGTGATCAGGTCCGGCAATTCGTTCTTGAGCGCATTAAGCTTTTGCAGGAACTCTGCACCGCGGTTGCGAATGTTGGCTTGCAATTCCGTGGTGCACTGATCGAGTACGGCACAAGCCACGTCCAGTCCGCGCGGGTTTGCCGTCATCGTATTGCCGTAGATTCCCTTTTTGTACAATGTCGCGGTCTGCGCGGTGACCGCCAGTACGGAAAGCGGGAACTGACCGGCATTGAGGGCTTTGGAGAAGGTTTCCATGTCCGGCGGGTCGAGCTTTTCAAAACCGGGATAGTCCACGATCGACAGCACGCCGTGCGCACGCAATCCAGCCTGGATCGAATCGACGAGGAACAGCGAACCATGTGCGCGTGTGAGTTCGCGCGCTGCCGCATAGAATTCCGGCGTGGCCGCACGGCCGGGATCGCCTTCGCCCATGACCGGCTCGAGGAACATCGCTTCGATAAACCAGCCGTGCTTGTCGGCTTCGGAAAATGCCTGGCGCAGCTGGTCGACGTTGTACGGCTCGACCGTGATCAAGCTGTGCTCGTCGCGGAAACTGGCCAGATTTTGCACATAGGCCTTGCGCGAGGAATCCGAATAGATGGCGGGGCGCTCGGTACGACCGTGGAATGCGCCCTTGACGGCCAGACGCTTGATCTTGCGGCCGGCATACTTTGCACCCGGTTCGGTTTGAAGTTTGGCGTTGACGTCGGTAATGCGTCCGGCCAGCGTCACCGCTTCGGATCCGGAGTTCAGGCACATGAAACGCGTGTACGGGCTGCCACCGCGCGTCTTGCCGATGTGGGCCTTCAGCGCCTGCGTGAAGCGCAGTTGGCTCAGGTTTGGTGTCATCACATTCGCCATGGCCTGGGGACGTGCCATGGCCTCGAGCACTGCAGCGGGCGTATGTCCGAAACCGAGCATGCCGTAACCACCGGAGTCGTGAATGACGGCGCCCTTGAGGGTGACAATCCACGGACCTCGCGCAGCCAAGGCAACATAAGGATTGACCGCGTCGTCGGGATAGAAATTGATGAAATCGGCTTGCACCTGCCTCAGTTGCTCGCTTTCATCGAGTTTGAGCAGTTCGGGAAACTCATCACGCAAGCGGCGATGCGCAGCAACGGCATCATCGATGGCCTCATTCAATTCCGGGTATTGGGGTGCGAACCGCTCAATGATCTTGTCGGTCAGGCCGGGCGTACGGATATTGCCGCCGTATTGACGCAATTCGTTAAGTTTTTTGATTGCTGACATGGGTATTCCTCCACAACACGAGTGACACGGACCAAGTGCAGTACACCGGTCCGAATCAGCTGAAAACATTGATTGAACGCATATTTTAACATGTTGCCGAACTTGTCGATGGGGCCACCTCCCGGCGCGGAAAAGGGGCCGATATGCGCTCTTGGGGGGTCTGACAGATGTCATGCCCAAGTCGTGATGGCTGCGACTG
>JBDTLA010000182.1:0-7339 GCA_039935035.1 Rudaea sp. | reverse complement strand
TTGTTGAATCACGACTGGCCAGGCAATGTGCGCGAGCTGAAAAATGCGATCGAGCGTGCGAAGTTGTTAGCCGGCGGCGGCCCAATCAAGGTTGAACATTTGAACCTGCCCGCGCCGACCGTGGCGACGAATCGTAGCCTCGATGAACCATCGCGCGAAGCAATTGAACGCGTGCTTGCGACCAATTCTGGCGTGATCAGCCGCGCAGCACAATCGCTGGGGCTTTCGCGTCAAGCGTTATATCGGCGCATGCAGCGGTATGGGATTGGGGAGTGAGTGAGGCCGGGAATCGGGATTCGGGAAATGGGAATCGAAAAATGCTAAAAGTAAGTAGCCCGTCATTCCCGCCTGCGCGGGAATGACGGAATTTTGCGATCGTTCGCGCTTCCCCGCTTCCCCGCTTCCCCGCTTCCCGATTCTCGCGAAGCAGGCACACTGTCACAATAGCCCCATGAACCCCACCCAAAGCAACGCCCACACTCAATCATGCGCGTAATCACCCTGCAAGGTCGCGTGGCTGCGCTGTTGGGTGGCGTCGCAGTGTCCGGGGTGTTGGTGTATGTCGGCGTGACGCGCTGGCCGTTGCCACAATTCCTGAAAGGTCTCGCCGATTTGCTCGGCTTGAGCATCGACACAACCTGGCTGCACACACCGTTTGGCGGAATCCTGGTTACGGTCGTGTTGCTGGTGCCGCTGGTGGCGTGGATTGGCCATCGGGCGACAATGCCATTGTCGCGCGTATTGCGTGCGCTTGAAGGTGCGGTGGCTAGCTATCGGGATGGCGATTTCAGTTTTTCCATCGCCACTCGACGTCGCGATGAATTAGGCGATCTCGTCGGCATGCACAATGCGCTGGGTCAAACCCTGCGTAATCAGCGCCAGCATCTGGCCGAACGCGAACTGTTGCTGGATACGGTCGTGCAGAACACGCCGGTGGCGCTGGTGTTGGCCGATGCCAACCGACGCGTGACCTATGCGAATATCGCCGCACGGCATTTGTTCAACGAGGGTCGCTCGCTGCTCGGCCTGGATTTCAGCGAATTGCTTGCCGACGCTCCCGACGCGATGCGTGCCGCGATCGACGCCGGCGAGGACGCGTTGTTTTCCGTCGACATGGACGGCAGCGAAGAAACTTTCCACATTTCGCGACGTCAATTCCGTTTGCAGGGACGGCCACAGCGCTTGTTCCTGTTCCGGCGCATGACCCGGGAGCTGTCGCGCCAGGAAGTGCAGACGTGGAAAAAAGTGATTCGCGTGATCAGCCACGAACTGAACAATTCGCTGGCGCCAATCTCATCTCTGGCGCATTCCGGCGCCGAGCTTTCCCGGCGCGGCGAGAACGAGCGCGTGACCGGTGTGTTCGGTACCATTGGCGATCGTGCACGGCATTTGCATGCGTTCATTGATGGCTATGCCAGCTTCGCCAAACTACCGGCACCGCAGCTTAAACCGGTTGCATGGCGTGCATTTCTTGACGACTTGGCATTGCATTGCCGCTTCCGCATCGAAGGTGATATACCTGCGGCGGCGGCTCAATTCGATGCAGCTCAAATCGAACAGGTACTCATCAACCTGATCAAGAATGCGCACGAATCCGGCAGCGCCGAAGCCGAAGTTGCGCTGCGCATAACGCAACTGGGCTCGGAATGGCGCATCGACGTTTCCGATCGCGGGCCGGGCATGAGCGAGGCGGTACTCGCGCAAGCGTTGCTGCCTTTCTATTCCACCAAACGCGCAGGCACCGGCTTGGGCCTTGCGTTGGCGCGGGAAATCATCGAGGCCCACGACGGACGCATCGCCTTGGCCAATCGTGAGGGTGGTGGACTGCGCGTTAGTTTGCGGTTACCGATGCCGGGGTAGAGGGGCCGGGCCTGGGGATGGGGAATCCAGAACTTGGAAGCGGCAAATCAAATGCGCGTCATTCCCGCCTTCGCAGGAATGACAAACTGTAGGGTCAAGTCTTTTCAATTCGCGAGTCCGGAGTCCCGATTCCCTATTCCCGGCCCTTAACCCCCACCGCCTCAATCGCATCGATTTGCAGCCGTCCCAACGTATCCATGCCGTTGAAAAAGCGCCACGGATCGCCGTCGCCGTACGACAAGGCGATGTGTCCGGCATCGAATCCGGGTAGGGCCGCATCAAAACTCTGCCAGCGACCGTCGACCCACGCCTGCGTCCACGCGTGCGGCACGAATACGTGCTCGGCACCGGCGTAATGATCGGTGTAGGCGAGGCCGTCGACAACGCGCGTGGGAATGCCGACCGCGCGACCCAGCGCGGCGAGCAGCACCGCGTGTTCGGTGCAATCGCCTTCGGGTTTGTTTGCCACTTCCAGTGCCGATGCGTAGCCGACGCTCAAGTTCTTGTTGCGGATGTAGCGGCGCACGAATTCCTGCAGGTTATACATTTGCGCGGCTGATGTTTTCGCGTTGCCAATCGCTTTTTTGCCCAGCTTGCGAATTATCGGCGCATCGCTTTGCAACCAGTCGTTGGCTTGCGAATCGGCGGGTTGGGGCGGTGCTTCGCGACCCGGCTTGCTGTTCGCGCTCAGTGGCTCGATACGCAATTTCACCCGATTGCCGTCGACGCTGACGCTTTGTTCGTCGGTCTGAGCAAACTGCGGAGCGCTGCCGCCGTCGTTTGCGCTGACGGTGATGACCAGGCCGTGCTGGAGTTCGTCGGGATTCAATGCCGATGGCGCGTGCGCCAAGGCATGATTGAGGATATCCGCCGACTGGTTAGGTGCCTGTGCGCATGTTTGCGAGCAGGCGAGCATGGTCAGTTCGTAGCCCATCAGCGGCAAAGTCAGCTTTTGCACGTTCAGATCGTCATCGACCCATACTGCGCTTTTGGTCGGCGACCCAGGCAGCTGGATGACCTGGTCGATATGCGTCAATAGTCGCGCGCCGTCAGGAAGCTCGACGCGTTCGCGCTTGCCAATCGTCGATTCGATTTCAACTGCATCAAGACTGTCGACCTGAAATGCCGCTTCCTTGAAGTGGGTGCCGGCAACCAATCCGTTGCGTTGTTCGGCAAGACGCAACCCTTCCGAGAGCAGGGCATCTTTTGGCCAGTCCACGACGCGTGTGTGTTTTGCGCCGCCGACTTCGCTGGTTACGTCGAACTTGCCGTCAGGTCGGCGCGTTCCGCTAACCACGCTGGCAATGCCCGAGATTGACGTACGCGAGGCGAACGCGAACGGCTCACCCGCGAGCGTCTCGGAATCGGTTTCGCTGGTTCCCAGCGCGACTTTGATCCCGACTCGATCCAGTTCAACGCTCATCGTCTGCGTGGTGATGACGTGATCGTCTTTCACGATGCGCTCAATATGCATGCTGCCGATCTTGCGGCCATCGAGCAGGACACTCAGCCACGTGTCTTTTGCCGGTGCGGCAATCGCCGTCAGGCTGGGCAGGAGCATGGCAAGCAGGCACAGGAATTTGCGCATGAGCAATCCGGTAGTGAAATGTCGGGGTCGAGTGTATCGCTTCGTGTTCAATGAGGCTGAACAACCGCGCGGCTGGTTTGCATCCTTGCAGACTGGATTCCGGCAATTCATGCCGGAATGACGGAATTTTTGCTGGTTGCTACCGGCTCAGTGCGCCATTGCCCGTTCCGAAGGCCGATCCAACTGCGGCATTCTTTATAGCTCGCGCCAACCTTCGTTGCCCAACAGTTGCAGCGGGCGAAAGCGCGACTTGTAGTTCATCTTCGCATGGCCTTCGATCCAGAATCCGAGGTAGACGTAGGGCACGTTGTGTTCGCGTGCCAGTGCGATCTGGCGCAGGATTGCATAGGTGCCAAGGCTTCGCGCCGACTCGTCCGGGTCGAAAAATGTATACACCGCCGATAATCCGCTGCGCGTGCAATCGGTAACGGCGACGCCAAGCAGGCGATCGTCCAGGCGCAGTTCAAGAAAATACGTTGGACTCCACGGTGTGAACAGGAATTGCGAAAAATCCTCCGGGTCCGGGTCGTCCATGCCACCGCCGAAATGGCGGGTGTCCAGATAGCGTCGATACAGCTGAAAGTATTCGTCGCTGAAGTGCGCCTTGACCACGTTCATGCGCAAGTCGGCATTGCGTTGCAGGCACCGACGCTGGCTGCGATCGGGCTGGAACGCATCAACTGCTACGCGCGCCGGCACACAGGCGCGACATCCGTTGCAGTTGGGCCGATAGACGTGGCCGCCGCCGCGACGATAGCCCCTTGTCATCGCAACCTCGTAAAGTTTCGGCAGTTGCGGCGCGGCTGGGTCGATCACCAGGTTTTGCGCCGTGCGCTGCGCGAAGTAACCGCACGCGTGCGGCAAGGTCTGGAACAGGCGGACGACCTCGGATTTCATGCGCCCATTCTAGCGCCGCAAGGCGTGAATCAAAACACGCCGTACCAGCGCAACAGCACGACAATCAGAACCACGGCGATCAAGCCAAGGCGAAGATACACGGCCAACGCCCCACGTGGGTTTTGCGTTGCGGGTGCGCGCGATTTGGCGAGGTCTTCGGCGAATCGCGTGGCTGGCTCGATTCCAGCCTCGCGCAGCAGCGCGCGCGCACGCGGCTGGTCTTCGGCCTTGACGATCCACACTTGCGGCCAATCATTGCGATCGCCGCGGTCGCTGTAGCTGGGGCGCTTGTAATCGCGACTGGCCCACGGACGCAGGTTGGTCAGTCGTGTCTCGATACCGGCTTCGTTGAACATGGCAACGACCCGCTCGACATTTTCCACACGTGCAGAAGTATAAACTTGTCTCATGGCGTGCCTGGCGTGTTCGATTCAGGCAGCAGGCGCAGCAAGCCTTCCTGTGCGGTCGATGCAACCAGGCGCCCGTCGCGAGTGAAGATCATGCCACGCGTCAGGCCGCGCGCACCCTGAGCGCTGGGACTGTCGCAGGCATAGAGCAGCCATTCGTCCACGCGAAATGGCCGATGAAACCAAATCGCGTGGTCCAGGCTCGCCATTTGCACATTGTGCTGGAGGTACGAGATGCCGTGTGGCAACGTGGCCGTGCCGATCAGGTGGAAATCCGATGCGTAGGCGAGCATGGCGCGATGCAAGGCCGGATCGTCCGGCGCGCGATCGATCAGCCGAAACCAGATTTGCTGGAAGGGTGGGCGCTTGACCGGGTTGAGTTCATTGCGCGGCTGGACATGCCGAAATTCGAACGGGCCTTTCTTGGCCAACCAGCGTTGCAGCTTGGGCGGCAGATTTGCCAACTCGGAGGCTGGCACCGGCGGGAGTGGCGCAATTTCTTCCGGCGGCGGCACGTCGGGCATTGGCATCTGATGCTCGACGCCGGCTTCGTCGACCTGAAACGAGGCGGAGAAATTGAAGATCTGTTGTCCGTGCTGGATCGCAACGAGGCGACGCACTGAAAAACTCTTGCCGTCGCGTGCCCGGTCGACTTCGTAGACGATTGGAGCTTCGATGTCCCCGGCGCGCAGGAAATACGCGTGCAGCGAATGCACCGAGCGCGATGGATCCACCGTACGTTGTGCCGCAGAAAGCGCCTGGCCTACGACCTGGCCACCGAATACATAGCGCGTGCCGATATCTCGGCTCTGGCCACGGAACAGGTTTTCTTCGATGCGCTCGAGCTGCAGCAGATCGATTAGTTCGCCGACGATGGGGCTGGACAAAGCGCTTCTCCGTTTCCGCCAATCTTGCAATCAAAGCGGGATTGTAAAGTCATTGCGCGCAAAACGCTTGGTGCTGATTCGTCGCGCGCGAGCGATGCGGAAAGTACACGATCAATATCGCTACTCAGGCGCCGCAAAACGCTGCAAGCCGCTCGTCGGCACAATCTGATCCCATGGAAATAATGGTCCGGGGTCCTGGCGGCGACGCAGCATGATGGCCGGATCGTCTTTCGCCGATTCGAGGCGGCGATCCAGATCTTCGTGGCCTGCGATGTATTTCAGATTCGGCAAGTCGTGGCGCAAGTGTCGCAGCAAGGCGAGCAGCGAATCGATTTGTGCCTTCGTGTACGGCGTGGTCCAATTCTGGTGCCGGCTGTCGCCCCAATGCGGATATCGGCCAATGTTCGACAACTCAATTCCAACCGAGCGCGGGTTGTAGCCATAAGTGTGATTGGCCACGCGATCGTTGGCGACGAAACGATATACCGTGCCGTCGGTGTCGACGTAGTAGTGACCGCTGTTGCCGGTCTGCGAGGTGGCGTAATGAATGCGCTCGCCGAATTCGCGCGCTGTTTTCATGTCCGGCAATTCGGTGCAATGGATTACGACCAGGTCGACCCTTGAGATTTCTCGTCGGTCCAGTCGCGATTCATACGGCAGCGGCCAGTTGTGGATGGGCAGATCGATAGGCATGCCGCAGTGTCGCATGCACGCCACCCCATGCCAACGCACTTGATCACTGACACGATGGATATTGCGCAAGTGCATTAAGAGCGCCCCCATCCGCCTTCGGCACCTTCCCTCGCTCGCGGGGGAAGGGAAGTAAGAATGTGCCCCGCTCGGGAGGGAAAGAAAAATGGGAGTGTGCCGTGCTCGCGGGGGAAGGGAAAATGGGAGTGCGCCGCGTTCGCGAGGGAAGGGAAACTAAAAATGAGCCTTTGCGGCTCGAGGGAAATGGCAGCAAGAAGCCGCCTAGTCCGGAATCCTTCCCCCGCCTGCGGGGGAAGGTGGCGGCAGCCGGAAGGGGGGGCGCTCTTGATTCACAAGATTCGTCGGCGTTTCAAACAATATGAAGCAGCACTCGCGTGTCTGCGATAATGCGCCGATGAAACCACTCATTATTCTTTCCCACGGTCTGGAAAGTGGCCCGGATGCGACCAAGGTCAGTGCGCTAGCGGCTATTGCAAATCCGTTGGGTTTCGACAGCGTGCGTCCTGACTATCGCGATCTTGACGCACTGCGTGACGTACGGCGCATCGACCATCGAATCGCGCGCCTGATCCAGCAGGTGCCGGCGGATGCTCCGGTGATCCTCGCCGGATCGAGCATGGGCGCATTCATTTCCGCGTTGGCCTCATTACAGGTCAACTGCATCGGGCTGTTCCTGATTGCGCTGCCCGTGGCGATTCCCGGGTTCGACGTGCGCTTCGATGCCAGACGCGTGCCGACGACCCTCGTGCATGGCTGGGACGATGAGCTGTGCCCCGTCGATGAGGCCATCGCGTTTGCGCGAGCGCGCGGCGACGCCATCACCCTGCTACGCGATGATCATCGCCTGAGCGCGCACGTGGATTTCGTGGCGCAGCAGTTCGCCCTGTTTCTTGGACAATTCGCCTGATGCGTGATTTCTTCGCCAGTTGTCCCAAGGGTCTGGAATATCTGTTGGTCGACGAGCTCAAGGCGCTCGCTGCACTCGATGT
>JBDTLA010000181.1:0-2562 GCA_039935035.1 Rudaea sp. | reverse complement strand
ATTCTCGCGAACCTCCCCTTCTCGTCATTCCCGCGTAGGCGGGAATCCAGTCAATCGCGGCTTTTGGCACGGCTTTTCCTGGCATATCGAAGTGGAAGCGTGGTGCAAGAGTGCTTGCCAAGAGCATTGTTTAACTGGATTCCCGCCTTCGCGGGAATGACGATATGAGTAGGTCGTAGCGTGCTCGAAAATTTGAGTCAGTCGCACAACGCGAAGTGCGAAAAACAAAGCATGACAACTACTAAGATGAGCAGACACGAAACGTTCCGGACAGCAGTGAACTTTCGCTGGAATGACGCGACTTTTATGCTTTCCGCTTTCCGCTAGCGAAGCAACGTGGCCAATTCCTGACGTGTGAGATTGCGGTTCTCGGCATCGCGGCGCGCGCGATATTCGAATGTGCCGGCGGCCAGACCGCGCTCGGAAACAACTACGCGATGTGGAATACCGATCAGTTCGATATCGGCGAACATCGAACCGGCACGCAAACCGCGATCGTCCAGACAAGTTTCGATGCCGCGCTGGCATAGCTCGTCATATAACGCCGTAGCTGCGGCATCAATCTCAGGTTTGTTTTTCGGATTGATGACGCAGATCGCCACGCGCCACGGTGCGATCGATTCCGGCCACACGATGCCGGCATCGTCGTGGCATTGTTCGATCACGGCACCCACGGTTCGCGTGACTCCTATCCCATAGCAGCCTGCGGTCGGTGCGATTTCGGCGCCATCTTCGCCGAGCACGCTGACGCCGAGGGCTTTTGTGTACAAAGGCCCATTCTGGAAAATCTGCCCAACTTCGATACCGCGTACCAGACGCAGGTGGCCGTGGCCGTCCGGACTTGGGTCGCCTGCCTCGACGTTGCGCAAATCAGCGATTTCTGGCTCTGCGATATCCCGTACCCAGTTGACGCCGCGCAGATGGAATCCGGCTTCATTGGCGCCGCAAACAAAATCGGCAAGTGCCGAAGCGGCGTAGTCGGCGACGATTGGCACCTTCACGCCGATTGGGCCCAGGAACCCCGGTTCGCAGCCGAACGCAGTGCGGATTTCCTCGTCGCTGGCCAAGGTCATCGGCGCGGCTACACGTGGATGCTTGGCTGCCTTGATGGCGTTGAGCGTGTGATCGCCGCGCACGGCCAACGCCACGATGCCTTCGTCGCGAGCCTTGACCACGATCAGCTTCATTGTGGTGTTGAGCGCAATACCCAGCAGTTGTGCGACATCCTCGCAGGTCTTCTGCGTGGGCGTGGAGACTTTTTCGACAGTGGCGGTGGCCGGCGCGCGCTCGCTTTGCGGGCCAGTTTCGGCGACTTCGATATTCGCCGCGTAATCAGAGGTATCCGACACGGCAAGCTGGTCTTCGCCGGATTGAGCGAGCACCTGGAACTCTTCGCTGCGATCTCCGCCGATTGCGCCGGTGTCGGCCTTCACAATGCGAAAGTCGACGCCCATGCGGATGAAAATGCGCTGATACGTTGCGCGCATGTTCTGGTATTCGCGTTCCAGATCGGCATCGTCCAGATGGAAGCTGTAGGCATCCTTCATCAGGAATTCGCGGCCGCGCATTACCCCGAAGCGCGGGCGAATTTCATCGCGAAATTTGGTCTGGATCTGGTACAGGTTGATCGGCAACTGACGATAGCTCTTGATGTCGCGACGAATCAGATCGGTGATGACTTCTTCATGCGTCGGGCCGAGCACGAAATCGCGTTGGTGGCGATCTTTCAGGCGCAAAAGTTCAGGGCCGTATTTGCTGTAGCGTCCGGATTCCTGCCACAGCTCGGCCGGAACGACCATCGAGGCCAGCAATTCCTGCGCACCGGCGCGATCCATTTCTTCGCGCACGATGGCTTCGACCTTGCGCAGCACGCGCAAACCCAGCGGCAGCCATGTGTAGATTCCCGCGGCGAGCTTGCGAATCATGCCCGCGCGTAGCATCAGCCGGTGACTTGCGATTTCGGCGTCGGCAGGAACTTCTTTGAGAGTAACGAGGTGGAAACGGGACAAACGCATGCGCGGATCGCCAGGCGGGAAAAAAGGACGTGGATTGTAGCCGTTGCGGCACCCGCGGCCAAACGCGCTGATCGGCGGAATCGCGCGCTGGATGGATTATTGTTGTTTGGCGGTGGCCGGCGGAACCGCGCTGGGCACGACGTTGACGTTTGGATTCACATGCAGCGTTTCAAACGGCCGGTCTTTTGGCGGCACGTCGGTAATTTGCAGGCGACCTTTGGCATCGTGCCATTTGTACAACGTCGGATTGGCTTTTGGTGACGGCGGGGCCAGCGCGCGGAGCGCCGCCGGCAACGTATTCGGTGCGAAATACCACCAGGCCGCAGCGGCGAGCGCAAGCAAAATCAACACAGCAATCAAGCCACGACCGCGCATTGCCGACGCGAACCGGGCACCATCACCGTACATATACGACTTAGCGGCAGTACAACTTGATTTCGGCTTGGGCGTCGGCGATTTTTGCCTGGCGCTCGGTGTCATCGACTTTCTGCGGTTTGCCGTCGGGGCCGGTCGTGCTAACGGGATAATGGCTGTTGAGCAAGTCGAG
>JBDTLA010000180.1:0-46964 GCA_039935035.1 Rudaea sp. | reverse complement strand
TGGCGGCGCTTGCTTATGGCGTACAGACAGCCACACCCAGCGGCGTCGTAATCCGTCGTAGCGACAAACTTGCCGGCAACAGTGCGGACCGTCCTGGTGCGGCCGTGAAGTGCGCGGTCGCGGTTTTGCAGGAGAACGCCGTCGGTGCCAGATCGCCCTGGACGGTGAAATGAAAGGTATTGGGATCGTAGTCCGGCCCAAAGTGCGGACCGAGTCCCTGGACGAGGCTTCCGCCGAAACTGCCATCGCTGCCGGCGTGCAATACGCCGCTCAGCCATGTCGAATTTCCATCCGCGTCGAATCCGTACCAGACGCTGGCGATGTTCTGCGAGTCGAGTTGTTCGAACACAAAGCCGCGACCGTAGTACGCCGGGTCATACCACGCACCGCTTGCGGGATTGGCGGAAGGTGGCGTCGTGCCCTGAATCCCGCAGCCCAGATTCTGCAGTTGGGTCAGATGGCGCAGCGGTACTTTGAGCGAACCCCACGCCGGCGGCCCGTCCCAACGCATCGTGGCGTTATCGCAATCGTCGAAGCTTATGCCAATGCGGCCCCAATGCTGGTCGACAATTTTTCCCTCGCTGTCCAGCGATGGTAATTGCATATCGGCGAATTCAATGCCGTTGCCGACGATGTCGCCGACGCCGGTCAGCCAGGTTTGCGCGCCAGGCGTACCGGCAGGTGGATAAGTGAAAAAGTATACCAAAGCCTTGTTGTCCGGCAGGATTTCCAGATCGATGCCTTCGCCGCTGCGTTGCTGGTCGTACCATTGGCCGCTGTAATGGCCGTCCACGAGCGGCAGCACCGCGGCCTGGCGGGGACGCACCTGACTGTCGAAACTCGGTACGACGATATCGGGATCGTAGCGGCACGCGCCATCCGCGCCTGCGGCTGCGGCGGCTTCACAATCGCTCTGGATATCCGACACAGTTGGTTGGTGATCGTTGGCAATCCAATGACGCAACGCTTCCCAGCCGCCCACACCTTCGGCGAGGCTGAAGCCGCAATGCGTCGGCGTCGCCTCATTGACGAGCGCGCTGGTCAATTGGTTGGCGGGCAAGGTTTGGCGCAACACATATTGATTGGCGGGGATCACCAGTTGATCGCGGCTGGTTTGAACGGAAATCACCTTCGTCGCCAGGTCGATCTCGCCGCGAAAATCCGAGGCCCAATGAAAATACAGTGACGCCAGCGGATCGCCCTGAATGCGGGCGATGTTCGCATTGATCGTGGCGTCGCCGTAATCGACACCCATGTTGTCGAACGGGCTGATGCCGTCGAGCTTGTCCGGCGCGCGCAGCAGATCGCTCAAGGCATAGGTGGCGTAGCCGACATTGGTGACGAAGAATTTCTCGTCGGTGATGTGCGCCAGGTTCATCAATTGCGCGAGGCGGCGCTGCATCGCGCCGTTGCGCAGGCCCGAAGGCAGGTTCACGCCGGTACATTGATTCAACGGCACCAGAGTTTGCAGCAGGCGCGCTTCGTCGGTCAGGTCAGAAATATTGGCCGGAATGTCTTTCAGGTTGTAAGCCCAGGGATACGGTTGTGCGCCGGTCGGCAGATCGCCGGCATCCTTGCACACCACGTCGTAGGCCAGGCGCAAATCGATGGCGGTATCCCATACACGCGCTCCGGCAGCGGGAGGACACGCCGCATAAACGCCGGATACCGGAGCGAAGCGCGGATCTTCGGCGAGCTTCAGTGCGATCAAACCGCCCAGCGATCCGCCGTAGGGAATGATTGCGCCAGGTTGCCCGACCTGCGCACGAAATGCGGCGAGCAATTGCGCGTTGTCGTCGGCTACCGTGAACAAGGCCCAGCTGCGCTGGCTGAAACTCGAGGAGGCGACGGCATAGCCTTCGCTGAGTTGCAGTGCGGCGATTGGCCCGAGGCTTGGGTTTGGTTTAGGCGAATCAAAGGTCAATCCATGCTGGAACAGAATCAGCGTGTCGCCGTCTTTCCAGCTATCCGGAACCGCAATGCGGTAATACGCGCCGGATGCAGTCTGGCCGCTGAAATCGCGTTGCGCGTGAGCCGTGCCTGCGAACAGCAGCGCGGCGGCGGTGAAACAAACGATCAAACGAAGCATGGAAAACTCCCGCAATCCCGCGAAAAATAACCGTTCCGGCCTTAAGCCGAAGTAAATCACGGCCTCACTGCTTCGTATTGGCTACAATCGGCAGGTCGTTCACGACGGCAAATGACAAGGGGGTCGCTCGCAGAAAGCACCACGGACGGATCGGAGACGAAATCATGAGAGTTCTGGTAACCGGCGGTGGTGGCTTCTTGGGTATGGCGATCTGTCGGCAGCTTGCCGCCGCGGGGCATGACGTGTGTGCATTCAACCGCAACCGCTACCCGCAGCTCGACGCACTCCAGATCGAGCAACGCATTGGCGACGTGGCCAGCCTCGACAGCGTTACCGCCGCAGCCGAAGGGGTTGATGCGATCGTGCACAATGCCGCCAAGGTTGGCGGCTGGGGCCGGATCGAGGACTACTACGAAACCAACGTGCGCGGCACCGACATGGTGCTGGCTGCATGCGAGTTGCATCGCGTACGCAAGCTGGTGTTTACGTCGAGTCCCAGCGTTGTGCATGGTGGGACCGATTTGGACGGGGTCAACGAATCCGTGCCGTACGCGAAGCATTTCAGTTCGGCTTACGCGCAAACCAAGGCGCTGGCCGAGCAACGCGTACTCGCCGCCAATGGCGATCAACTGGCCAGCGTCGCCTTGCGCCCGCATTTCATCTGGGGACCCGGTGATCCGAACCTGCTGCCGCGGATTCTCGAACAAGCCAAACGTGGTCGTTTGCGTATCATCGGCAAGGCAACCAAGAAAATCGACACGACGTATGTAGACAATGCCGCTGAAGCACACGTGCTGGCACTGAACAAGCTGGACATCGGTTCACCGATTGCCGGTAAAGCCTATTTCATCAGCCAGGGCGAACCGATCAGCCACGAGGCGATGATCAACGCCTGGCTCAAGGCGGCTGGGTTGCCGCCGGAAACTCGCCGGATGCCGTTGGGTCTTGCGCAATTTCTGGGTAGCGCGTTTGAGACGGTCTATTCCACCCTGCGCATTCAGCGCGAACCGCCGCTGACCCGCTTCAGCGTGGAATTGTTGTCGACATCACAATGGTTCAATATCGCCGCAGCGCGCCGCGACCTGGACTACGCGCCGCGCGTGAACATGATCGAAGGCATGGCCCGCTTGTCGCAACATCTAGTACGTGCGCGCATGCAACAGCGCGTTTGAGGCTAGCCCACAATTGCCAACTCCGGTTCGTGAAGCAAATCAAGAGCGCCCCCTTCCGGCTGCCGCCACCTTTCCCCGCAGGCGTAGGAAGGGGGCTCTCTGACCATCGCGAACAAGAACATTTTTGTAGCAGTGCACTAGAATTGCCACGATGATCGCCGATCCCTCTCGCCAACCCAACGCCATGCGCGCGCGCCTCGGCCGCCTGCTTGAGGGCGTGCTCAATCGTGCGCTGGCGATGGACGAAGACACGCGTGAGCGGCTTGGCGCGCTTGAAGGCCAGCGCATCGGGCTCGAGTTGCGTGGAATTAATCTGGCGCTGGCCATCAGCGTGAAAGACAAGCGTCTTTGCGTCGGCCCGCATTGGGATGCGCCCGGGGATCTGAACCTGCGTGCTGCACCCGGCAGTTTTTTGGCGATGGTGCTGCGTCGCGGCGAAGATTCGGTAATGCCATCGGGCAAGGTAGAGATTTCCGGTGACGCGGAACTTGCGCGCCGCGTGGAAAAGCTCGCGCGAGACTTTCAGCCCGATATCGAAGAAGCGTTCGCGCGCACTTTTGGCGACGTACTCGGCGTGCCGCTGGCGCGAGCGCTGCAACGTGCGTTCACCTGGGGTCGTGATTCGACCAGGGCCATGGCGCACAACACCGCCGAATACCTGCGCGAAGAAAGCCGCGATCTGATCGCGCCAGCAGAAATGGAAGAATTCCTCGACGACGTCGATGCGCTGCGCGAGCGTGCCGATCGACTGGAGGCGCGCATGCAGCGACTTGCACCACGCGCGCCAGGAGAAACATCTTGACCGCCCTGCGGCAGTTGCCGCGGATGCTCGGTATCGGCATGACCTTGGTGCGCTACCGGCTGGATGACCTGGTCGATTTAACGCATCTGTTCCGGCCGTTGAAGTGGCTGCGCCCGATTCTGCCGCGGCCACGCGCCGACATCGCGGACCTGCCGCGAGGCGCGCGCCTGCGCCTGGCGTTGATCGAACTCGGCCCGATCTTCGTCAAGTTCGGGCAGATCCTCTCGACCCGGCGCGATCTGCTACCGACCGATGTCGCTGAAGAACTCGCCTTGCTACAGGATCAGGTCCCGCCGTTTCCCGGCGATCAGGCGCGAGCAGCAATCGAGGCCGCGCTCGGGAAGTCGGTAGCCGAGTTGTTCGAAGAATTTTCCGAAACTGCGCTGGCTTCCGCTTCGATCGCCCAGGTACACGCGGCCCGGCTACGCAGTGCAGACTCAAGCTCGTCAAAGGACGTTGTGGTCAAGGTCTTGCGCCCGGGCATCAAAGCCCGCGTCGCAGCCGATATCGCGTTGCTGCGTGCGCTCGGCGAACTCGCGCAGCGCTGGCATCCTGCCGCTGACAAAATCCGGCCCCGAGACATTGTCGCCGAGATCGAAACCACGTTGACCAACGAACTGGATCTGCAACGTGAAGGCGCTAACGCGAGTTTGCTGCGGCGTAATTTTTTGACCGGCGACGACCTGATCGTGCCCGAAGTCTACTGGTCGCACACGACCAACGCGGTACTCACGCTCGAGCGCGTGCGTGGCATCAGCGTAGACGATCTGGTCGCGCTCGATGCCGCTGGGATCGACCGTGTCGCCCTCGCGGAAAAAGGCGTTCGTCTGTTTTACACGCAGGTATTCCGCGACAATTTCTTTCATGCCGACGCGCATCCCGGGAATATCTGGGTGGATGCAACGCGGCGCGAGAATCCGCGCTTCATTGCGCTGGATTTCGGCATCATGGGTAGCTTGCCCGAGCGCGACCAGCACTGGCTTGCAGAAAATTTCATGGCCATGTTCGAGCGCGACTACCAACGCATCGCGCAATTGCACTTGGCCGCCGGATGGATTCCCGCGCATGTGCGCGTGGATGAACTCGAAGCGGCAGTGCGCACCGTTTGTGAACCATATTTCACGCGTCCGCTGGCGGAAATATCGCTGGCCGAAGTGGTGATGAAACTGTTCTCGGTCGCGCGCCGCTACGAGCTTACCGTACAGCCGCAACTCATCCTGCTGCAGAAAACCCTGTTGAACATCGAAGGCATCGGGCGCCTGCTGCATCCGCAGATCGATATCTGGGCGACAGCCAAACCGGTGCTCGCTGATATTCTCAAGCGCCGCTACGGTATTCGCCGCACGTTGCGCAAAGTACGCAAGCACCTGCCGGAATGGATCGCTGCCGCACCGCAAATGCCACAACTGATTCATGGATTCCTGAAAAAGGCCGTGGCCGGCGATTTCGACACGGACAAACGCGATGCGACGTTGGCACGCAGCGAGAAACTCGCGCGCGAGAATCGTCGCTTTCTGGTTTGGATCGCGGGCGGCAGTACCGCGATGATTGCGAGCGCATTGCTGTGCGCACTCGACGTGCACGGGCCGCACCTGCTCGGCTATCCGTCAATTGCGTGGCTAGCAGGCGCGACTGGCGCAATCGCATTTGCCTTCGCATGGCGCGCGTCGCGTTGACGCTCGCAATGCCGAGCCCTGTAGAATCGTCAGCGAAAACCGGGAAACCTGCCAATGCCATCGTTCGATATCATCTCCAAACTTGATCTGCACGAGCTGACCAACGCGGTCGATCAGGCCAACCGCGAATTGGGCAACCGTTTCGATTTCAAAGGCACCGACGCCATCTTCGAGCGCGAGGGCGAATCCACCGTCGTGCTCAAGGCACAGGCAGAATTCCAGCTCAGCCAGATGCTCGATATCCTCAAGCAGCGCCTGGCCAGCCGGCATATCGACATTGGCTGTGCGGAGATTGCCGACCCCGAAATCAATCTGGCCACCGCCCGGCAAAAAGTGATCCTGAAGCAAGGCATCGATCAGCCCTTGGCCAAGGACATCGTCAAGCGGCTCAAGGATTCCGGCTTGAAAGTGCAAACCCAGATCCAGGGCGACCAGCTGCGCATCAATGGCAAGAAACGAGATGACCTACAAGCTGCAATGGCATTTTTGCGCAGCAGCGATATTGCAATGCCGCTGCAATACGAAAATTTCCGTGACTGACGCGACATGTTGATCGTCACTGCTGCGTTGCGTGTTCCGGAAAGCGAGTTGACTGAGAGCTTCGTGCGTGCGTCGGGCCCGGGCGGTCAAAACGTCAACAAAGTTTCCTCTGCGGTTGAGCTGCGTTTCGATGTGGCCCAGTCGACAGCGCTGCCGGAACCTTTGCGTGCGCGGCTGTTGTCGCGCCGCGATCGTCGCCTAACTGCCGAAGGCGTGCTGGTCATCCAGGCCAGGCGCTTTCGCGATCAGGCACGCAACCGCGAGGACGCGCGTGAACGCCTGGCCGACCTGCTGCGCGCCAGCTTGCACGTACCGAAAAAGCGCGTGGCGACCAAACCTACCCGTGCATCAAAAGAACGCCGCCTGACGGAAAAGAAGACGCGCGCAAAGCACAAGCAAGGCCGCGGCAAGCACTGGAGTCTGGAATGAGCGACTCGCATTTCCCCATCATCCCGGAACAGATGCCCAAGTTTGCGCCGTCGTTCAGTGGTGCGATTTGTCGCGGGATCTTTGTTCGATGCGGCTGGCGCGCTGTCGGCGAGATCCCGAACGTGGCGAAACTCGTCGTGATTGTCGCGCCGCATTCAAGCAACTGGGATGTGATCTGGGGATTGCTGTTCAAGGTCGGCGTGCGCTTGCGCATCCAGTTCATCGGCAAACGCGAAGCGTTCTTCTGGCCGATTGGGCCGATCCTGCGTGGCTTCGGCGGCATTGCCATCGACCGGCGTGCCCCGCATGGCGTGGTCAAGGAAATGCGCCGACAGTTTGAGCGCAGCGAAAAGTTCTGGCTGGCCATCGCACCCGAAGGCACGCGCAAAAAAGTAAAGGATTGGAAAAATGGATTCTGGCGCATCGCCAAGGAAGCCGGCGTACCGATATTGCCGGTGTACTTCCATTATCCGGAAAAGACCATCGGCTTTGGTCCGCTGATCGAACCTGGCGACGACATGGATGCGGACATGGCCCGCATCCGCGAATTCTATCGACCGTGGCAGGGCAAGAATCGCGGCACTGTTTAGCTCCTGCCCCTTGAAGGGGGGCTTGTTCGTCGGCACGCAAATGTGGGCTTCAACGATCCGCATTGCGACTGGCAAAAAGCCCTCTCCCCCAAGCTCGCTTGGGGGAGAAGGTTGGGTGAGGGGGAAACGGTACGTACTTGCGCGACGCCTCCGCAGCGCGATGCGCCGCCCCCTCACCCCGGCCCTCGCCCCCGATAAATCGGGGGAGAGGGAGAAATCTGAGCGCCTTGGAACACCATCTCCACCCAACCCTCCCATGACGGGGAGGGCTAAAGTCGTCTTTCGGCAAACTCAAGTTTTACCGATCCGAATGCCCGGACTCGTAGTAGTCGCCGCGCGCGAACAGGCCGGGCTTGATGTGGTCGATAAAGGCGCGGGCCTGTGGCGACAGGTATTTGCCTTTGCGCACGACGACGCCGTAACTACGTTGCGGGAAATACTGGCGCATGTTGCGTACCGCCAGGCGCGCGTGGTCTTCGGGTTGAATGCAGATGCCGGTGACGATGGAGATACCCAGGCCCATCGCCACATATTGCTTGATCACTTCCCAACCGCCGACTTCGATCGCGACCGAATACGGAACCTTGCGTTGCTGGAACACCAGATCAACGAGGCGATATGTCGTCAGGCGCTGCGGCGGCAGGATCAATCCGTACGGGGACAAATCTTCCAACGCGATCTCGGGCTTTTCCGCCAGCGGATGATCCAGCGGCAGGATCAGCATCGGGTCGAACCAGTGCACCGGCTCGTAGGAAATATCGTGCGGCACGTCGAGCATCGAGCCCACAGCGAAGTCGACCTGATCCGAGCGCAGCATCGCCAGCCCGTCCTTGCCGGTGACATTGGACAATTGCAGGCGCACGTCAGGAAATTCCCGACGATAGTCACGCACCGGCTGCGGCAGTAGATACTGAATGGTCGACGCGCCGGCGGCGATGTTCACCTCGCCCGCATCCATGCCCTGGCGTTGGCTGGCGAATTGATGGTCAAGGTTGTCCATGCCTTCGACCAGCGGACGCGCCAAGTCGTAGAGCATTTGTCCTTCGGGTGTGAGTACCAGGCGCGGGCGCGTGCGTTCCAGCAGATGGGCATCGAGCTCGGATTCCAACGCGGACAACTGCAGGCTTACCGACGATGCCGACAGGAACAACGCGTCGGCCGCTCGGGCCACGCTGCCGAACTTGACCGCGAAACAGAACGCCCGCAGTTGCTTGATGCGGTTGCCTTTGTAATAGAAACGGGTCGGCGTTCGCCGAGCTTTGGACTTGGCGCGCGCACTCGCGCCTCCGCGAGTTGGCTTGGCGCTCGATTTTTTGCCGGATTTCGTCTTGTCGGAGCCAATAGCCATACTGTGACTTCAATGACTTGCAAAGCAGTTTAACATTGTCAATGTATAGAATTGAAACATTTAGTTTGTCAAATGCTGCAACGCAGGAATAGCCTGCTGCCTCGCGAACCGAACGAGGCCTGCCCGCGATGTCGGCACTACCGAACCATTTCCAGTCCGCCCAACCGTTGATTGGCGCGCCGTTGCTCAATGGCCAAGGCATTGGATCCCCGCCTTCGCGGGGATGACGGCATAAAGCAAGTGCCGTACGCACTTGGCCTGATTTCAACCTTACAACGCGTTCATACACTCACCGACCCACCCACCGCCGAGGTAACGTCATGAAAGCTGCCCACGCAACTGTCGAACAGATCAAATTCGATTGGCTGAACAATTCGCGCTGGAAAGGCATCACCCGACCGTACGCGGCCGAGGATGTGGTGCGCCTGCGCGGCACCGTGCCGATTGAACACTCGCTGGCGCGACGTGGCGCGGAAAAACTCTGGAGCCACCTGCACACCGACAGCTACGTCAACGCACTCGGCGCGCTCACCGGCAACCAGGCCATGCAACAGGTCAAGGCGGGCCTCAAGGCGATCTATCTTTCCGGCTGGCAGGTGGCGGCAGATGCCAACGTCGCCGGCGAAATGTATCCGGATCAATCGCTGTATCCGGCCAACTCCGTGCCGCAAGTGGTAAAGCGCATCAACAATACGTTGCTGCGTGCAGATCAACTGCAGCACGCCGAAGGTGACGACAGCATCGACTTCCTGCAACCGATTGTGGCCGATGCCGAAGCGGGATTCGGCGGCGTGCTCAATGCGTTCGAGTTGATGAAGGCGATGATCGAGGCCGGCGCCGCCGGTGTGCATTTCGAGGACCAGCTCGCCAGCGCGAAAAAATGTGGTCACATGGGCGGCAAGGTGCTGGTACCCACGCGCGAAGCGATCGACAAACTGGTTGCCGCGCGCCTCGCCGCCGATGTGATGGGCGTGCCGACCCTGATTGTCGCGCGCACCGATGCCGAAGCCGCCGACCTGCTGACCTCCGACATCGATGCCAACGATCAGGCCTTCGTCACCGGCGAACGCACCAGCGAAGGTTTCTTCAAAACCCGCAACGGTCTGGATCAGGCTGTCAGCCGCGGCCTGGCCTATGCGCCTTACGCCGATCTTGTATGGTGCGAAACCGGCAAGCCCGATCTCGAATTCGCGCGCCAGTTCGCACAGGCGATCCATGCGAAATTTCCGGGCAAGCTGCTCGCCTACAACTGTTCGCCCAGTTTCAACTGGAAGCGCAACCTCGACGACGCGACCATCGCACGCTTCCAGACGGAACTGGCGGCAATGGGCTATCGCTTCCAGTTCATCACCCTGGCCGGGTTCCATGCCCTGAATTATTCGATGTTCCATCTGGCCCATGGTTATGCGCGTCGGCAGATGACCGCGTTCGTCGAACTGCAGGAAGCCGAGTTTGCCGCCGTGGATCGCGGCTTCACTGCCGTCAAGCATCAGCGCGAAGTTGGCACCGGCTACTTCGACACGGTCACGCAAACCATTCAAGGTGCGAATGCGGCGACGGTGGCGCTGAAAGGTTCTACCGAGGAAGCGCAGTTTCAGCGTGAGCCAGTGGCGAGTGCTGCTTGAGGAAAACAGCGAAAAAAGATAACGCCGTCGAAAGCAGAAAGCCCTTCTCCCGGCGGGAGAAGGGAATAAAAAGCGGCGATTCAACGCCATTCAAAACACCGCTTATCGGCGCCTTGCCGCCAGCCGCCGATAACTGCACGTGTGCGTTAGCATGACTTTTGGCCTATGGGTTATCATCGCAAGCTTGCAAGAATCAAAGGGACTGCAAAAGCGTGTCCACGCTGGCATCCGAATCGACGGCGCGAATCGCGTCGCCTGCAATCAACCTGCCGCCACGCGCGCAGGCATCGCACCTGCGCAGGCAGTTGTCCGATGCCGAGTTCGTCATGTTGCGCGGTGCTGGCCGGGGGCGGCGCGTAGCCGCCGGAGAAGTGTTATTCGGCAAGGGTGAAAGTGGCCGCAACATGTACGTCATCGAAACCGGTGAGGTGCGCATCGAATTTGGTGATGGCCTGCCCGACAAGATTCTGCGTACACGTGAATACTTCGGCGAATTGGCCCTGTTTATTGGCAATCACGCACGCGTGGCCAGCGCGATCGCGCACAGCGCGTGCAACCTGCGTGTCGTGGATTACCCCGAATTCGATCATCTGCTGGAGAGCGAACCGGGTCTGCTGGCACTGTTCATGCGCCGCTCGTTTGCGTATCTGGTTGCCAGCGAGCAACAGCTGATCGGCAGCCTGAAGCGCCGCAACGAAGACCTGGTCCACACGCTCAATGCGCTGCGTCAGACCCAAACCGAACTTTCCACCGCCAACCATCTGGTGCGCACCGACGAATTGACCGGTCTTACCAATCGCCGCGGCCTTTACGAATTCCTGGAAAGCCTCAGCGAGCACCGTGTCGCGGGTACGCACCTGGTCTTGTTACTCATTGATCTGGATCACTTCAAGTGCGTCAACGATGAACGCGGACACCTGGTTGGCGATGACGTCTTGCGGGCCGTCGCCAGTGCGGTCAGTCGAATGACGACCGATCGCGATCTAGCCTGTCGACTTGGTGGCGACGAGTTTGCCGTACTCGCACAACTCGACGATCCGGGGCAACTGGAAGCGCTTGCCGCGCGCATCATCGACGCGGTTGGCCAATTGCATTTTCCGTACGTGGATGAGCTCAGCATTTCAATCAGCATCGGCGCCAGCCTGTGCGCGGATAGCGACGAATGGTCGATCTGGTACAGCCAGGCCGACGCGGCGCTGTATCGAGCGAAGGCTGAAGGCAGCAACATCTGCGTGCTGCACGCGAAGTAGGCGGCCTGCGCCGATCCATGGCCTTTTCGGGGTTCGGGACTCGGGAAAACGCGGAGATGGGAACTCAACGTTTCGTCATTCCTTTGTAGGCAGGAATCCCGTACCTTCTTGCCTCTATCGCCTTTGAATCAAGACAAGCGACGCGATTCCGCCTTCCGCTGGATTGACCACGCTTATGTGCGCTCACGTTGCACCTCTCCCCTCCCAACCTCTACCTGCCACTTACCTACCACTTCTACCAGCCCCACCGGCTGGAATAAGCGAAATATTTGGCGCAAAATCAGGCGCTGCGGCAAACCGTCTCGGGGGCGCCGCGCTGGTTGAAATACAGGGTCCGATGAACGCAGTTCAGAGCGAGCAGCCGCCAACCGTCGAGCAACCGTCACCGACGCCACTGCTGCGCACGGTCGTGTTGTGCGACTTGGTCGACAGCACCACGCTGATCGCGCAACTCGGCGATCGCGATTCGGCCACATTCATGCATCGGCTCGACCGCGAGTGCCGCAATCTGCTTGCGCAGCACGGTGGTCGGGAGATCGACAAAACCGATGGTTTTCTATTCCTGTTCGAACGTCCGATCCAGGCGGTAGCCTTCGCGCTGGACTATCAGCGCCTGATCTGGGAGTTCGGCCAGTCCGAGTTTCTGCCGCTGAGCGCGCGCGTCGGCATCCATGTTGGTGATGTGGTGCTATGGCAAAACAGCCCCGACGACATCGCCCGTGGTGCCAAGCCGCTGGAATTGGAGGGCCTGATCAAACCGGTTGCGGCGCGACTGATGAATCTGGCGTTGCCGGGGCAGATCCTGGTTTCCGGAATCGCGCATACGCTGGCGATCCGTGCCCACAACGAATTGCCGACGCAACCGCCTGCGCAATGGCGAAAGCACGGGCGCTATCTCATGAAGGGCCTGGCCGAACCTACGGCCGTATACGAAGTGGGCCACGCCGACATCGCGCCGTTGCAGCGGCCGGCGTGGAGCGGCAAGGCCTGGCGTGAAGTGCCGTGGTGGCGGCGTCCGGGCATGCTCGCGATCGAAGCCGCGGTGGCTGTCGCCGCCATCGCCGTTCCGATCTACCTCAGCGTGCGCAGTCCGCCGGCCATTGCGTTTGGCCAGCGCGACTGGGTCGTGGTCGGCGATCTGAACAATCTCACCGGTAAACCCATCCTCGACGAATCGCTGGAAAACGCGTTTCGTCTCGGCCTCGAACAATCGCAATACGTCAACGTGTTGTCCGCATTGAAAACCCGCGACACCGTTGAGCTGATGCAACGCGATCCGGCCAAAGCCCGCGTGGATCGTGCCGTCGGCAGTGAAGTCGCGATCCGTGCCGGCGCGCGCGCCTTGATCCTGCCGACCGTCGCTGAAGTCGGCGGCATGGTGCGCGTCAGCGCAGAGGTCATCGACCCAAAAACCCAAACGACCGTGTACACGGAATCCGTCGACGGCCGCGACATCCGGTCCGTGCTGCCGTCGATCGACAAGATCGACCGAAACCTGCGCCTGCGTTTAGGCGAAGCGCTGGCCTCGGTATCCAAACAGTCGCGCCCCCTAGATCAGGTGGCGACTGCGAATCTGGACGCGTTGCGGGCGTATTCGTTGGGACAACGCGCGTATTTTACTGGCAACATGAAAGATGCGCTGGACTACTACGAAGATGCCGTCAAGCTCGATCCGAAGTTTGCGACTGCGCATCTGGTTATCGCGCGAGCGTTGCTGAATGGGGGCAACAACTCTGCCGCCCTGAAACAGATATCGTTAGCGTTGGCAGAGTCGACGAGACTGTCAGCACGCGACGCTATGCTGGCTGATGCTTGGCAGTCAACATTGACGTCGCCGAGTGCAGGATTGCAAAAGTGGAAATTGCTGACGAATTTATACCCCGATTATTACTTGGCAAATGGCCCGTATTCATATTACGCGTGGTGTGAAAACCATTATGTAGAAGCGATTGCGGCCGGCAAGCTCAATGTTTCGCCTAAAAACGCGTATAGCTCCGCGGGATTATATTTGCTGGGAATCGTGTACCTTGCGCAAGATCGCTACTCTGATTCCGAGACAGAATTCAAGCGAGCCGCAGACTCCGGATTTGCAAGAAACGACTTCTACGCGGAATTGTTCTCGGCCCAACGTAAGTATCGTCGCGCCGAACAATTGTTGAACGAAAACAAACCCTCTGGGGTAAAGTCTGACGATTTGGGCACTCAAATTGTGCGAATCGCGATCGCTGCTGACCAAGGAAGCTGGACTGACGCGAAAGCGTTGATCGACAAGGTTAAAACTGATGCAGCTAGCCTTGGCGGACTCAGTCGGCGACGATTGCAAGGCGTGGAGCTCGGGCTGCGCAGCCAATTTGCGGAAGTATCTCCTAGAGAATTGACCCAATACGCTGAGGAAGCACTGAGCCAGAAAACTGACAATGCGTTAGATTCTGGACAGCTACATTTTCAAGCACTCTTCGCTGCCTATCTGTTGGCTCGTGGCGGCGACACGCGAAGCGCGGCGCAGTTATTAACAAGGGTCAATATCGCGGTGGCCGCCGAAGAAAACTCAACAATAAGAAATCTGCAATGGATTGTAAAAGCTGAGTTGAAGCGTAGCGATGGCCATGCGGATCAGGCTATTGCACTGCTCCGCCCTTTGATTGATGGCCACGAGCTGTACTTGACGCATTTGGCGTTGCTTGATGCATATTCAAGTAATCGCCAAAACAAGGACGCGCTGGATGAATCTCAATGGTTGTCGAACCACCGAGGTCGTGCTTATGCAGAGTATGGAGGCGAACAATTCTTAACGGCGTTCAACGTAATTCAGTCCGACCTCGCGCTCTTGCGAGCTGCTGAATTGACACGCGACCTCGAGAACACCCACGAATCCAACGAGGCGCTGGCGAAATTCGAGCAAGTTTGGCCTCAGTGGAATAAGACGAACGCTATTGCTCTAAGGGTTCGGGCTGTGCGTAGTCCAAATTAGTCGGTTACTTGTGGTCGCCGAAATCCAGCCGGAGGCCCGGAATAACCATGCAAAGACAATCTTCGTCAACTTGGCTCGTGAGCCGTTTCTGCGCAGCTTCGAATTCCGACTTGGGAGCAAGCCGGCCAGGTCGGGTATGGTCTTCGGGAAATCCCTTGACCTGTTCCGGGGGAATGCCAGCCTCCGTTAGTGCCGCTGATGGATTTTTCTCGAAGCGTTCGCGATATCCGTCGTCAGTTGCGAGTCGACCGAGCAAATCCAACATCTGAACCTTGCTGACTTTCTGACTTGCCATATCTATCCCCTGTTGAGGCGCCTACGGATTCGGACACAGCAGACTGCGTCCGGTCCAATAGTCAGGAAAGATATTTGCAAAAGCCATGCCGGGGTCGACGGCGATGCCGACCCCACTTCAAATCTAGCCGAACGCTGCAGAGATATTTCTGGGCTGATTCCCGAAATCCAATCGGAAACTGGGAATGACCATGCACAGGCATTCGCCGGCGACTTCTTCGACCACGCGCCTGCGCGCGTCCGAAAAGACGATCTTGTCGGCAAGCGGACCGGAGCCTGCATGATTGTTGAGGAAACCGGCAAACCCGCCTGCCGGAAAATCCAATTCCGCCAACGCACCTTCCGGACTGCTTTCAAACCGGCTGCGATAGCCGTCGTCGTTGGCGAGTTTGCCCAATAGTTCGATAATTTGTGTCTTGCTAACGTGATTTGCGTAAGCCATAACCTGCTCCCAAAGTGACTCAGTGAATTGCCAAACCTCTTGTGGACTTGGTCGATCAAGGCTAGCAGGTGGTGAAAAACCCTCAGTGACGACGATCACAAATCGTGCATGAAGTAGCACGACGGTGTGGCAATTCGAATCAAAAACCATTTCGAGTCGCGCTTCGCGTAGGTTGCGGGTGAGCGCATGTGAACCCCAACATCGCTACAATTCGCTGTCGCCAACGTTGGTTATCCCTCGGATAAAAATTTGCCTCGTACTTGTTACGCGGTACAGGGTTTGCCCATCCTATGCAGTCCCCCACGGAGAACCCGCCATGCAAGTGCGTCGTTGCGCCCACGTAATGATCGAGCCGCGCGAACGGCTGGATTTCGATCTGGCTCTGCTGGCAACCGGTGGCACCGGTTTGCAGACGCTGATCGAGTGGACGGCGCTGGCGCCACATCGCGATACCGAAGTTGTGCTGATGTTGGCCGAGGTGGCCGTGCTGGGTGCGTTGTCGCCATCGCAATGGACGACTCTGGATGAGCTGGCGCAATCGCATCCAGGCGAAATACTGCAATCGCTGCTCGCATCGGGTTTGCTGATCGCTGACGACGAGTCCGATACGACCATGCGCGATGCCGACCAGGCATTGCGCGATGCACATTGGCGCGGACTGGATGCGATTGCGCATCGCTATTCGCGTTGGCACGAAGTCGACACGGTCGAGGCGCAACGTCGTTTCGGCGAAGAAACCGACCAGACGTTTCTACAGCGTCTCGGCGATGCGCCGCCGCAGGTTCGCGAGCGTGTCGAGTCGGCCAAGCGCCAAGGCTTGGCGCCAGCAGGAACAAGCGCACTGGATGCTCTGCTCGGGCGTCGGGTGACATGTCGCAATTACGACCTGGCAAAAAATTTGAGCTTCGCGGATTTCAGCACGGCGATGTATCGTGCGTTCGGCGCACGTGCCGTCGACGAATACGCGCCCGGCATCTTTCTACTGAAGAAAGGCGCGCCATCGGCGGGCGGCTTGCATCCGGTCGAAGCGTACGTGCTGGTGCAGCGTGTCGACGGTATCGCACCGGGCCTGTATCACTACCATCCAGCCGCACATGCACTGGAGCCGATCCGCGAAATGGCGGCGAATGAGCTCGCCGCGCTGGCAAAAAATTGCCTCGGCGGCCAGCCGTATTTCGCCGACGCGCATGTGGTGATCGCGCTGACCGGCCGCTTCGCGCGCAACTTCTGGAAATACCGCAATCACGCCAAGGCCTATCGCGCGGTGATTCTCGATGCCGGACATCTGTCGCAGACGTTGTATCTGGCCGCCACGGAGTTGGGTCTCGGCGCGTTCGTCACCGCCGGCGTCAACGAAGTGCAGATCGAGCAGGCATTCGGCTTGGAACCGATGGCTGAAGGCCCGCTGGCTATGTGCGGATTCGGTATTCGCGGCGCGCAACGAAATGAAGTCGAGTTCGATCCGAACCATGCAGTGTGGCCGATGGATTCGCCCAATCCGGGTTGACCGTGCTCCCTCTCGCCCGACAACACGGGGAAATGGCCTAGGTGCGCGTTACTTGGTATAGAGCCCTCCCTTTGAAGGAGAGGATTGGGCGGGGATGGTGTTGATCGATTCTTCGTGCGATTCCCAAGCGCTCCCCCCACACCAGAACCTCTCCCCCAAGCGGGCTTGGGAGAGAGGGCTTAAAGCCACTCGCGTGGCTTCAGGTAGTCGGCAAGGCGTGCTTCGGCAGAACCGGCTTGCGGTGCGTAACCGTATTCGAAGCGTACGCGGGGCGGCAGCGACATCAGGATGGATTCGGTGCGGCCGCCGGATTGCAGGCCGAACAGGGTGCCTCGGTCGTAGACCAGGTTGAATTCGACGTAGCGGCCGCGGCGGTAAAGTTGGAACTCGCGTTCACGCTCTCCGAAAGGTGTGCTTTTGCGCGCCCGCGCGATGGGTAGGTAGGCATCCAGGAATCCATTGCCGACGGCCTGCTGAAAAGCGAAGCAGCGCTCGAAATCCCACGCATTCAGATCATCGAAGAACAGACCGCCGACGCCGCGGGTCTCATTGCGGTGCTTGAGGAAGAAATACTCGTCGCACCACTTTTTATACTTTGGATAGACCTCGGCGCCGAATGGCGCGCAAAGATCGCGTGCGGTTGCGTGCCAGTGCATCACGTCTACGTCGAACGGATAGAACGGCGTCAAGTCGAAACCGCCGCCGAACCACCACACCGGATCGGCGCCTTCCTTGCGTGCCTCAAAAAAGCGCACGTTCAAATGGGTAGTCGGCACGTACGGGTTGCGCGGGTGCAACACCAGCGATACGCCGAGCGCGGTCCATACGCGACCGACCAGTTCCGGTCGATGAGCGGTGGCTGCCGGCGGCAATTGCGCGCCCTCGACATGGGAAAAGTTGACACCGCCTTGCTCAAACACCGCGCCGTCGACTATTACGCGCGTGCGACCGCCGCCGCCCTCGGCGCGATCCCACGCATCCTCACGAAAACGCGCGCCACCGTCGAGTGCTTCCAGCGCGGCGCAGATCCGATCCTGTAGATCGCGCAAGTAGGTTTCGACTGCGGCAACGCGGGCACTGTTCATGACTGGCGGTTGCCGTTCACCCGCCGAGCAAAAGCAGGTTGCTCTGGATATCCCTGGACAGATTTTCGACCCAGCCCAGGTAATTCTTGTGGATGTGCGCGGTGCCGTTCTTCTTCTGGTACTTGAGATTGGTGCTGTCGACATGGTTGATGCGTACCAACGTCGAGCTGTAATTGATCGCAACCTTCGCAACGTGATCGCGCACGCTCAGGGTCGAATCGACCTTGCCGGGCTTCACGTTGGTGATTGTCCAGCCGCGATGGACGAATGCCATCCTGATTGCCTTGAGTACCTGCGACGAACTTATCTTGCCGGTGACGGCTATGGCCGGCGGATTGACCAGCGGGGTCTGTCGAAACGCCATCAGCAGGAACAGTGCTGGCAACAACAGCAGCACAAACCGACGTGAACCCAACATGGCAATCTCCCTTTGTGTAATGGACGCGCTGCGTCTGGGATGCAGCCGGCGCATGGTAGCAAACGTGGATTGGCACGCGAAGACGTGCGAGATTGTTCCGCATTGAGTGCTGCACGGTGCGAAACTATACTGTCAAACCAATAGCTGCCGTGTAGAACCGCTTGCCCGCCCGCATTTCACCGCTCGCCATCACTGCGTATACCGTCACCTGCGCCGTCGGCCGCGGGACGCCCGCGCTTGCGCGCGCACTGCAAATGCGTCGCAGCGGACTGGTCAGGAACAACATGGGCGCACAACCGCTGGATAGCTGGATTGGCCGGGTCGATGGACTCGAACAGATCCAGTTGCCGGCACACCTGAGTGCCTGGGACGCACGCAACAATCGATTGGCATGGCTGGGTCTGAACCAGGACGGGTTCCTTGATCGCGCGCAAGCACTGATCGAACGCTACGGCAAGACGCGCGTGGCCGTGATCCTCGGTACATCGACGTCCAGCATCGAGGAGACCGAACGTGCGTATCGCGAGCGCGGTGCCGATGGGCGCTTCAGCCCGGCACAGCGTGCAAGCCACGCACATCAAACCCATTCGCTTGGCGCATTCGTGCACGGCGTGCTCGACGCGCAGGGCCCGTGCTTGACGATCGCCACGGCTTGTTCGTCCAGCGCCAAGGTTTTTGCCAGTGCGCAGCGGCTGCTGCAGGCAGGCCTGGTCGATGCTGCCATCGTTGGCGGCGTGGATACGTTGTGCGGCAGCGTGCTGTTCGGATTCAATTCGCTGGGTCTGGTTTCCACCCAGCCGTGCCAGCCATTCGATGTCGCACGCAGCGGGCTGTCTTTGGGCGAAGCGGCAGGTTTCGCGATCCTCGAACGCGCCGACGTGGGCGCGGGTGCACCGCAGCTGATCGGTTACGGCGAGTCGGCCGATGCGCATCACATGTCGTCGCCGCATCCGCAAGGCCTGGGCGCGAAACTGGCCATCGACGATGCACTGGCGCGTGCCGGCAAAACCGCGACCGATGTCGACTACATCAATCTGCACGGCACCGCCAGCCAGCACAACGATGCGGTCGAGGCCGCACTGATTGCGCGCTACTTTCCGGCGATGACCCTGGCCAGTTCGAGCAAGGGCTGGACCGGACATACGCTCGGCGCTGCGGGCATCGTCGAAAGTGTGGTCGCACTCCTGGCACTCGAACAGAATTTCGTGCCCGGCACGTTGAACACCACTGAAATTGATCCGATCTGCGGACCGCAAATCATTACCGACAACCGCGAGCGACGCGTGCGCGTGGTCCTGTCCAACTCCTTCGGTTTTGGCGGCAACAATTGTTGCCTCGCGTTTGCCGGAGTTGACGCGTGATCGGCGTATTGGAAATCGGCATCGAAGGCATCGGCGTGTGGTCGCCAGAGCTAGCCAACTGGGACACGGCGAACAGTATGTTTTGTGGAAACCTCGCCAAACCAATAGATCAAGCCACGCGCCCGGCCGCAACGATCCTGCCGCCGAACGAGCGCCGCCGAGCGCCGGAAGCCGTGTTGCTGGCGCTGGAAGCCGCGCAACAAGCCTGTGCCATGGCGCAACGCGATCCGACCGATTTGCCCAATGTATTTGCCTCGGCATACGGCGATCTGGTCATCAACGATTACATGTGTTCGACGCTTGCGACTGCGCCGCTGGATATCTCGCCGACACGTTTCCACAATTCCGTGCACAACGCACCCGCCGGATATTGGGCGATCGCGGCCAAATGCATGCGCGCTTCGACGGCGATGAGTGCCGGGGCGGCCACATTCGGTGCCGGGTTGCTCGAAGCGACGCTGCTCGCGCTGGATACGCAAGGCGCGGTGTTGTACGTCGCCAGTGATGTCGCCGCGGTCGGGCCGCTGAAAGACGCTATTTCCAGCCGCACGGCGTTTGCAGTGGCATTCGTGCTGGCGCCACCGTCGGCAAACGCCTGCGCACGCTTGCGCCTGAAAATCACGCGGCCCGGGCTTGCTTCCGCAGCGTCGGTACCGCAGGCTGCAAATGGGGGCAATCCGATTGCCGATAGCTTGCCGTTGTTGCGCCATCTGGCGCAGCGCAAAGCCGGTGAATTGACCATCGCCGCCGGACCTGAATTGAACCTGTGCATGGAGACGCATTTTGACTGAAGTGAACAACCCGCCCGCAACCAATGCGGTTGTCGTCATCCCGGCGTTGAATGAAGCGCGCGCGATCCGTGAGGTCGTACGCGACGCATTGTCGTATTGTGGAAAAGTCATCGTCGTCGACGATGGTTCCAACGACGGCACCGGCGACGCGATTGCGGATCTGCCGGTTGAGCGTATTCGCCACGAGCAACCACAGGGCAAGGCGGCGGCATTACTCGATGGCTTTCGCCGCGCATGTGAGTTGAATTGCGATGGCGTGCTCACCATGGACGGCGACGGCCAGCATGCGGCAATCGATTTGCCGCGTTTGCTGGCCGCCGCGGCAAAGTATCCTCAACACATCATCATCGGCGCGCGTTTGCTCGGCCGCGACAACACGCCGGGGAAAAACCGCTTCGGCAATCGCCAGGCAGATTTCTGGGTATCGTGGGCTTGTGGCCAACACGTCGTCGACAGTCAGAGCGGCCAACGCTATTACCCGCGCGACGTGGTCGAACTGGCCTTGACCTTGCCCAATGGTGGCTTCGTGTTCGAAAGCGAGATCCTGATCGAAGCCGCGCGCCAAGGCATTCACACCGTGTCGGTGCCGATCGAAGCCCGCTACGCCGAGGATCGGCGTGCGAGTCACTTCAAGCCGTTGCGCGATGTCATCAAGATCACCCGCATGATTGCCTGGCGCCTGATCTGTGGAGGATTCATGCCGCGCAATTTCTGGCGCGCGCATAGCGTGGCACCGGTGGTGGTGGATACGGTTTGATGCTTCGTTGATATTTTCTGCAAAGGAATTTCACCACGAGGGACACGAAGGGAACGTATCGGTACGTTGCGGGTGAGGCACGAGCCCCAACGCATGCTGACGCCGAGATGTCGCAACATTGGGGTTCGCTTCGCTTACCCACGACCTACCGCGCTGGAATATTCACCACTTGGTGTCCTTTGTGGTAAATCGCCTTGCGGCGGTTTGCTTCAGCCGCGCAGGAACGATTGCGTGTATTCCGGTTTTTGTTCGCGTGCAAGCAGGTCGCGCACGGCTTCGGCGGGGGTGACCTCTTCGCGCAACACGCGTTGCACACCGTGGGCGATGGGCAGGTCCAGATGATGTGCGTTGGCCAGGCGCATGATGGTGTCGGCGGTTTCCACGCTTTCGACGACCTGGCCAATTTCCGCCACGGCTTGCTTCAACGGCACGCCGCGACCGAGTGCCAGGCCGAGGCGGCGGTTGCGCGACAGGTCGCCAGTGCAGGTCAGGGCCAAGTCGCCAAGCCCGGCCAGGCCCATCAAGGTTTCTGCACGTGCACCGAGTGCCGAGCCCAGGCGCAGCATTTCGTTGAGACCACGCGTGATCAAGCCGGCACGGGCGTTGAGGCCGAACTGCATGCCATCGGCGACACCGGTGGCGACGGCCAGCACGTTCTTCATCGCCCCACCCAGTTCGGCACCGATCATGTCGTTGCCGGTGTAGGCGCGAAAATGTGGATTGTGCAGCAGGTCGGCAACGGCTTGCGCGAAAGCGGCATCGGCCGAATGCACAGTGACGGCGGTCGGCAGGCCCTGGGCGACTTCACGCGCGAACGACGGTCCGGTAATGATGGCGGACGGCACGCCGGGCAGGCTCTCGGCGACGAGTTCATGCAGGAATCGACCGGAGCCCGGATCGAAGCCCTTGGTCGCCCAAGCCAGTCCAGCGTCGGCAGGAAAATACGGTGCAATCGTGGTGAGCAGTTTGCCGAAGGCGTGGCTCGGGGTGACGATCAGCACCAGATCAGCTGCACGCACGCTGGCCTCGAGATCATCGGAAATGTTGAGTTCCAGCGGCAATTCCAGATCGGGCAGATAACGCGTGTTGTGGCGCGTTGACGCCATCTGGGCGATGGCGGCTGGATCTCGGCCCCACAACGTCACGGTATTGCCGTTGCGCGACAAGGCAACGGCCAGCGCCGTGCCCCAGGAACCGGCACCGAGTACGGCGATGGTCGGCTTGACGCGCATGAAAGTCGAATCGTGCGTGAGCGCTGGTAGCGTTGTGACTGTTACGGTCTCGGTCGATCGCCAGAATCAGGAGTTCTGCGTAGCGCCCGTGGCCTGACGCTGCATTTGCTCGGCGTACAGCGCTTCGAAGTTGATCGGCTGCATCAGGAATGGCGGGAAACCGCCGTTCTGGATCAGGTCGGACACGGCCTGGCGCGCGAACGGAAACAGTGTGTTCGGGCAATACGTGGAGAGGATCGCGTCGCGATTGGCATCGTCGAATCCGTTTACACCGAATACGCCGGCCTGTTGCACTTCGGCCAGATACGCGGTTTTTTCTTCGAGTTTGCAGGTTACGGTAACGGTAAGCACGACTTCGTAAACGTCGGCGGCTATGGTGCCGATCTTCTGCGACAGGTTCAGCTGAATCTGCGGCTGACCGGGTTCCTGAAAAATCTGGGGCGCGCCAGGCACTTCGAACGAGGCGTCCTTGATATAGACCTTTTGCAGGGTCAATTGGGCGGCGTTCGGATCGTTGGGGAGGGTGCCGTTGGGTTGGGTGTTTTCGTCAGCCATGAAAAGCGACTCCAAAATGAATTCGTGGGGGAAAAGAACGCCGATTATCCCATGGATGGCGCGTTGGCGCACCTTGCGGACATGGGGTTCAGGCCAAGCCGTGCTGACGACCGGCGTACGCCAAACGCTCCGACGCTACTTGTTGCCGCGCGTGGTTGGCATACCGGCCTGTTTCCAGCCATTCAATCCGCCACTGAGCATGAACACATGCTTGAAACCGGCCCGGACCAGGCGCGCAGAGGCTTGCGCCGACGATGTACCGTTCTTGCAATACACGGCCACCGGTAGTTCCTTGACCTTGGCAAGATCCTTTTGCTCGGGGTCGAATTGGCTCATCACCACATGTTTGGCGCCGGCGATATGGCCTTTCTCGAAGTCCGGCTGGTTCGACAGATCCACGAGCAAGGGACTTTCGCGGTTGATCAACAGCGTCAATGCCGCTGGCGTGAGTTCGCGATAACCACGAAACAGCCGCCGGATTTCGATGACGATCAACGCCGCCACGATGCCGACGAACAGCGTCGCGAGCATGGCGTGGTGACCGAGGAACTGAGGCAGTTGATGCAGGAAATCGGGCATGATCGTGGCAAAACGGAAAAGGGCGCGGATTATGCGTCAGAGTAGCGGTTGAAGCAAAGTGAAGCAGGGAATGGGGTTTTGAGAACCTGGAATCTGGAATCGTGGAATCAAGGCCTCGTCATTCCAGCTTGACCAGCCCTTCGGCTGTTGAAAAGCGCCTCGCAGGGATCACGAAAATTTCAGGCTCTTCCCGATTCCCGGCGCTCTCTCACGGCACCAACGGTACGATGCCAAAATCATCGCGAACCCAACTCCCGGCATAGTTATCGGGAAACAAGACGTTGGTCGAAATGTGTTTGTTGCCGCCACTGAAGTCGTAGCGCAGCGTGCCGACAGTTTGCGCGCCAATGCTGTAGTCCAGCCACACGCAGCCCGGGCAAGTGGGGCGTGCGACCATTTCCTGCAGCGTATCGCCGTCGCGGTAGCTGGAATCTGAAGCGGTGGTCCAGCGCGGATTGCCGGCGTGGTCGTAGAGATAGGCCAGGTTGAACATGAACGGCAAACCGTCGCTGCCGAAGCCAGGGTACAGCTCGTCGAATGTTCCCCAACCGCTTTCGGCCGGGTTGTACCAGGAGCGAATGCTGCGGGCCGGATCAGCCACCACGGGCACATAGACCGCGCCGCCGGATTTGCCGTTGTACGACCATGTGTATATGAATTTGTCGGGCGCAACCAGTGAAACTTGCGCGCTGCCAACAATGCTTCCGGACGCGGGATATTGTCCGGGCGAGTCTTGGTGGGTCTGGTACAGCGCGGTGTTCACCTGATTGCCGTGCAAGGCGGCATTGACCACGAACCAGGTGGGTTGGCGTTGTGCATCCCCGGTGAACCACGCACCGAAAAAGATCGGATCGGCATTGGCAACCGGCGTCATCACTGCGGTCATGCCGTTGCCGCCGCGCTTGGGATCGAAGTAGTTGCCCGGGTGCGGCGCAATCGGCGTGATCCGGGCCGGGCACATGGTTTGTGCCTGGCATTGATTCGGCGCGGCGATGGTTTGCGTCAATACGGTTACGCGAGCGCCGCCGAAGCTATTGTCGCCAGCCGTGCCGATGTAATCGATCTTGATCGGCGCGCCGCAGGCGGCGTCCGTTGCAATGGCGTAGTCGACATTGACCCAGGTGCTGGCATTGGCAGCCAGCGTCGGCAACGCGACCAGCGGGGTTTCCAGAGTGATTGCCGCGTGCGTCACATCATCGATATTCTGCGCAAACACCGCGTAGCCGTGGCTGGTTGGTAGCGATCCGGCGTTGTGCAACAACACGGCGATACGCCGGCGCTGACCAGGTTGCGGTGTACCGGCGTTATTGCCGCACAGCAATGAATCCGAATTCGTGAAACCGCTGCCGGAGTAGCGAACGTCCGGCGCCTGCACGATCAACCCACGCGATATCGAACCGGTGCAGCCGGCAGCATCGGTAACGGTGACACCCACATTGCCCGCGAATGCGCCGGGATACACGGTTGTGACGCTCGCCGAGTTGGAAGCAACGGTGTCGCTGATGCCATCGCCGTCGACATCGAAAGCGTAGGTGTACGGCGCCAAACCACCGCCCGCAGTCGCGTTGAGCTCAATGCGATCGCCGGCTTGCGCGGGATTTGCGCTGATTTTCAGTGTCACCAACGGCACGCTGCACGCGCTGCTGCCCGCAATCGACTCAGGCTGCGTGCCGAGCGGGTCGAGCCAGTCACGCATCCGGCTTGCCGGTGTGCTGCCGCCATTCCACGCGGTACTCAGGCGCCCAAAGAAATCGTCGCCGTCCGGTGCGCTGCAATCTGCACTGCCACCGGACAATACGCCGCGAAGATGATGATTCGCGTCGATCAAGCCGGAACCTGATGAGCCCGATTCTGTCGTGCCCGCGCTGTAGTGATCCACGCGCCAGTGCTGCAGGCCCGGAACATCCTGCTGGCCGTAATTGGTGTCATCGATGGTGATGTTGCCCGCGGCAATGCTGATGCGCTTGGCGTCGGACTGGGCGTGATGCATCACCGCGCCGCCGGTGAATGGCGTGTCGCTGCGGTCCCAGCCGTTCCAGTACGCATTCGCTGCCGCTGGCGGCGCCTGATTGAGTCGCATCAGGGTGAAATCGGCCGGTTGATACGTTGCCAGCAATGTTGCGCCACCGACTTGCGCAATCGCGTCATTGGTCGGAATCGGTGCGGCATTGGCGGTGCTGCCCACGACACGGCACGTCGGGCTTTCGTACTTCCAATACACGATCAGGCTGTCGGCATCGGCCTGCGTGGACATGCAGTGGTTTGCGGTGCTCATCAGCGGCGCATTGTCGCCTCGGGTGTCGTTGAGCAATTGCCCCGAGCAGAACTCGCCGTCGGTGGCCAGCACCGCCTCGGCATTGATCTCGCTGCGCCATGGGTCGCCCGTTGAGCAGATCGTATCGATGTTGCATGCACCACTGCCTGCGGAGGGATCGAAGTAGGATTTCGCGCGGCTGGCCGGAGCAAAAATATCGCGGTAGCCGACATGCACGGCGGTCAATTGGAGGCGCAGATAGGTCTGCATTTTTTGTGGCAGTACCACTTCGATCAATGCCTGATCGCCGTACAGGATCGGCGTCCAGAAATGCCCGCTGCGCGGATTGTCCGCATCGGTGTACGGGCCGCGCTGATGACCGGCGTTGCTGACGAAAAGCTGCGCGCCGGGTGGCAGGAAAAAATCGTTGAAGCCGAAATCCAGGCTGAGCGCACCATCGACATGCACCGGCAAGCGCCACAGCGCCATGCCGCCCGGAAGGCCGCGCCACTCGCCGGCGCTGGCGCGTCCGGCAATGACGCCGACGTTTTGAATGGAGCGTGACAGCGCATAACGCAGGCGTGCGGACTTGGGTTTGCCAGCATCTTGTGCCAGCGCGCTGGTGCGATCCACGCCTGCGGCTTCGAGCGTCAGTGCCGCATCCGGTGCGGCGAGTGCATACCGCTGGCTTGGCGGCGTTACCTCTTGCGCACGTGCCATGGTGCTGCAAATGACAACGCAAACAACTGCGACATGCAGCAATCCGCGCATGGCGTCAACGCTGGGTGATATCAGGCAGCCCCGAAACCAGATACCAATGCTTCTTCGCCTCATCGTAACGCCACAGCTGGCTGTCGACGATGCCGCGCTCGGTCTGGGTGTTGATGTTGATCAAGCCAATCTGTACCACTTGTCGCACTTGGTGCGGGCCAACCGGAACTGGCGGTTGCTCGGTGTACGAGGCGATGCGGACTTGCTTGTAACGCTCCAGGTCCAGACTGGAAAGCGGATGTTCTTTGCGCGTATCCGGATCAATGAAGGCCAGCGCCTGATCCCATCCGCCCCAGCGCAGCGCATTGGCATAGGCCACCAGCGTCAAGTCCAGTGCCCGGCTTTCGGATTGCGCGGTCATCGTGGTACAGCCAGTGCAAAGACCAAGCATCACAATCAGTGGGATCCAACGAAGCATCGCAATCTCCCATGGGGATAAGTCGGCATTGTGCCGGAAAACCCCGGTTTAATCAGCGTGCTGAAACCGCGTGTTGGACCTGCGTGCCAATTCAGCGTCGCGCGATCACGACAAAACGCGCCTGTAGCGTGCAGGCGGGTTTGCCATCGTCGAGCGTCACCGCGCAATCGGCGCACAATCGCGCCCGCCCACGGGTCTTGAGCATGGCCATGAAACTGTCCCAGGATTCGCCTTCGGCCAATTGCGCGCGGGCATCGAAATCGCTCCACACCGGAAGCAGGTAACGAATCTGGCTGTCTTGCACGTAAATGTCGCAATGAATGCCAAGCGCGCGCAAGCGCAGGAAAATCAAACCCCAGCCAGAAAGCGTGAGTGCGCTGACCAAGCTGCCGCCAAACGCGCAACCTTTGTCGTTGATGTTCGGTGCCAGCGGCGCGGCCAGAACCAGGTTGTCGTCGCTGAAGCTGCGCACGCGCAGCTGCATGGCGCGCGCCATTGGAATTTCACCGAACATGACGTGTTCGACTTCGCTGAAGTCGGTCGCATCAATATCGAAAGTTTTGATCAGTGCGCTCATCGTCGCCTCAACTGGTAGTGGTGGTCAGACGTACGCGCGCGAAACCACGTTTGCCCAGTTGCAGCAGATGCTCGCCGCCGGCGTGCAGGGTCAGTTCGCGATCTTCCACCACTTCGCCGTCCACACGCACGGCGCGTTCGTTGAGTTTGCGGGTCGCCTCGGAATTACTTGGCGCCAGGCCTGCTGCCTTGAGCAGTGCGCCGATGCGGATACCTTCGGCGGGGACCGGCAACGTGGTCAGCGCGATGTCGTGCGGCACGCCCCCGCCACGCACGACGTCGTGCCAGTGCGCGATCGCCGCCGCGGCGGCAGCGCGATCGTGAAAGCGCGCGGTCAACTCGCCGGCCAGTTCCATCTTGTAGTCGCGCGGGTTGGCGCCGGCCGCGACGCTTTCACGCATCTGTTTGATGTCATCCAGGGATTTGGCGAACGACAGCAATTCGTAGTAGCGCCACATCAAGTCGTCGGAAATGCGCATGACCTTGCCGAAGATCTCGTTGGCCGGATCGTTGATACCAATGTAGTTGCCCAGTGATTTGGACATCTTGTTGACGCCGTCCGTACCTTCGAGCAACGGCATCGTCAACACGATTTGCGGCAGTTGTCCCGCACTCTCCTGCAATTGCCGGCCGACCAGCAGGTTGAATTTCTGGTCAGTGCCGCCGAGTTCGACGTCGGCCTTGAGTGCGACCGAATCGTAGCCCTGCACCAGCGGATACAGAAACTCGTGGATCGCGATCGGCTGCCCGCTCTTGTAGCGTTTGTCGAAGTCGTCGCGCTCAAGCATGCGCGCAACCGTGTGCTGCCCGGCCAGACGAATCATGTCCGCGGCCTGCATCGCACCGAACCATTCGGAATTGAAGCGTATCTCGGTGCGTTCGCGATCCAGTACTTTGTATACCTGCGCGGCGTAGGTCTGCGCGTTGGCGAGCACGTCGTCGCGAGTGAGTGGTTTGCGCGTGGCATTCTTGCCTGACGGATCGCCGATCATGCCGGTGAAGTCGCCAATCAGGAAAATCACCTGATGCCCCAGATCCTGGAATTGGCGCATCTTGTTCAACAGCACGGTGTGGCCCAGGTGCAAATCCGGTGCGGTCGGGTCGAATCCTGCCTTGACCCGCAATGGCCGGGTCTGCTTGAGGCGGGTTTCCAAATCCTCGCGCTTGATGATTTCTTCGGCCCCGCGGCCGATCAGGTCCAGCGCTGTGGCGATGTCGCTCATTACTTGAATTTCCGAAAGTACGAAAAAGGATGGAACCACGAAAGACGTCACCAACGCGCAACGATCGACCCTGAGCACCGACAAAATGCGTGCGTTGCGTTAAATTCGCGTTAACCACGCAAACCATTGCCACAGCTTGCGTTGACGGGGCCGAACGCAGCCGTTATGTTACCGCGCGCTTGGTGGAAAACCCCTGTGTCCCAGAACCGATCAATTTCCCATTTTATACGACTGACCGCACATCGCGCGACACGCAGTGTCGAAGCCCTGCGGCGGCATTTTCATTTTTATAAATCGGCCACGGCAAACGTCGTGCGTCGGCACGCCATCGAGCGGCCGCTGTCCTGGCGCCGCCGCCATTGGGTGGTGGTCGGCGTGATACTTGGTGTGTTCGCGACCGTTGGCGTCGTTGTTCCACGTTGGGCCGATGCGCGGCTTGATTCTTCGGCAACGCCGCGAGTCACGCTCAATCTGGATATTCCGCCGTTGACCCCGGCGGCGAAAGCGGCGGCGGCAGCCACGTCCGCGCATGCAACTGCCGACTGGCAAACCGTGAGCGTGAAGGCTGGACAGACCGTGGATTCGATCTTTCGCGGCCATGGCGTATCCGGCAACCAATTGCAGGAGTTGCTCCAGGATCCAGACAACGCGCTGGCATTGCGCCATATCCAGCCCGGCGATGAGTTCGCGTTTTCGCGCGAAGCCGATGGCAGTTTGATTGGATTGCGCTTCGATCGCGACGACAAGAATCAAGTCGACGTGCGCTTCGATGAAGGCGGCATGCACCAGAGCGTGCAGACGCACACCCTGGAACAACGCCGCCATATTGCGCACGGCGTGCTGCAAGGATCGTTGTTCGACGCGGCCGAGCGCGCAGGCATGAACGACGCGATGGTGATGAAGCTCGCCGACGTGTTCAAATTCGACATCGACTTCATCAAGGACATCCGTAGCGGTGATACTTTCACCGTCGTGTATGACGACGTCTATCGCGACGGTGCGTATCTGCACTGCGGCGAAATCATTGCCGCCGAATTCGTCAATCACGGTCATCGGTTCACCGCGTATCGCTACACTTTGGCCGACGGCAGCGTGAGCTACTACAGCGAAGACGGCCGCCCGCTGCAAAAATCGTTGTTGCGCACCCCGGTGAAATTCTCGCGTATCTCCTCCCGCTTCAGCCTGGCGCGCCAGCATCCGATCCTCGGTTACACGCGCGCGCACAAGGGTGTGGATTACGCCGCGCCAAGCGGCACGCCGATTCATGCCGCGGGCGACGGCGTCATCCGCTTCCGTGGCTGGGAACACGGCTACGGGCAGTTCATCATGATTCGTCACAGCGGCGAATATTCGACGGCCTATGGACACATGTCCGCTTTCGCCAAGGGCCTGCACGTGGGCAGCCATGTGCGCCAGGGCGAAGTGATCGGTTACGTCGGCATGACCGGTTTGGCGACCGGGCCGCACCTGCATTACGAGGTACGCGTGTTCGGTCAGCAGCGCAATCCATTGACCATGACCATGCCGAAACCACAACCACTGCCGTCTGCGCAGCTGGTCGCGTTCGAGCGGCACATCCAACCCCTGCAAACGCGTATCCACACGCTCGATACCAATGTTGCATTGGTGCGCGCCGCGACGCATCGTTCCGACAGCGACGGTTGAGCCATGCCCGGCGTGACCGGCGGCTCGACGGGCCTTGATCGGTGACGGGCCTTGATAGGTATTACGTCGGCTTGATTTCCGGCACCAGTGCTGATGGCATCGATGCGGCCTTGTGCAGCTTCGATCCGCAGCCGCGTTTGCATGCGGCGCTGATTCAACCGTATCCCGAGCCGTTGCGTCGACGTATTCTCGACCTGGCCCAGGGCGATGGCACGATTGCGCTGGATGAACTCGGTGCGCTGGATGTGGAGATCGCGCAAAACTTCGCAATTGCCGCGAATGTACTGATCGAGAAAAGCGCCATCGATCCGACCCAAGTTGTTGCCATCGGTTCACACGGGCAAACCGTGCGCCATCGTCCGCAGCAGGTGCCGGCGTACACGTTGCAACTGGGCGATGCGAATACGATCGCGGAGATGACCGGGATCACGAGCGTGGCCGATTTCAGGCGTCGCGACATGGCCGCGGGAGGTCAGGGCGCGCCGCTGGCTCCGGCGTTTCATGCGGCGATGCTGCCACCTGACGGCCGCTCGCGGGTGGTGCTCAATCTCGGCGGTATCGCCAACATCACGATTCTCCCCGAAGGGGCCGATGGGCACGTACGCGGCTTCGACACCGGGCCGGCCAGTTGCCTGCTCGATGCCTGGGCACAGCAGCATTTGGGTCGGCCTTACGATACCGACGGTACATTTGCGGCAAGTGGGCGGATGGATGAACGGCTTCTGCGCAGCTTTCTGTCCGACGCCTACTTTGAGTTGCCGCCGCCAAAAAGTACCGGTCGGGAAGTGTTTCATCGTGCATGGCTTGAGGCGCATTTGCACGGATTTCACCTTACGCCGGAGGATGTGCAAGCCACCCTGGTGTCATTGACGGCTCGAAACATCGCCACGTCTGTCGATCGCTATGCGCCGAACGCATGCGAGGTCCTGGCATGCGGCGGTGGTGTGCACAATCCGGTGTTGATGGCGGCGCTCGCTGCAGCTTTGGACCCGATTCCCGTGTCCAGCACGGCAACGCTTGGCATCGATCCGGATTTCGTCGAAGCGATGTGCTTCGCCTGGCTGGCGCGTGAGCGACTGGCTAATCGAGCCGTGGAAAATGTTGCCAGCGTTACCGGCGCAGGCGGTGCGCGCGTTTTGGGTGCGATCTACTTCGGCGCTTGATCCTTGCTGCCGATTGGTTGCGTGAACAGCGGCTTGCCGTCGACCTGTTCGAACGCTTCGAGGGCGGTGCGGAATGCGTCGGCTTCGCGCGGGTCCCAGGTGCCCCCGAGCATGGCGACATCGTGGATGTCACGTTGTACGACATCCTCGCCGCCCAAACCCAGACTATGCCGCAACACATGCACGATCACCTCGTTGATCGACCAGTTGCGCTCGCGCGCGATCGCCTTGATGCGCTCGGCAATCGCGTCGTCGATATTGCGTACGAGAATGTCCGGCACCTTGGCTCCACTATCCTTCGCGACCCTGCATTGGAGATTTTCGCAGCAATGACGTTAGATTTCACGCTGCGGCGTTTGCAAGTCGGCGGCGACCTGCTTGGCCGCCGCTTCCTCGATGCGCCGCAAGCGCGGCCAAAGCCATAGCATCAGGGCGACGGCGGGTAATACGGCCAACACGGTGATCACGAAAAACACTCCGTAACCGGTAGCCATCACAATGCCGCCGGCAAAAAATCCAAGCACTTTCCCCGGCAGGTTCACCATCGAGGAAAGCAGCGAGTATTGCGTCGCGGTGTGCTCGCGGTTGACCAACGACGACAGGAATGCAACCGTTGGTGGCCCGAGGAAACCCAGGGTGAAGTTCTCGCAGGAAATCACCACGGTCAGCACGGTCAGGCTGCCGTGATGGCTGAGCAAGGCCAGATAAGCCAGGTTGCTGGCGCCACACACGATGATGGCGACCAGCAAGCTCGGGCGAATCCCGAAGCGCGCAACGGCCGCGCCGCCGACGAATACGCCGGCGATACCGATCCAGATGCCATAGATCTTCGTGATCGTGCCGATCGCAGTGAGGCTGAATCCCATGTCCCGATAGAACGGGCTCATGATGCCGCCGATCGTCGCCTGCTCCGGAATCTTGAACATCAGGATGAATGCGAGCGTGGTCAGGGCCAATACCCAGCCGTAGCGTCGGAAAAAGTCCGCGAACGGATCAACGATGCCAAGACGCATGGCTTCGCGCCATCGCTTGGGGGAATGTCGCTGTACGTCGGGTTCGCTTGCGTGCAACGTTGCCGCTATCGGAATAGCCATGGCGAAGGCCATGATGACGTACACATGGCTCCATGCGATGTGATCGGCAATGATCAAGGCGAACGCGCCGGCCAGCATTAGCGCAATGCGATAGCCCAGCGAATAGGTCGCCACCAGTGCGCCCTGGTCTTCGAGCGGCGCGATTTCGATGCGATAGGCATCCACGGCGATGTCCTGGGTCGCGCCGAAGAAGGCCACAACCAACGTGGCGACGATGAACGCCGTCAGATGCGCCGGTGTCAGCATCGCCATCGCCAGCAAACCCAGCACCACCCCGACTTGTGCCAGTAACAGCCAGCCGCGGCGTCGCCCGAGACGCCGGAATCCGGGCACGCGCCAATGATCCAGCAAGGGCGCCCACAGGAACTTGAACACGTAGGTCATGCCCGCGCTGGCGATCATGGTGATGTCGCGCAATACGATGCCCTCGGCCTTGAGCCAATATGCCAGAGTGCCGGCCACCAACAGAAACGGCAGGCCGGAGGAAAATCCGAAGAACACCATCGTGACTGCTGATGGCTGGGTGAACGCGCGCCAGATCGAAGGTTTGGTAGGTACCTCCGTTGTGACACTCACGCGTAGTCAACCCAGAAAGGCGCATGATCGGAAAAGCGCTCATCGCGATAGATTGCACAATTCTTTGCGCGTTTGCCCAGGTCCGGCGTGGCGATCTGGTAATCGATGCGCCAGCCGACGTTATTGGCGCGTGCTGCGCCGCGATTCGACCACCAGGTGTATTCGACTGCATTGGGTTTGCACACGCGGAAGCTGTCGACCCAGCCTTTTTTCGGCGGTAGAGTTTCATCACCGCATGCATCGGCGATCATGCCGTTGAGCCAGGCGCGCTCGGCTGGCAGGCAACCCGAATTCTTCTGGTTCGAGGCCCAGTTCTTTATGTCGTTGCGTGCGCGCACGATGTTCCAGTCGCCGCACAACACGTAATCGCGACCGCTTGTCAGCCACTCGTCGAAGATCGGTTTGAGCCAGTCCATCACCTTGAACTTGAATTGCTGACGTTCGTCTTTCGAGGAACCCGATGGTACATACAGCGACACGACGCTCAATTTTCCAAAGCGTGCCTCGATGTAGCGACCTTCATCATCAAATGGCGCCCAACCCAGGCTTGTTCGAACCTCATCGGGCTCGCGCCGCGAATAGATCGCCACGCCGCTATAGCCCTTCTTCGTGATCGCGTCACGATAGAAACAATGATGCCCATGCGGACGGAACATCGGATCGGTCAGCTGATCCTCCTGGGACTTGGTTTCCTGGATGCACACGACATCGGCATGTTGGCGCTTCAACCAGTCAAAAAAGCCTTTGTTCGCAGCCGAACGAATACCGTTGGTGTTGCAGGTGAGGATGCGCATTTGAGGCCAGAGGGCTGGACGGCGGAGGGCTAGCGTGCCGAAAGCGGCCGCACGATGCAATGCTCGCCTTAGAATGGGTTAAATCCGGCAAATCGGCTAGGCTTAATGACCCAGTCTTCAGCCTTCAACTGTCATGCTGCCCCACCAACGCGAATTCCTCGACCTTGCCCTGCGCTGCAACGCCTTGCGTTTCGGCCAGTTCACACTCAAGTCTGGACGCGTGAGCCCCTATTTTTTCAATGCTGGCCTGCTTGACTCCGGCGCAGCACTGGCCACGCTCGGTCGGTGTTATGCGAAAACAGTGCTGGATTCGGGGATCGAATTCGACATGCTGTTCGGCCCGGCCTACAAGGGCATCGCCCTGGCCACGACTCTCGCGGTGGCGCTGGCGCGCGATCATGATCGCGATCTGCCACTGGCCTTCAACCGCAAGGAAGCCAAGGTTCATGGCGAAGGCGGCATGCTGATCGGCGCGCCGCTGGCCGGACGGGTGTTGATCGTGGACGATGTGATCAGCGCAGGCACCGCAATTCGCGAATCGCTGGCTTTGATCCGCGCTCACGACGCTACTCCGGCCGGCATTGTAATTGCATTGGATCGATGCGAGCGCGGACACGGCGCGCAATCTGCCGCACAGGAAATCGCCAGCGAATATGCCGTGCCCGTAACGGCTATCGCACGTCTGGACGAGTTGCTGGCGTTGGTGGCGCAGCGTGCCGAGCTGACAGAATTTCGCGAGCAACTGCTCACGTATCGTGCAACTTACGGATGCGCCGAGTGAATCGCTATACTCGGCAACGGAGGTAACCAACATGCGCCTGATCCAATTCAAACTAGCCGCCCTGGTTCTGGCGTTGCTCCTGACTCCCGCATTCGCGGTGGAAAAAGGCGGCAACAACCATTACCGATGGAGCGACGCAGAAGGCCACCTGCATTTTGACGACGCATTACCGATTGAGGCGCTCAAATTCGGCTATGACGTGATCAGTCCGAGTGGCTTGACGATCAAACATGTGGACCGCACCAAGACCCCGCAGGAGCTCAAGGCCGATGAAAAGGCCCGCGTGATCGAGGAAAAGCGCGAGCACACCCGGAAAACGCAGGAGAAGGCCGATCAGCAGATGCTCGTCGCCTACCCGACCGAACGCGACCTGGTGGCATCGCAACAGGCGCAGGTGGACATGCTCAACCAGAACATCGAAGCCACGCAGATCAGCCAGGAAAGCCAGGAAAAAAGCCTCACCGAAATGCTGGAACACGCCGCCGACCTGGAGCGCACCGCCAAGCCCGTTTCTGCGGCGCTGCGCTCGCAAATTGAGGCGCTACGCAAAAACGTTGAGCAACAAAAAGCTTACATTGCGGAGAAGCAGCAGGAAAAAGTTGACGTCGCAACCAAGTTTGCCGAGCAAATCGAGCACTATCGCAAAATGCAGGCAAGCGAGCAGCATTGACGATTGAATTGGCAGCACCAAAGCAAAGCCGTGGCTGTGCAGTCCGGCGAAGTCGATAGTTCGTGGCATGCAACTGGCGATTTACCACACAGGACACAAAGCACACAAAGCCTGGACATCCAATGGCCTTTCCTTTGTGTCCGTCGTGGTGAACGCAGCTTTATTGCGCCAATCGGCACGCGACAAGCAAACCGTCAAAACGGCAATTTCAACTTCGGATCGATGGCGAGCAATTGCGTGCGGAACGTGTCCTGGATGCGTGCCATTGCCGCATCGGAATCGGCGTCGAAGCGTAGCACCAGCACGGGCGTCGTATTGGATGCACGCACCAAGCCCCATCCATCCGACCAGTCTGCGCGCACGCCATCGATCGTGGTCACGCGCGCACCTTCGAAGCTGGACTTCTCGCGGAACCTTTCAACGAACCGGTAATGTTCGCCTTCTTTCATTTCGATCTTTAGCTCTGGCGTGCTCACGCCCTTGGGCAAGCTGTCGAAAATTTCCTGCGGGTTGCGTCCGTCCGGGTCGGAGGCGAGGATTTCCATCAGCCGTGCCGCGGCGTAAATACCGTCGTCGAAACCATACCAGCGTTCGCGGAAGAAGAAATGCCCGCTCATCTCGCCGGCCAATTCGGCACCGGTTTCGCGCATTTTTGCCTTGATCAATGAATGCCCGGTCTTCCACATGATCGGGCTGCCACCGGCCTGCAAAATCAATGGTTGCAGTTTGCCGGTGCATTTGACGTCGTAGATGATGGCTGCACCCGGGTTGCGCGTGAGCACGTCCTGGGCGAACAACATGAGCACCCGATCCGGATAGATGATTTCGCCGCTGGCGGTAACCACGCCGAGGCGATCGCCGTCGCCATCGAAGGCGAGGCCAAGATCCGCGTTCATTTGTTTGACCGACAGGATCAAATCCTGCAGGTTTTGCGGTTCGGATGGATCCGGATGATGATTGGGGAAGGTGCCGTCGACGTCGCAATACAAAGGCAATACTTCGCAACCGACGCCTTCGAGCACCTCCGGAGCGAGCATGCCGGGAATTCCGTTGCCGCAATCAACGACGACTTTGAGCTTGTGCTCGACCATCACGTCACCGGTGATGCGCTCCAGATAATCGTGCGCGACATCCATCGTCTGCAGGCCACCGTTGCCGGTGCTCAGTTGATGCTCGCTAATGCGCGTGTACAAGGCCTGGATCGCGTCTTCGGCCAAAGTTTCGCCGCCGAGAACGATCTTGAATCCGTTGTAATCCGGGGGGTTATGGCTACCGGTGACCATCACGCCGGAGCCGACATTCAGGTGATACGTGGCGAAGTACAACACCGGTGTGGGTACCGCACCGATATCGATCACATTGCAGCCGGTACCACGCAGACCTTCAATGAGTGCTGCGGAAAGCTCGGGACCGGACAGGCGTCCGTCGCGAGCGACCACGATCTCGCTCAAGCCGCGCTGTTGCGCTTCGCTGCCGATGGCGCTGCCGATCTGACGGGCTATGTCGGCATTCAAGGTTTTGCCCAGCACGCCGCGAATATCGTAGGCGCGGAAGATGCTGCGATCCACGGGCACTTTGGAGGCCGCCGGTTTGGCCTCGGCTGCCGCAGCAGGCGCAACTTTGGCCGTGGCCGGCGCCAATGCCAATGCTTCGGCCATGGTGGGCTCGCTACCTGCTGATGCACGCTTGCGGCCGTAAAGGCGATCCAGTGCTGCCTGCGCCCCCACCTTGCGCGCGTAAAACGCGAGCATCGCTACGGCCAGCAACAACAGGCTCAACGGCAGTGTGACCCACAATGTGTCGGGTAAAGCTATGTAAAACTCTTCAGGGACGCTGCCGATGCGGAACATGCTGTTGGGGATCGCAATGCCGGGGTCGCTCAGCGAACTGCGCGTATCCAAATTGCCGATGCTTTCGAGCAGCAAGTCGCCGCGACCATCGCCCTGGCGCAGATCCATGCGTGCATCTGACAGATGTGGTTGTCGAAACAGCTGTTGCAGTGGCTCGTATGGCAACTGGACGAAGGCATAAGCCACGGTCTGTTTGTCGTGCAATACCGGCAGGGCGAAAATGAGGTGGCGTTTCTTTTGTGCGTCGATCTGCGATTGCAGCGGCGCGCCGCGTTGATTGTGTTGGCTTTGTACGAGCAACGCCGCCTTGGTGTAGCCAAACTTGGCGAAATCGCTGCTCAGCACATCATTGAGATCCGGGCGAAAGAACTCGATGGTGACCAAATCCGGCAATGCCTGCTTCACCGCCTGCGCCGCGACGCTGCGTGCATCGTCGCCGCCTTGGGCAAGTGCGGTTGTGACCGGGACGCTATCTACGGCCGCGCCGACGCGCACGCGCGTATCGGCGACAAATTTCTCAAGCGCCTGGCGCTGCCAAGTGGTCACGCTTTCGATCTGCGCTGCGCCGCTGTCGCGACTGAATATCAGCCAGCTCTGCCAGATGCAGAATGCGCCGGCAACCAGCAACACGCAGGCGCCGGCAAAATAGAGCGTGCGCGAGTCGCGCAAAGGCGCCGAACCACTCGGGAACCTGGTGCCGCCGAAGCCACGCTTCGTGGCCGACGATTTGTCGTCTGGTTCGTTCATGCTCGTGACGCTACTCCTGCGCACCATTGCCGAGTGACCGGTGTGCGCTCATTGCGCCCCGGTGTGACCGAATCCACCTTCGCCACGCTGGCTGGTTGCAAATTCTTCGACGACCCGAAAGCCGGCCCGGGCAACCGGGACAAACACTATCTGGGCGATACGTTCCCCGGGCGCAATGGTATAGGTCGATTGCGCCCGGTTCCAGCACGAAATCATCAATGGGCCCTGATAGTCTGAATCGATCAAACCGATCAGGTTACCGAGCACGATGCCGTGTTTGTGGCCCAAACCGGAGCGTGGCAGAATCATCGCGCAGTAGCCTGGATCGCCGATATGAATGGCGATGCCGGTGGGGATCAGTGCGCTGGCACCGGGTTGCAGCGCCAGTGGCGCATCGAGAAGCGCACGCAGGTCCATCCCGGCAGAACCTGCCGTCGCCGCGGCCGGCAAGGGAATTTCCTTGCCAACACGCGCATCGAGGATTTTCAGTTCAACGTCGATCACCGCTTTGGGTCTCGGGTTTTGTTCGGTTTGGGCCATGCCTCGCGCAAGCTGGCGATACAGGCCAGCAATTCTCGCGCCAGCACCGCTTTATTGGCGCGCTGCAGTTGCGCTTCGCCGCCCGGCCACAGCAGCAGCAGTTCATTTTCGGCGCTGTCGAACCCGGCGCCATTGCCGACCCGATTGGCGGCGATCAGATCCAGCTTCTTGGCCACGAGCTTGGTGCGCGCGTGTGCGGCCAGATTCTGTGTTTCCGCGGCGAACCCGACGACGAACGGACGCTTGCGTTTCAGTGCTGCGACGCTGGCCACTATGTCGGGATTCTGGTCGAGAGTCAGGGTCAACGCGCGTCCCTGCTTTTTCAGTTTCTGCGCAGCGGGCTGCACGGGTCGGTAATCGCCGACCGCAGCGGCGGCGATGAAGATGTCGCAATCCGGCGCGTGGTGCATTACCGCCGCATGCATTTCGCGCGCGCTGCGTACGTCTTCGCGGGTGACTCCGGGAGGGGTGGCCAGATTCACCGGCCCTGCGATCAGGCGTACTTGCGCACCTTGCTCGGCGGCGGCCTGGGCAACCGCGAAACCCATGCGTCCGGAACTGCGATTGCCGATGAAGCGCACCGGATCGATATCCTCGAACGTCGGCCCGGCGCTGACCAGCACGCGTGCGCCGGCCATGACCTTGGGCCCATGCAACGCAGCCAATTCCGCGACGATGCGGTCCGGATCGAGCAGACGTCCGGCACCAAACTCGCCGCAGGCCTGGCTTCCGGAATCTGGGCCGAGCACCGCAACGCCGCGTTCGCGCAACAAGGCAATATTTGATTGGGTCGCGGCATGCGCCCACATTTGCTGGTTCATGGCCGGCGCAATCGCCAAAGGTGCTTCGCTGGCCAGACACAGGGTCGTCAACAAATCATTGGCCAGGCCGTGGGCCAGGCGCGCGATCAAGTCTGCACTGGCCGGGGCAATTACGATACGTTGGGCCCAGCGGGCAAGCTCGATATGTCCCATCGCGGCTTCGGCGGCCTCGTCCCACAAACCAGTGCGCACCGGTTCGCCTGAAAGGGCCTGGAAAGTGAGTGGAGTGACAAAACGCGCGGCATTGGCGGTCATCACGATGCGTACTTGCGCCCCGGCATCGCGCAGGCGTCGCGTCAGGTCGGCGGCCTTGTATGCGGCAATGCCGCCGGCAACGCCAAGCAGAATACGCAGATCGGTCAAGGCTGCTGCCGTCATGTAGGAAAACACCGACAGGGAATCGAGCCGATAGCTTACCGGAATTCCAGCGCCTGCCGGCTGACGCAGGCAGGCACAATCGGTCAAATTGGTCGCATGACGATCATGGATTGGCCAGCCGAAGAACGACCACGCGAGAAATTGCTGGCGCGCGGCGCGAGCGCCTTGTCCGACGCAGAGCTGCTCGCCTTGTTCTTTGGCAGCGGGCGTCGCGGCCAGACCGCGGTTGATCTGGGCCGCGAGTTGTTGTCGCGGCATGGCAACCTGAAAGCGCTGCTCGAGCTTGAACCCGCCGCATTGGCCAGCCACCCCGGATTGGGTGCGGCCAAGGCCTGCCGAGTTCATGCCGCGCTGGAATTGGGCCGACGATATCTGGCCAGCGATCTGCAACGACCCGATGCGCTGACCCATCCGCGCGCCTGCGGCGACTATTTGCGCGCCCGCATCGGCGCGTATCCCTACGAGGTATTCGTTTGCCTGTTTCTCGACACGCGCCACCGCGTGATCGCCTGCGAGGAATTGTTTCGTGGCTCCATTGACGGCGCCAGCGTGCACCCGCGCGAGGTGGTGCGCCGCTGCCTGGCGCACAATGCCGCCGCGGTGATCTTCGCGCACAATCATCCCTCCGGAGTCGCAGAACCCAGCCAGGCCGACCGCGACATCACCGGCGAGCTCAAGCGCGCGCTCGCCCTGATTGCGGTGCGCGTGCTCGATCATTTCATCGTCGGCAGCGGAACGCCGCTGTCGATGGCCGAGCGCGGAATGATTTAAAACACCGCATCGCGCTCCGCCGCATCCGGGCTATACTGCCGCAGGGAGGACGCTTGCCGGCTGTGATTTTCAAATACCCCAAACAATATTCCGCTGACGCGATCGAGGCGCTGGTTCCGGATCCGGAGACCGCGCGTGCGCTCGTGGCCGAACGTCGGCCGGAACTGCTGGCCCTGCTGGATCATCGGCGCCAGCGTTTCGCGACGCTGATTGCTGCGCGCCCCACGGCACCCGTGCGCGCTGCCGAAGATGCCGTGTTGATGGCATTTTGCCGCTTGGCCTACCGGCATGGCACCTGGGGCGAGGATTTCCACGACTATCACAACGAAAATCATATTTTCGAAATTCTTGGTCCGCGCGTGGAACGCCTCATCGACACGATTGGTCTGGATGCGCTGAGCCTGCGCGATTGGTTTTTGCTGGCGCTGTTCGCTGCTGCGCACGACTTGCGTCAACGCGAAGTACCCGAGTTCGAGGCGGGCATCGGCAGCAATGAACGCGCCAGTATCGAAGAAACATTTCGCATCATGCACGCTTGCGGTTTCAGCCATGAAGCGGATGCAGAAGTCTTCATCGCCATTGAATTGATGATCGCCGGCAGCACATTCGATGCGCGGCCGCCACCACCGGCGCTGGAGTACAACAGTGCCGACATGGTGATGCAATCCGGCGGTGCGCTGGCACAAAAGCTCGAAATCAAGCTCGACAAGCACATCGAAAACTGGCGCCAGGACCATCGCATCGTCGATGCGCTGGATCTGGCCCTGGTTGCCGCGGATCTGGATACGGCCAACGTGGCCGAGGCGTTTCCGCTATTCATGGCCAGCGCCGAGCGCCTGTGCCTGGAGCGCGAAATGCGCAGTCATCGCGATACCAGTAACGCCGAATCGGCCCAGCCGGTGCTGGGTTTCCTGACGCGCGGGCAGGAGCACTATTTCTTCGACCTGCACCGCTTCAGTTCTGTAGCGGGCCGGTTAACTTTCGCTTCGGCCAAGCAAGCCAATACCGAGCCGATGCGGCAGATGATTCAGCAACTGCGTGAAAGCGTGCCCGAACCGCGCAACGGCGATCAAGTGTTGTCCGCCTTCCGCCAGATCGTTGCCAAAATGGGCTAGGGCGCGGCTTCACCTTGTTTGTGCCCATTCACCGCCAAGCACTGCGGCCAAAGCAAGGCACAGCGCGCCATCGAGCGTGACTGCCTTGGCGAGGTGCCGAGAATTTTCAATCTCTTTGCCTATGCGTGTTTTGCGGACGGCTTTCGCTCGGGGAATGTCGCTGAATTCACGGCTGAGTTCTATGGTGTCTGCCACGTGCTTGCGCGTTTCCGGCTGCAAGCCGGGCGTTGACGATGCCACCAGCCTGATAAAACTGGCACGGGTCTTCGCACGACCTGCTACGAAAATTTCACGTCGGGACAGGCAGTTACGTCGTGAATTTATACACAATGCAACATCTGCAAAAAATGCTGCATTGTTGCCTTGTTCATGCGGTGGCTAACATGAAATAAATACTTGCACAACAGTATGTTAGGCTGATTTTAGGCATTTCTCCAGGTAATCCGGCACGCCGCGGAACCGGCCTGCGCAGACCGGGCTGAATGAACTACCCACACAGTTATCCACAGGCAGCGAGCGCCATGCGGAAGCCATTGCTATCAGCCACTTGCCGCGCATAGTTCAGATCGGCTTGCGCGAAGCATTGGTAAGCCGGCGCTTTCTGATTGGACCGTGCGCCGACTACAATAGCGTTCGAATCTCCGGACTATCTCGTGAAACAACCTCTCAGTCAGATCGTCGCGCAGGCCATTGACGCCTTGCGGAAGCAATCGCTGTTGCCTGCTGATGCCGATGTGCCATTCGTGATCGAACGCACGCGCAATCCCGAGCACGGCGATTTCGCCACCAATGTAGCGTTGCTGCTGGCCAAGCCTGCGCGCAAGAGTCCGCGTGCTGTGGCCGAAGCGCTGGTCGCCGCCATGCCGGCGCACGCGCACGTGGCCAAGGTGGAGATAGCCGGCCCCGGATTTATCAACTTTTTTCTTGCCGCCGGTGCCTACCACGCTGAAATGCGCCAGGTTCTTGCCGCGCAAGAAAATTACGGACGCAATAACAGCGGTGCCGGCCGCATTGCGGGAGTGGAATTTGTCTCGGCCAATCCGACCGGCCCGCTGCATGTCGGCCACGGCCGCAACGCCGTGCTGGGCGATTGCCTGGCGCGGCTGCTGGATGCGAGCGGCTGGAGCGTGAAGCGCGAGTTTTACTACAACGATGCCGGCGTGCAGATCCACAATCTGGCCGTCTCCACGCAGGCGCGCGTGCGCGGAATTGCCCCGGATGATGCCGGCTGGCCAGAAGACGGTTATCGCGGCGATTACATCGCCGACGTGGCGCGGGCCTATCTGGCTGGCGACAGTGTCGACGTGGAAGGACACACGGTGACGGGTGCGAAAGACCCGGACAACATCGATGCGATCCGCGAATTCGCGGTTGCCTGGCTGCGCCGCGAACAGGATCTGGATCTGAAAGCGTTCGGCATTGGCTTCGATGTATATTTTCTGGAGTCCTCGCTGTACGCCGAAGGCAAGGTTGATGAAACCGTGCGCGAGCTGGTTTCCCACGGACACACCTACGAGGAAGGCGGCGCGCTATGGCTGCGCTCCACCGATTTTGGTGACGACAAGGACCGCGTTATGCGCAAGTCCGACGGCACCTTCACTTATTTCATTCCGGACGTGGCCTATCACCTGAGCAAATGGCAGCGTGGTTACGCCAACGCCGTGACCGTGCTCGGCTCGGACCATCACGGTTCGCTGACGCGGGTCAAGGCCGGCCTGCAGGCGCTGGACGCAGGCATTCCGAAAGATTGGCCGCATTACGTGCTGTACCAGATGGTCACGGTTATGCGCGGCGGCGAGGAAGTGAAACTGTCCAAGCGTGCCGGTAGCTACCTGACGCTGCGCGACCTGATCGAGGAAGCCGGCCGTGACGCCACGCGCTACTTTTTGATCGCACGCAAGAGCGACTCGCAACTGGTGTTCGACATCGATCTGGCGCGTTCGCAGAGCAACGACAATCCGGTGTACTACATCCAGTATGCACACGCGCGCGTCAGCAGCGTCATGCGCCAACTGGGCGAGCGCGGCCATGCATGGAATTGCGACAACGGCCTGGCCAACCTCGCATTGCTCGACAACGAACACGAAATGGCGTTGATGGCGCAGATCGCGCGCTATCCGGAAACAGTCGAAGCCGCCGCGGTGAACCTTGAACCGCATCTGATCGCCGCGTATTTGCGCGATTTGGCGCAGGCGCTGCACGCGTACTATCACGCCCACGCTTTTATCGTCGACGATGTCAACCTGCGCGATGCGCGCCTGAGCCTGATTGCCGCCGCGCAGCGGGTCCTGGCCAATGGTCTGGATCTGCTCGGCGTATCCGCACCGGAGAAAATGTAATGTCGAACAAGAACAACAAACAAGCCTATCGCGAGAATGATCGCCATGCGTGGCCTGCATGGGTCTGGCTGGGATTGGGCGTGCTGCTCGGCCTGGCCTTGTCTGCGCTGGTGCTGATCAAGGATTGGGCGCCGATGTTGCGCCGCCAGAACCTGCCGCAACCCAATGCCGCGGCCACCGCGCCGAAGGATGGTGATCAGGCGCTTGCCGACGCGAATACGCCGCCGCCCGCGCCGAAGAAGACCTACGATTTCTATTCGGTGTTGCCGGAAATGGAAGTGGTCATCCCGGATGCCGAATTGACAGCCAAAGCAAAGGCCGAGCAACAACGCCAGCAAGCCACTGCTACGACGACGGGACCCTCGGCACCCTCGGCGCCTCCGGCACAGCAAGCGAGCGGGCACTACGTGCTGTTGGCCGGTTCCTATACCGATCCACGCGCCGCCGACGAGGCCAAGGCGAAACTCGCCATGCTGGGCGTGATCGCGCAAGTCCAGTCGATCAGCATCAACGGCAAGACCTGGAATCGCGTCATGGTTGGTCCCTACGCCAACGCCAGCGACACCGAAGCAACCAAGAAAATCCTCGCCGACAACGGCATCAAGGCGATTCCGATGAAGCAGGCGTCGAATCCGTAGCGACTACCAATCGAAGCTGTCCGCAAAGATCGAATCGGCCGAGGTGAATTTGTAAATTGGGGCCGAACCGGTGACGCTGGTAACGTAAAGGTTGCCGGCCTGGTCCTCGCCGAAACTGGACGGCGAGCCGAGGGTGCTGGGCCCGGATAGCGGGGAAAACTGCGTACATACCCAACCGCTGGCAATCACGTTGAAACCACTTGGGCAACTCGATGCGGCGACGCCTTGATGCAAAAAATAAACGTGCTGTCCGCACGAATCGCTGAACGTGTACGTGCCATCGAATGCGCCGATCGGTCCGCGATAACGAAATCCACCAATGATTGCGCAACGCCCGCCGGAGTGATCGTATTCCAGGATTGGCGCGGTCGACAGGGTCGTTGCGGCACACGTGCCGCTGCCTGATGCGGAGTAGTAGTGCGACCCTTCGCACAGGTTCCAGCCGTAGTTGCGCGAGTCGGCGGATCCCGCTGTTCGCAAGTCAACTTCTTCGTACAGGTTTTGACCCACGTCAGCAATCCATTGATCGCCGCTCACGCGATCGAAGCTCCAGCGAAACGGATTGCGCAATCCATATAGCCAGATTTCCGCGCACTGATTTGCCGCTAGCGCATAGGGATTGTCGTCCGGAATCGCGTATTGCGCAGGGCCGCGGTTCGGCGCGCCACACAGGTTGGCAGGAGTCGGCGCAGGCGTGGTGTGGTGTACATCCAGGCGCATCATCTTGCCGAGCAAATAGTATGCGGCTTGGCCGTTAGGCACTGTGCCGCAATTGGCTGGCGTACCATCGGCAGCTTTCTTCCACCGACATTGCGCGAACCCGTTCGGATCGCCGCCGCTGCCGCCGTCGCCCATGCCGTAATACAGAAAGCCATCCGCAGCAAAATGGATATCGCCGCCGTTGTGATTGGGATACAGGTCCGGAATGCGGATCACGTCCACCGCACTCGCGCCGGAGGCATCATTCGACACCGGGTTGCTGACGGTGAAGCGACGCACGACCTGGTCGGGCAATGCACCGAGCTTCGGATCGCTGCCCGGCGCGGTAAACGCAAGGTAAAAGTCGCCGTATCCGGGTTGGCCGGGATCGCGCCCGTAGTTTGGATCGAACGCCATGCCCAGCAGGCCTTGCTCGCCGTTGTCGGTAATCGCAACGGTGATGTAGGTGCCAAGCCCCACGCCGTTACGATCCAGCGCTTTCACGCTGCCGCCGCGTTCAACCACGAATACGCGGCCGCTGCCATCGTGTGGGCTGCGTATGGCGACCGGGCTGGAAAACGTCGCGCTGCCGAATGGGGTGAGGCGCATATCGGCAGGGACTTGGGCAATTGCCGGTGCAGCCAACAGCAATGCCAACCAAAACAGGATACGAACATTCATGGTGCATCTCCGCGCGCAACGATGTGCCCTTGATACGCTGTTGCAGGTGAAGTTTATGTAAGGCCGGTCACACTGCTACCTCGCGTGCTCCCTCCACTCCAGATGGCTGGATCGTGTATCTTTGGATTTTTGCCTCGAGACATCGTCATGTCAGCCAAAACCATCCTCATCACCGGTGCGAGCGCAGGCTTCGGTGCTGCCACCGCCAAATGTTTTGCGGCTGCCGGCTGGCGCGTCATTGCCTGCGCACGACGCGCCGAGCGCCTCGCCGAGCTTGTTGAGCAATTCGATGCCGATTGCGTGCACGCGGCGGTATTCGACATCCGTGACGCGGATGCCATGCAAGCGGCGCTCGACGCACTCCCGCCGAACTTCCGCAACATCGACGTGCTCGTCAACAACGCCGGACTCGCGCTCGGTACCGCGAAGGCGCAAGGCGCCGATCTGGCGCAATGGCAGCAGATGATCGATACCAACGTCACCGCCCTGGCCACACTCACGCACAAGTTGTTGCCAAGTCTGGTCGAACGCCGCGGCATGATCGTCAACGTGAGCTCCGTCGCAGCAACGTATCCGTACACCGGCGGCAATGTCTACGGCGCCACCAAGGCCTTCGTCACCCAGTTCTCGCTCTGCCTGCGCTGCGACCTGCACGGCACCGGCGTGCGTGTGACGAGCGTCGAGCCGGGCATGTCCGAAACCGAATTCACCCTGGTGCGTACTGGCGGCGATCAGGCTGCATCCGACAAACTCTATGCTGGCACGCACCCGATCACCGGCGACGACATCGCACAAACGATCTGGTGGATCGCCAACCTACCGGCACACCTCAACATCAATCGCATCGAAGTGATGCCGGTCAGCCAGTCGTTTGCGGGATTTCAGGT
>JBDTLA010000179.1:0-10962 GCA_039935035.1 Rudaea sp. | reverse complement strand
CGTGCGAACAAATCAGCCATAGCCTCCATCGCAGCGGCTTCGTCCGGACCATCGGTACGCAACGTGATCTGGCTGCCGACGCCGGCGGCCAGCATCATCACGCCCATGATGCTTTTCGCATTGACTTCGCGGCCGCGAAACGCGAGCCACACGTCGGCCTTGAATCCCTGCAAAAGTTGTACGAGTTTGGCCGACGCGCGCGCGTGCAAGCCGAGTTTGTTGGTGATGGAGACTTCGCGTTCAAGCATGGCCGATAAGGATTCCTGCACGACCGCCACTGGCTGCGGTTTGCGCCAGTTCGGGTAACGATTGTTCGGGATAATTGAGTACGCGCAATATCATCGGCAGATTCACGCCAGACACGCGCCGAATTTCGACGCCCAGATTGTCGAGTGTTTCCGCGACGTTGCTCGGCGTGGCACCGTACACATCAGTCAGCACCAACACGCCGTCGCCAGAATCCAATGCGCGCACGCGCCCGGCGGCATTGCGCTGCGCGCCGGCGACATCCGTCCCCGGTGGAATCGCCAGCGCTTCGAGTGCCAGCGGCATGCGTCCCAGGATGTGCCGCGCGGTTGCGATCAGTGCGTCGCCCATGGTGTCGTGCGTGAGCAACAGGATGGCGACGCTCATGGATTTTGTGCCCAGCTCTTGCTCACTCCAACTCCCGATGAAACGTCAGCACTTGTTCGCGGCTGGCGCGAAAATGTTCGGCCAGGCGTTCGCACAAGTATACCGAGCGATGGCGACCACCGGTGCAGCCGACACAAATGGTGACGTAGGAACGGTTCTCTGCCTCGAATCGTGGCAGCCAGATATCGAGGAATTCGCGGATTTGCTGCAGGTATTGCGCAACCTCGGGTTTTGCATCCAGCCATGCGCGCACCGCAGCGTCGCGGCCCGACAATGGGCGTACGTGCGCATCCCAGTGCGGATTCGGCAGGCAGCGCGCGTCGAACACAAAGTCTGCATCGACCGGCAAGCCACGTTTGTACGCGAACGATTCAAACAACAGCGACAGCGGCCCACCGGCCATGCCCAATTCGGTCGCGATCAACCGGCGCAACTGATGCACGTTCAAATCGGCGGTGTCGATCACGCGTTCGGCGATCGATGCCAGCGGTTTGAGCAATTTGCGCTCGCGCGCGATGGCATCGCTCAACGACACGCCTTCACCGGTCAGCGGATGCCGGCGGCGCGTATCCGAGTAGCGCTTGACCAAGACATCGTCGCGCGCATCCAGGAATATCAATTGATGTTCGATACCCGCACTGGCCAGTTCCGCCAGAACCCGCGGCAACTGATCCAGATGTTTGGCGCGATTGCGCACGTCGATGCCCACCGCCATGCGCGGATGCAGCCCGGTTTGCGCATGCTTCACTTCGGCGACAAACGCAGGCAGCAACGCACCCGGCAAATTGTCCACGCAGTAGAAATCCAGGTCTTCCAGCGCGCGCAAGGCGATCGTCTTGCCCGATCCGGACATGCCGCTGACCACAACCAGGCGCGTCGGACTCATGGATTTGGCATTATCGCTTTCGGTCGACATCGATGGGTTCCTCACCACGGTGCCTGGCGTTGCATCTGATGCGCCTGGCGATCGAGAAAGGTTTGCGCGGGGTCGATGCCTTTGGTTTTCAGGACGTGGTTGCGTACGGCGACTTCGATCAATACGGCGAGGTTGCGGCCGGCGGCGACGGGGATGGTGGTCTGCGGAATCTTGGTGTCGAGCACTTCGCGGTAGCTATTGTCGCCGTAGATGCGTTCGAGGCCGTCTTCGGCATCGGCGGCGCGCGGGGTGGTGGCCAGGTGCACGATCAGGCGCAGATATTTGGACGGCTTCACCGCGGTGTGGCCGAACATTTCGCGCACGTTGAGTATGCCGAGTCCGCGGACTTCCAGTAGATCCTGCAACATCTCCGGGCATGAGCCGTCGATCACGTCGGGCGCGATCTGGGCCAGTTCTGGCGCGTCGTCGGCGACGAGGCGATGGCCGCGGGTAATCAATTCCAGGGCGAGCTCGCTTTTGCCCGATCCGGATTCGCCAGTGATGAGCACGCCGATCGAATAGACTTCCATCAGCACGCCGTGCAGCGTGACTTTGCGTGCGAGCACGCGCGCGAGTTGGTACTGCAGGTAGGTCAGCAATTCGTGTCCGCGCAAGCCGCTGAGCCAGATCGGTGTTCCGGTTTCGTCAGCGGCATCACGCAGGTCCGGAGGCACGCTCTGATCCTTGGTCAGGATCAACGCGGTTGGCTGGAAACCGACTATTTTCTGAACCATTTCCCAGCGTTGGCGTGGGTCCAGGCCATCGAGCCAGATCAGCTCCTCGCCGCCGATGATCTGGACCTTGTTCGGATAAATGGTGTTGAGATAGCCGACCAGTGAAGGACGCCGCGCCTGCTTTTCTGCGGGTACGATGGCGCGATTTTCACCTTGGCGTCCGGCGACCCAGCGCAAGGCCATGCGCTCTCCGACTTTGTCGAACAACTCGCGTGCAGTCAGGCGTTCCATGGGATGCGTCCGGGTTGGGGCGAAAACGTTGGTCGCTAGCGCGTGTTGCTTCACCACGCGATGTGCCTAGTGTACCCAAAGTGCTGCTTAGTTCCGCACCGCATCGCGTTTGCCATCTCCTTCAAGGGGATGGTTGGGTGGGGATAGTGTCAGTTTCGATGCAATGGTCCAACAAAGTGGCTTTCGGTTCGCACGCATTCGCACCATCTCTCTCCCAGCCCTCTCCTGAATGGAGAGGAGCTACTAGCAGCGCTCTACAAGCTCGGTGCCGTGGTAATGTCTGGGTTTGTTCGCAACGTGGGAATTCGCATGAAGTTTCGTTTGGCAGTCTTGAGCTTCGTTGTCGCACTGGCCGGGTGCGGCCACGAAAACCCTGCAACCCCAAGCCAGACGACGGCGTCCACAAAAACCGTGACCAGCAACGTCGCGACGGTCGTCAACGGTGACTTCGAGCAGGCAGCTTCGACTGGCGACTTTCCCGGCTGGCAGTTTCTGCAACATGCCGGGCCAAAATCCTACGGCGTGGCCATCGATTCAAAAGTCGTGTTCGCCGGCCACGGCAGCTTTCGAATCACGCGCACGCAGCCGCAAGTCTTTGGGTCGCTGGTTCAAGATCTTCCGATCGCTGGATTGGCGGGCAAAACGGTCGAGTTGTCGGCAATGTTGAAATCCAGCGATGTCGGAGTCGATGGCTGGAAGTTATTCATCAACGGCTATACGCCAAACGGGTTGGAGTATTCGCCCGGATTGACCGGCACGCACGATTGGCAGCGCGACAGCGTGCGCCTGAAGATCACACCGCAAATGCAGCGACTTACAATCGGCGTAACGCTGCTCGACGCAGGAACGGCGTGGGTGGACAACGTGCAGTTTCACGTCGTCGATTGATGCAGGCAGCGGCGCTTGCATGATCGCCGCATGAATAGTCGAATTTGATCAAGCAGGACTTCGCAGACCCGCGGCGCGCGTTACGGCCCGCGAGACCGACACTGCCGCCTGAGGCGGCAGTGTCGTTACAGGTTTATTGCTCGGAACGCACGGTTGGCAACGCGCCAGCCAGTCCGCTTTTGGTCGCGGCATGGTGGATTGCCGACAGGTGTTTCATCGGCCATACCAGAATCAGCGCTATCACAGTGCAGACGACGCCGGCCACGCCCAGCCAGAAGAACAGCGTGGTGTAGATGCCCATGGTTTGCAGCGGATCAGTAATGTCTTGCGGCACGGCGGCAAAATTGGCGAACACGCTGCCCAGATATTGCGAGATGCCTGACGCGACAAAGTAAGCGCCCATCATGAAACCGCCCATGCGCGCGGGAACATAGCGCGCGATCATTGCCAGGCCCAGGCCGCTGACCAGCAGTTCGCCAAGCGAAGACGCACCATAGCCCCATACCATCACCCATGAAGACGTCTTGCCCGGCATGGTTTGGAAATGCGCAGCCGCGGCGTAGATGAAAAAGCCGATGGCCACGGCTGCGAAACCCAAGGCGAACTTGGTAGCGATGGACAAGTCGCCACCGCGCTTGCCGGCACGCGTATACAGAAACGCCAGAATGGGCGAAAGCAACATGATCCAGATCGGGTTGAAGGCCTGGAATTGGGCCGGCGACCAGTCCCACAGGTGCGTCCCGAATATGTTGAAGCTCCAATCCACATTACGCAGCGCAAACAGCGCCAGCGACGTGGACATCTGCTGGTAGAAGATGAAGAAGAAAATTGTCTGAACCGTGAGGATCAACGCGGCGATCAGGCCGGCGCGCTCGTCGCGGTGACTCTTGGCAATCAGGTAGGTGAAGATTCCAAGCAGCACGACGCCGGCGGCATACACGAAAATCTTCGCGATCTCCTGATATTGCAAAACTACGGCCGCGCCGATCATGCACACAATGCCTGCACCAAGCACCATCAGCACATACTTCACGTTGAGTGGGCGCTGGTCCGGTTCCGAGCCGATGTGCTGCATTGCCTTGTGCATGAAGTAGTAGTTGACCAGGCCGATGAGCAGGCCCACGCAGCACGCGCCGAAAGCCGCGTGCCAGCCGAATTCATTGTGGTAGGCGGTGTTGACGTAGTCCTTGATCCAAGGCGTCAGCAACATGGATACGGTCGATCCGATATTCACGGCCATGTAGTACATGGTGAACGCACTGTCGATCTTGGAGTCGTCGCCTTCGTAGATCTTGCGTACCAGATTGCCGGCGTTGGGCTTGAACAGGCCATTACCGACCACGATCACACTGAGCGCGCCGAACAGCATCCAGGTATTTTCGCTGGGTATCGTCATCAGGCCGTAGCCGATGGCCAGGATGATCGCGCCCATCAGCATGGTGCGACGCGTGCCGAGAATCCGGTCGCCGACCCAGCCGCCAATGGCCGGAGCCACGTAAATCAGCGCCGCAGCGGCACCCCATACCAGGTTGGCACGCGTGTCGTCGAAGCCAAGACGCTGGACCATGTAATAGACGATCAGCGCCTGCATGCCATAGAAGCCGAAGCGCTCCCAAAGCTCGATCATGAAGACGGTGAAAAACGAACGATTATTCGAAATAGTGGGATTCAAATTCGACATAGCGGCTCCGTGGCCGTGGTTGAACGATAAAGGTCGCGACCCCTCTGCCGCGACCCAGCGGCCAAGAGTACCCGATCAAGCGCCGGCATGCGTCAATTCCTGGGGGAATCCTCTGGTGGCAGGCAACCGACGCGTTGCGCGTCGGCGTGACGACGGTATTTTCAGCCTCCGGGCATCAGCAACAGCAAGGCCGCGCCGAGCACGATGCGGTAGACCGCAAACGCCGTGAAGCGGTGGTCGCGGATATAACCCAGCAGCCACTTCACGGCGACAAAGGCGGTGATGGTCGATACGACGAAGGCGATTGCCAGCGCCGACCAGTTTTCATGCGGCGCGCCGACTTTCATTTGCTTGAGCAGTTCGTAACCGCTTGCCGCGAACATGGTCGGAATGCCGACCAGGAACGCGAATTCCGTCGCCGCACGCCGATTGCTGGTGCCGGCGAGCATGGCGATGAAAATCGTCGCGGCCGAACGCGAAGTACCCGGAAAGATGGCTGCGACCACTTGCGCCAGGCCGACGAGAATCGCGACGGTCCACGTGATCCGTGCATTGTCCGCGCGCTTCTCGGCAAAGTATTCCGCGATGAGCATCCACGCTCCGCCGATGACCAGCGCCCATGCGATTGGGGTAACGCGTTGCGGCAACTTGAAGTCCATGCGCGTGATCAGGAACCCCAGTGCCGCGGTAATCGCGAATGCCGCGGTCAGTTTCAGCGCGTAATCGCGTGATTCTCGGTCGCGCAAGCCAGTCAGCAGTTGCCAGATACGGTCGCGGTACAAAATTGTCACCGCCAGGATCGCCCCGGCCTGGATGACCACGTTGAACGTATCCGAACGCGCACCCAGCCAGTGTTCGGCAATCAACAGGTGGCCGGTGCTGGAAACCGGCAGGAACTCGGTGATGCCTTCGATCAGGCCAAGCACGATCACGCAAATCAGGTCGCTCATTCGACACTCATGGGTGGGTTGGGGTTGGGCGCCGCGCGTGAGCCGATGAAGCCCCGGTTATGGCATCATACGACGCCTCGCATTTCCTCCGACAGTCCCAGCCAAAACTTATGCTGATCTTCGAACTCTCCGAACCCGGCCGCCGCGCTGCGGCACAGATGACCTGCGATGGCGCGATCCCGGATGATTTGCCGGCCGCGCTGCGCCGCACGACGCCGATCGGCCTGCCCGAAGTGTCGGAATTGCAGGCGCTGCGTCATTACACGAATCTGTCGCGCAAGAACTTCTCGATCGACACCCAGTTCTATCCGCTGGGATCGTGCACCATGAAATACAACCCGCGCGCCTGCAATTCGCTGGCGATGCTCGACGGTTTCCTGGCGCGACATCCGTATGCGCCGGAATCGCTGTCGCAAGGGTTCCTCGCCTGCATGTACGACCTGCAGGAAATCCTGGCCGATGTTACGGGTATGAAAGGCGGCGTATCGCTGTCGCCCATGGCCGGTGCCCAAGGCGAATTGGCGGGCGTGGCCATGATCATGGCCTACCACAAACATCGCGGCGATCTGGAGCGCACCGAAATCATCGTGCCCGATGCGGCGCATGGCACCAATCCGGCGACCGCCTCGATGTGTGGTTGCACGGTGCGCGAGATTCCGACCCAGGCCGACGGTGATATCGACGTCGAGGCTTTGAAAAAGGTGCTCAGCCCGAAAACTGCCGGCATCATGTTGACCAATCCATCGACGATCGGGGTGTTCGAACGTCGCATTGTGGAAATTGCCAAATTGGTACACGGCGCTGGCGGATTGCTGTATTACGACGGCGCCAACTTGAATGCGATCCTGGGCAAGGTGCGCCCTGGCGACATGGGCTTCGATGCCATCCACATGAACCTGCACAAGACCTTCTCCACTCCGCATGGTGGTGGTGGCCCGGGTGCGGGTGCCGTGGGCGTTTCCGAACGGCTCAAACCCTTTTTGCCGATTCCCATGATCGAAAAAGTCGATTTGGATTCGCTTCCTCCGCGGGCGGGGGAAGCTGTCCGCAGGACTGAAGGAGGCAGTGCCTCGGTCACCCGATCCTCTGCGAGTGCGGCTTCACCGCTCCCCCATCCGCCCTCCGGGCACCTTCCCCCGCACGCGGGGGAAGGCAAGCAGTGGTATCGCTGGGTGCGCAAGAAAGATCGTCCGTTGTCGATCGGCCGCCTGACCACGTTCGCGGGCAATGCGGGTGTGTTGCTGCGCGCGTACGTGTATGCACGCATGCTCGGCCGCGAAGGCATGGTACGTGTCGCCGAATACGCCACGTTAAACGCTAATTATCTTGCCAAACGTTTGGCCGAGAAGGGCTTCGATCTGGCCTATCCGAAGCGGCGCGCCAGTCACGAATTCATCGTCAGCGTGGCGCGCCAGAAGAAGCAAAGCGGTATCACCGCGCTGGATTTTTCCAAGAGCCTGCTCGATCACGGCATCCACGCGCCGACGAATTATTTTCCGTTGCTGGTACCCGAATGCCTGCTGATCGAACCGACTGAAACCGAGGCCAAGGAAACGCTCGACGAGTTTGTTGAAGTGATGGGCGAACTGTTGCAACTCTCCGCGACAAGTCCGCAGACGATGAAAGATGCGCCCATCACCACGCCGGTGCGTCGCCTTGATGACGTCAAATGCGCCAAGGATCTCGACCTGTCCTGGCACGCAACGCACATCACTGCCGCCGATACGCCCGCGAGCGCTGGCGTCTGATCTGTAATCTTCGGGTAACAGCAATGCCAAGCACCGAGCCGCGCGGCCCGAAGCAGATCTACAAGGCGCTCATCTGGTCGTACCAAGGCCTGCGCGCCGGATGGACGCATGAAGCCTCGTTCCGGCTTGAAGTTTACTTGTCCATAATTTTCGTGCCGGCCGGGTTGTGGCTGGGCAACGGTGCGGTCGAAAAAGCGCTGTTGAGCGGTAGCCCGTTGCTGGTGCTTTCCGCGGAATTGCTCAATTCCGCCATCGAAGCGGTGGTCGACAAGGTCAGTCCGGAGTTCAACGAATTGGCCGGACGGGCCAAGGACATGGGCTCGGCTGCGGTGTTCGTGCTGATGCTCAACGTGTTGCTATGCTGGGGCCTTGTCCTGTGGCAGCATGTCGCGCAATGAAGCGAACGTTTCTTCTCAAGGTTGAGTGCCGTTGGAAATGCTGACCGACCCGCAGCTGTGGATTGCGCTGCTGACCCTGTCGACGCTGGAAATCGTCCTCGGCGTGGACAATCTGGTTTTCATCTCGATTGCCGTTGGTCGCCTGCCCGAGGAACGGCGTTCGCGTGCTCGCCGCTTCGGCATCGGTTTGGCTTGCCTGACCCGCATCGGGCTGCTGATGGTACTCGCCCACCTGGCCCGAATGGACGACACCCACGCGCGTTTGTTCATCGCGTTTGGACAGATCATTTCGATCCGCGACTTGATCCTTATCGGCGGTGGCTTGTTCCTGCTGGTCAAGGGCACGATGGAAATCCGTGACAGCATCTTCAACGAACCCGAGGTGCGGCCCGAGGGCGCGCCGGGAGCAAGCTTCATGTGGATCATCACGCAGATCGCCTTTATCGACATCGTGTTTTCGCTGGACTCGGTGATTACCGCAGTCGGCATGGTGCGCAACATCCCGGTCATGGTCGCGGCAATCGTGCTGGCCGTGATCGTGATGCTGTTCGCTTCGGACCCAGTCGGCAATTTCATAGATCGCCATCCGGCGGTGCGCATGCTGGCCCTGGCCTTCATCCTGCTGGTTGGCGTGGCACTGGTTGCCGAAGGCGCGGGCGTGCACATCCAGCGCGGTTACATTTACGTCGCGATGGCGTTTTCCGCGTTGGTGGAAGTCCTGAACATGTGGGCCCGGCGCGAATGGACCCGGCGGAACAAGCGGCGCGAGGGCGACCATCCACGCATCGCGCCGTTATGATGTCGAATTGCCGAAATTGAGGAGTTTTACGATGAACATTCAACGAATTGTTTTGATTTTGCTCAGCGCATGCATGCTTGGCGGCTGTGGCTACAACGCGATCCAATCCAAGGACGAGGCGGTCAAGGCGGCATGGTCGGAGGTGATCAATCAGTACCAGCGTCGCGCCGATCTGGTGCCGAACCTGGTCGCTACCGTCAAGGGCTACGCGCAACACGAGGAAGAAGTTTTCATCAAGGTTGCACAAGCGCGCGCATCGGTCGGCAAGGTCACGATCACTGCCGACGATCTGGGCGACGCCGCAAAGCTGCAGCAGTTCCAGGCCGCGCAGGGCGAATTGTCCAGCGCACTATCGCGACTGATGGCCGTGTCGGAAAACTATCCCGATCTGAAGGCCAACGTCGGTTTCCAGACCCTGCAAGCGCAATTGGAAGGCACGGAAAATCGCATCGCTGTGGCGCGCAATCGTTACATCAGCGCGGTACAGGAATACAACGTGCTGGTACGCAGCTTCCCGCAGAATCTCACCGCGAAAATGTTTGGCTACCATCCGAAAGCGAACTTCACCGTGGAAAACGAGAAGGCCATTTCCGTGGCACCGACGGTGGATTTCAACAAGCCGGCTGCACCGCCGGCACAGCCGCCCGCACAGCCGGCGCATTGATTCCACGGAAGTGGAGCCAAGCGCCTTGGACGCGGATTTGCGCCGATGAACCCGGATAATGTTTTGAAACGATCTGGCTGTATTCGCGTCGATCCACGTCGATTCGTGTCGAAATTCTTTGCGCTGTTCATCGTGCTGGCGCTGCTGGTTTGTAGCGGGGTGTCTGCGGCTGATACTGGTCTGCAGCCGATTCCGGAATTCGCCGCACGCGTCACGGATCTTACGCATACGCTTACGTCGCAACAGGTTCAGGACCTGTCTGCTGAACTGGCTGCGCTGGAACAGCGCAAGGGTTCGCGCGTGGCAGTGCTGATGCTGCCGACGACCCAGCCGGAGGATATCGCCCAATACAGCATCCGCGTCACCGATGCGTGGAAGTTGTCGCGCACCGATAAGCAGGCGCAGGACGGCCTGCTGTTGCTCGTGGCCAAGGATGATCATCACGTGCGCATTGAGGTTGGGCGTGACCTGGAAGGCGCGATTCCCGACGCGGCGGCCGACCGCATCATCCGTGAATACATCACACCCAAGTTTCGCGCTGGCGATTTCTACGCTGGCATTCACGACGCGGTCGGGGCGCTGACCAAACTCATCGACGGCGAACAGCTGCCTCCGCCGTTGACTGGCGACCATGATCGCCAGCAATCCGAAAATCCATTCAACGCGCTATTCATCGTTTGCATGGTCGTGCTGTGGGCGCGCGCTTTCCTCGGCCGCGTGCCGGCTGCGCCGCGCGCGGGCCTGATCGGTGCGGTCGCCGGCGGGCTCGGCTGGTTTATCAGCGGATTGCTGCCAATCACGATCGGGGCGGTATTCATTGGCCTTCTTCTCGGTTGGCTCGGCGGCGGCGGTGGAGGATTTGCCGGGCGCGGTGGCTTCGGCGGCTGGGGCGGAGGTGGCTTTAGCGGTGGCGGTGGCGGATTCGGCAGCGGGGGTTTCAGCGGCGGATCGTTGGGTGGATTCGCCGGTGGCGGCGCATCGGGGAGTTGGTGAGATGAATCTTGCCCGCATTGCGCGGCACCTGTTTGCAGAAGGCAGCGCGCGCCGGCGCTTCCCCGAGCGCGTGCTCGATGCGATTCAACATACCGTGGCGGCGGGCGAACTTCGTCATCATGAACAGGTGTGTTTCGCGGCGGAAGGCGCATTGGGCCTTGGACCGCTTTTGCGCGGGACCATGCCACGCGAAAGGGCGCATGAAGTATTCGCACACCTGCGTGTCTGGGATACCCAACGCAACAGCGGCGTGCTTATCTACGTGCTGCTGGCCGATCACGCCATCGAGATCGTTGCCGATCGCGGCATCGCGGCGAAAGTGGACGC
>JBDTLA010000178.1:0-63264 GCA_039935035.1 Rudaea sp. | reverse complement strand
TCCTTGCCGCCGCTCCACGAAAGCAGGATCGGCGTAGTCATCCCGGCGTGCGCTGCCACAAGCGCAACCGGTTGTTGGCCGGCATGGCGATGTCATCGACCAACGCGAAACCTGCGCTAGCGGCCAGTGCATCGACCGCGGCCGCGTCGCGGATGCCCATGTGCGGTGCGCGTGCGCGCAACGACGCATCGAATGCCGCGTTGCTGTCGCTGGTGAACCGGCCGCCATAATTGAATGGCCCGTAGATCGCCAGTTTGGCTTTGGATGTGGTGACCTTCGGGAGCGCGGAGAAAAGCACTTCGACATCACCCCAGCTCATGATGTGCAACGTGTTTGCGCTGAACAGGCCATCGAACGATTCATGTGGCCAGGAATTCGTTGTCACGTCCAGTTCGAGGGCTGCCGGCGTATTCGATAACGCGGCCTCGTCGAGCCAGCTACGAATGCCCGAAAGGTTCTCGCCACGCTCCGATGTTTGCCAAGCCAACTGTGGTAGCGCCGCGGCAAAATGCACGGCATGCTGGCCGGTTCCGCTGCCGATTTCCAGTACATGGCGCCGGTCGGCAAAGAAATCGCGCAAGACGAAAAGTATCGGTTCGCGATTGCGCTCGCAGGCTGCGGAATAAGGTTTCACGAACATCTGCCGATTGTGCCGTATTCCGCATCCGCATGCTCACGTCAGCTCGACTGCACCAAACCAGTTTTTGTGCATCAAGGCGGCAGTTCGCCGATTCCCGGAATGCCGGCGCGAATGGGCCGAAGCGCTCTGCCTTCCGGTCACCGCGTCAGCTGCGGACTGCTCAGGTGGTTGAGCAGTGCGCGGCATAGCGGAATAGTTGCCCAGTGTTCGACACCATGATTGTGTGGCTTGACTGGGCATCAGTCTGCGGGATGGCCAGCGGATGTGCCGTGATCGCCCGCTGCATTGGGCGACGGGGGCGGCATCGCGCGATTGTCAGGGCCATGACGACCACCGCCACGTGGTCGCATCGATGGGTGCGGATCGACGCCGCCCCTACGTCCGTGGTGGTCCAAGTCCCATTCAGCGTAGTGGCGATAGCCATCGTCGCCGAGCAACTTGCGCAACTGTTCGCTGGTCTGGTCGTCGATGCGTTCGCGTTCGTTGCGGCCTTTCACGCGCAGCGCGTCGAACTCGGCGCGGGTTTTGGCCCGTGCGGCTTGCTGCGCGTCACGGCGCTGGATCAGGATCTTGCGCAGTTCTATCTGCTGCGCCACCGATAGGCTCGGCACGGTGGCCAGTGCTTCCATGGACGGCAGTCCGCGCGATCCTGGATGCGGTGGCATTGGTTGTGCGCCGGCACCAACGGAAAATAACGTGGCAAGCATAATGGCAGACAGGTGTATGATTTTCATGGCGTGCTCCTAAAGTTCCAGCCGATTCTCCGGCGCCATTCAAGTTAAGCCTGAATTGCGCAGGGCTGGTGCAGACACTGTGGAGAAATCGCGGAGATTGCCACGCACCCGTTTCGTTGCGTTACCGAACGCCCTATTGTGTGGCCACAGCAGCTATCTTTGTGCACATGCGCCTGCATCTATGGCAACGCCTCTTTCTTGCTTTCGCCTTGCTCAGCGGGCTCGCGTTGTTCGGCTTTGCGGCCTGGCAACAGCACAGTTTCCGTCACGGATTTCTGAACTATCTCGACAACATGACGCTGCAGCGTCTGGCACCTGCAAACGCACGGCTCGCTGCTGCATATGCCGAGCATCACAGCTGGGATTTCCTGCGTAACGACCCTGCGCGCTTTGGCCAGATTATCGAGCCACGAGGGTTGCGCCACGAGCCAGGTTCTCCCGATGAATCCGATCGCCTGGCGCCGCCGGACGATCGCGCGCTGCAGCCACATGACCGTGAAAACCACGACTACGCCCTGCTGCGTCGGGACCATCCGCCTGCACGCGCGCACGGACCGCAGGAGATGATGCAGCGCCTGTTGTTGCTGGACGGCGCCGGTGAGCGCGTTGCAGGAAATCCGCGCGTCCCGGCCGATTCCGCAACGATTGCGATCATGCTCGAAAGCCACAAGATCGGGACGCTGCAACTCGCGCCGATGCCGCAACTCAGCGGCGCTGCCGATCTGGCCTTCGCGCAAGCGCAAATGCGCAGCGCAGTGGCGGCAGGTGTGGCGATACTGGTCGGTGCATTGTTGTTGGCGTTTGCCCTGGCGCGCTGGCTCCTCGCACCGGTGCGCGCGCTCACCACCGGTACGCGCGCGCTTGCTGCGGGCGACTATGCGCAGCGCATTGCGGCGACGCGCAGGGACGAACTCGGCGCGTTGTCGAGCGACTTCAATCATCTTGCGGCGACGCTTGAAAAGCATCGCGAAGCACGCCGGCAATGGGGCGCCGATATTGCACACGAGTTGCGCACGCCACTGAGCATCCTGCGTGGAGAAATCCAGGCGTTGCAGGATGGCGTGCGCGCGCTCACTCCGCAGGCGCTGGATTCGCTGCATGCCGAATGCGAGCGTCTCGGACGCCTGATCGAGGACCTGTACCAACTCTCCCTGGCGGATGCCGGTGCGCTCGAGTATCGCTTCGAGATACTCGGCCTGGCCGAGTTGGTGCGCGAATCGGTGGAACTGCAGCGGTCGGTCTGTGCTGATGCGGGCTTGAGGCTCGAAGAAAGTCTGACGGCTGCACCACGGGTGCGCGGCGATGCGCGCCGTTTGGCGCAGTTGCTCGACAACCTTCTGGCGAACGCACGACGCTATACGGATGCCCCTGGCTGCATTCGTATCGTGCTGGCCGAACGCGCTGGACACGCACAATTGATCGTCGAAGACACCTCGCCGGGTGTGCCGGATGTCGCATTGCCGCGCTTGTTTGACCGCCTTTACCGCGTGGAACATTCGCGTAGCCGCAACGCAGGCGGCGTGGGTCTTGGCTTGGCGATCTGTCGCGCGATTGTCGATTCACACGGCGGCTGCATCGCTGCCGAGCCTTCCGCGCTAGGCGGCCTTCGCGTCGTGGTCGATTTGCCAATCGCGTCGGAATCGTCATGAGTGCACATATTCTCATCGTCGAAGACGAACCGAAAATTGCGGCGTTGCTGAGCGATTATCTCGACGCCGCAGGTTACCGCGCCAGTGTATTGGCGAGTGGCGCTGGTGCGGTTGACTGGGTGCGCGAATACGCGCCGGACGCGATCCTGCTCGATGTCATGCTGCCGGGCGAGGACGGCTTGTCGATCTGCCGCAAGGTACGAACATTTTCCACAATTCCTGTCTTGATGGTGACAGCGCGCGTCGAAGAAATCGATCGCCTGCTCGGCCTGGAGCTCGGCGCTGACGACTACATCTGCAAGCCGTTCAGTCCGCGCGAAGTCGTGGCACGGATCCGGGCGGTGCTGCGCCGTGCCACGGCGCGCACGGCTCCCGAAATGAACCCGATTGAACTAAACGCAGAACGCTTCGAAGCGCGCGTGCATGGCAAGGCACTGGCGCTCACGCCGGTCGAGTTCCGCATCCTCGACAAACTTACGATGCAGCCGGGCCGCGTATTCTCGCGCCAGCAGCTCATGGATGCGGCCTACCGCGATCATCGCATCGTCAGTGACCGCACGATCGACAGCCACGTCAAGAATCTGCGCCGCAAACTGGTCGAATTGGGGATCGATCCGATCTCCTCGGTCTATGGAGTGGGCTATCGCTTCGAATTGGACGGCCAAGACCAAGCCTGACGAGTGAGGGTTTTGCGCTCTTCAGCCGCCAGCGCCCAGTGTGTAATCGAACTCGTAGGAATGCTTGCCGTCGGCGATGATGATCACCATTGTGCCGGCCAAGCCCAGTAGTCCATCGGTTGCAGAATCCGGCACCACGATGATGTTTAGAGCCGGTTCGCCGCGCGTCATGGTGGCATTGTGCTGAAGCGTGAAGCTGCCGTGGCGGCCGTGCAGCGTACCGGTCACGCGCTCGATCGCGACATAACCGGCCGAACCCTTGACGTTGCCCATGGCGCTGAGCATCTCGCCTTTGCTCGTCGCCTCAAGGTCTCCGTGAAACTGCTTGTCGAGCGACATGCGCGCGAGACTGGCATTCGCGTCTTCGTTATAGGTTTTGAGTGGATTCAACTGGACCTCGAACGAACCTTTTGCTTGTGTGGACATGGACGCTCCGTAGTGTGCGATGCTTGGCCAAAAAGGGCGCACCATTATCCATGCTAAATCGCCTCTGGCTCAGCTTCTTCCTGATTGCAGCCGTTGCTGGACTTGCGCAATGGCTGATTGGCGGTCACGCGGAAGTATTTGCCGCGATCGTCGCCAGCCTGTTCGACATGGCGGCGCTGTCGGTGCAGGTGATGATCCTGCTGTTCGGCACCTTGGCGCTGTGGTTGGGTTTCCTGAATATCGCGCAGCGCGCGGGTTTGGTCGACCTGCTGGCACGTGCACTAGGTCCGCTATTCGCGCGCTTGATGCCAGGCGTCCCGCGCGGGCATCCGGCGATTGGTTTGATTACGCTCAACTTCGCCGCGAACGCGCTCGGGCTGGACAATGCAGCTACGCCCATCGGCCTTCGCGCCATGCGCGAATTGCAAACCCTGAATCCGAGCGAGGATACGGCGAGCAACGCGCAGATCCTGTTTCTGGTGCTCAACGCCTCGTCACTGACCTTGCTGCCGGTGACGATCTTCATGTACCGCGCGCAAGCCGGAGCGCACGATCCGACGTTGGTGTTTGTTCCGATCCTGCTCGCAACCAGTGCTTCGACGTTGGTCGGATTTCTGAGCGTGGCGCTGATGCAGAAACTGAAACTGTGGAATCCCGTCGTGCTCGTTTGGCTGCTCGGTTTTGCGCTGTTGCTTGGCGGCTTTATCACCTTGCTTGCGTCGATGCCAGCGTCGGCTTTGCCGGGGTTTTCGTCGTTGCTCGGAAACCTGGTGCTGTTCGCGATCATCCTCGCGTTTCTGATTGCCGGTGCATGGAAGAAAGTACCCGTCTACGAAAGCTTTGTCGAAGGCGCCAAGCAAGGATTCGAAGTCGCACGCGATTTGTTGCCTTACCTGGTGGCGATGTTGTGCGCGGTCGGCGTGTTGCGCGCGTCCGGCGCACTGGATTTCGCACTGGATGGCGTGCGCTGGCTAACCCACGCCGCCGGTTGGGACACCCGCTTCATCGACGCATTACCGACAGCGCTGGTCAAGCCGCTATCCGGCAGTGCGGCGCGCGCAATGTTGATCGATACGATGCACAGCCAGGGCGTCGACAGCTTCCCCGCGCTGTTGGCCGCAACCATGCAAGGCAGCACCGAGACCACGTTCTATGTGGTCGCCGTGTACTACGGAGCAGTCGGAATTCGCCGCGTTCGCCATACCATCGGCTGCGCGCTGCTTGCGGACCTGGCGGGCGTGCTTGCCTCGATTGGGGTGTGTTACTGGTTCTTTGGGTAGACTGTATGTACACATGTTATAATCCACTAAGGTAACGGAGGCCATTCCATGCAACTCAAAATCACCACCATCGGCAATTCGGCCGGCGTCGTTTTGCCGAAAGAATTGCTTGCCCGCCTGCGCTTGAACAAGGGCGATGCCTTGTACCTGAGCGAACTGCCCGACGGCATCAAACTCACTCCCTACGATCCGGTGTTCGCCGAGCAGATGGAGGTGGCTGAGCGGGTCATGCGTGAGCGCCGTACCTTGCTGCACAAACTTGCCGAATAGATGAACGCGCTCGTGGTTGTCTGGCTCGATATTCGCGTCGTGCTTGCCCTGCATGATCGGCAGCTTGCCGAACACGGCGGCGGTACCGGCGTGCGCGAGGCGCACCTGTTGGAGTCCGCGCTAGGTCGTCCGCAGCAGCTTTATGCCTATGGCGATCCTGCGCCGGACTTGGCCGATCTCGCCGCGAGTCTGGCTTTTGGTCTGGCGCGCAATCATCCATTCGTCGATGGCAACAAGCGGACTGCTGCGGTTGCGTGTGAATCGTTCATCAACTTGAACGATGCGCGCTTGAAAGCAACCGATGCTGAGTTATATCCGCGTTATCTCGCGCTCGCTGAAGGCAAGCTCACCGAAAACGATTTCGCCGCGTGGTTGCGCGCGCATATCGAAATGAATCCACGCCATCGCGTGCAGGAGCCGCCTGCTCCGAGATCGCCACGAAAACCTGCAAGCAAGCGTACGGCGCGCCCGCAGTAGCGAGCTTTACAACCGCGCTATACCCAAGAGCCTTCCCGGCAACGAGCGAATGCGGTTGAGTAGCGCCGCGGGCAGCCGCAGCGGCGAATGCGCGCCGTGCTCAGTCGATTCGGCGGCGACGAAACGACGCACGGCCTGCGGATTCTGCTTGAGTTGCCAGTAGCGGCCGATGGCTGAATCCACGCTCAGTCGGCAGGTGCCCATGCGCACCGGCTTGATCAGCATGCGGTAAACCTGGCCTTCGTTGATCAGCTCGATCACAGTCTGTGCATTGGCGCGCTCGGTGGTGACGATGGTCGCGATGTGCGGATGGTGCTGCTTGAGTGCCTTGATCAGTGCGGTCATGTCGGTGCGGCCGCTTTCGGTTTCCGAGATCACCACGCCGGTTTCGTGCTGTTCCATGATTTGCAGCGCGCGTTCGGCGGTGTTGGCAAAATTCACCTTGTAATACGGTTGCAGGATCTCACGCAGGCGTTGCTGTACGGCGGTGTCGGCTTCGATCACCAACACGCCGACCTGGCTGCGCGCGCGATCGTGTTCGTTTTGTGGCAATTGATCGCGTGCGATGACCGGGGCCTCGCGCGCAATCGTGCCGGCCTGGGTGACCAGGGCTTTGAGTTCGGTATTGTTCCAGGGTTTGTTGACGAAGCGGAACACCTCGCTTTCGTTGACCGAGCCGAGCACGGCTTTCAGATCGGAATATCCGGTTAGCAGGATACGCATTGCGCGCGGGTGGGATTCCCGGATTTCGGCGAGCACCTCGATTCCGGTTTTGTCCGGCATGCGCTGATCGCAGATCACCACGTCGACATCGTGTTGCTTGGCCATCGCGACCGCCTGCAACGGCTCGGTCGTCTGGAACGTTTCATAGTCGCGCAGCAGTGCCTTGAGCGCGCGCAAGATGCGAGCCTCGTCGTCCACCAGAAGAATGCGCAACACTTGCGCCATCAAACTACTCCCCAGGAGATGCAACGCCTCATGCGGAACTCGCCGACGCAGCCGGATTAGCTGCCAGCGCGGCACCATCCATGGGCAGGGTAACCAGAAACTGGGTGCCTTTTCTCGGCGTCGTTCTCACTTTGATCGACCCGCCGTGACTTTTGATGATCTTGTGTACGATGGAAAGCCCCAAACCGGTACCTTCGCCAACCGGTTTGGTGGTGAAAAACGGGTCGAAGATCTTAGGTAGCACGTCGTCCGGAATGCCGCACCCGGTATCGGTGAAGCTGATTTCCACGCTCTTGCCATTGGGTTTGCTGGCGATGGTCAGCGTGCCATCGCCGTCGATCGCCTGCGCTGCATTCGTGATCAGGTTCAAAAATACCTGATTCATCTGCGAGGCCATGCAGCGTACTTTGGGTAGCGGTTCGAGATGCTTGACCACTTTGACGCGATCGCGCATCTGATGCTGCGCGATCATCAATGCGCTCTCGATACCCTCGTTCAAATCCATGTTGTCCATGCCGTCGCGATCCACACGCGAGAATCCCTTGAGATTCAGCACCAGGCTGGATAGTTGGCCGAGTCCTTCGCTGGCATCGGTGAGCAATTCCTTCGCATCCGTGAGCAACGCACTGGTTTCAACCCGTGTACGCGCTTCGAACAACTTGCGACGTGCTTCCTCGACATGCTTGACCAGCTTGTCGAGGCTGGCCTTGTCCGCGCCGAAGATCAGATCGACCGGCTGTAGGCAATATTGCACGGCGGCATCGTATTCGACCACCAGCTTGCGGTAATCGTCGAGCAGGTCGCCGATGACTTCGACGTTGCTCTTGACGAATCCCAATGGCGTGTTGATCTCATGCGCCACGCCCGCGACCATCTGCCCGAGTGAGGCAAGCTTGGTCGTTTGAATCACCTGAGACTGGGTTGCCTGCAGGCGTTTAAGTTCCTCGGCCGCCTCAATCTGACGAGCTTCCAGCGCGACTTTCTGCTTGTGCGTGCGCTGCAGCGTCCACACCAACCAGCCGCAGCCGGCGAGCAGCACAATGATGACAATCCATGGCAGCATCGGTGTTACCTCGCTTCGTGGTTGCGCAGTATAAACACGTAAAATCCTGTGTATACGGGCTATTCTACCGTTTGTCGCCGTACTTGAACGTGCCGTCGCCGATTGGCACTTGACGCCGGAAAGCACTGTCGCGACGCTGTCGCATCGCAGAAGCATACACGGGAGCTTTGATGAAAGCCGTTATCGGTCATGCGGCGCTGATTTTCTTCGCCTGGATGGCGATGCCACTGGTGCATACCGACGTGGTGGCAGCACGTGATTTGTCGCCGGGATTGCAGATTCCGGCAGCGGTGCGTCCCGGCCCGAATCTTTGCGACCGCGTGCATGCGGCGATGCTCTGGCACACTGAAAACCAGCCCAATCCGCTGGCCAATACATCATTGCCACCCCCAATCCAACCCTGACAGGAGAAACGTATGGCTGCGTTGAAAGCTTTTATCGCCGGGTTCTTGTCGACCCTGATCTTCCATCAGGGCGTGCACGAAATTTTCTATGTTGCCGGCTTGACCACGCGCGCGCCCTTCCAGATGACTGCGACCGCACCGTTGCACGTGCCGCAAGTGATTTCACTCGCGTTCTGGGGCGGCATATGGGCCATCGCGCTGTGGGTTGCCCTGCGTCGCTGCCAAGGCGCGAGCTACTGGCTCGGCTGGTTACTCGCCGGCGCGGTCGGTCCGACCGCGGTGGCCTTGCTGCTGGTATTCCCGCTGAAAGGACTGCCCATGGGCGGCGGCTGGGAACCAAAGCTATGGATCGCCGGGTTGATCCTCAATGGCGCGTGGGGAATTGGCGTGGCGATTATTTTGAAGCTTTGGCCGCAGCGGCAGTGAAGTGGGAGTCGTAACCCCATAGCTCGTCATTCCCGCGAAGGCGGGGATGACGGAAATTTTATGCTCTTCCCGAGTCCCGAGTCCCAAACCCTCACTCCACCGTAATCCGCACCCGATTGTCGCTCGACACCCGATCGATCAGCTTGTTGTACGGATCAATTCCGGCCTCGTAGGGCAAGCTGTCGACGGTGATGGTGATCGTGCTGTCGCCGTCGGCAATGGCACGCTTGGCCAGGTACAGCACTTTTTCGTTGTCTTCCTTGCCGTCCGCTGCGCGCGCGAACACACCGATGTCGATCGGAATATCGATCTTCGCCGGTGTTTCCTTGCCCACGCCATCGACGTAGACCTTGGCTGCATGAAGTTTTAGCGTCACGTCGTACTTGCCATCGGCGCGTTTCTTTGCGGTGGCCGTGGTGACGCGGTCGTCGAACAACGTGATCTTGTTGAACAGGTCGGTGATCAACGCCGACCATTGCGGCCCGGCGTCGGCGCGCAGGTAGTCGAGAAATTCATAACTGGTCGTATACGGCGGCTGCTGGAATGCCTTGTCGTGATCGAAGCGCGACAACGTTTTGTCGACCAGCGCCTCGCCAAGGTAATCCTTGAGCGCGTACATCACGACCGACCCTTTGCGGTAATGGATGTAAGCCTGGTTTTCGTTGAGTGCGAGCGGTTCTTCTTCGACCGTTTCACCCGCGCGACCGGACAGGTACCGATCCAGTTCGTACTTGAGGAATTTACGCATCTTCTGCGGGCCATACTCGTTTTCCATCACCATCAATGCGGAATACTGGGCGAAGGTTTCGTCGAGCATGGTCACGCCCTGCACAAATGCGCCAATAACCTGGTGCGCCCACCATTGGTGCGCGATCTCGTGCGCGGTGACGTAGTAGACGTAGTCGATATCGTCCGGATCACGCAGGTCTGCGATGAAACCAATCGATTCGGAAAATGGAATGGTATTGGCGAAACTCTGCGCGAAGCTCGCGTAATCCGGAAATTCGAGGATGCGCAACTGGCGAAACTGGTACGGTGAATAAACCTGCGTGTAGTGCGCCAGCGCTTTTTTCGCCGCGTAAACCATGCGATCGACGTTGTAGGCGTGCTGCGCGTCGTAGTAGATCTCGACGGCGATGCCGTTCCATGAATCGCGTTTCACCGTGTAGCGCGCCGACTGGAATGAAAAGAAATCCAGGATCGGCTTGTCCATCTTGTAATGGAAATAGCGACGACCGTCCTGCGTCCATTCCTTCTCCAGGTAGCCTGGCGCCAACGCGATCTGATCAGGCACGGTCGAGATTGTGGTCTCGAAATTCACCCAATCGGCATCGCGTCCGAGCAGGTTGAACTGACGTGCGGCGACGTCGTCGATCTTGGGCATGCGCGGCAGTTGCGGCAGGCCATATTTGCGACGGTCGTTGCGGTCGCTGAGCTGACCGTTTTCGTCGTAGCCGAAATGCGGAAAGCCCTCGTTGTTGAAGAACGTACCGTTGTCGACGACTTGTGTATCGCTCGGCGAATTGCGGAAACCGCGGCTCCAGTATTCCAGGACGAAATCAAAGTTCATCGTCGCGCCCGGAGTCATCGGTTGCTTCAGGTGATAGATCGTATAGCCATTGATCGCATCGCTGCTGACCACATCGTGCGCGGCGAACTGTAACGACTTCACTTTCAGGTCGCGATTGATACGCACGTGCAAGTCGCTGATCGGTGTGGCCGTCTTGTTCATCAACACATAGTGACCGCGTATCTCGACACGGCGCTGGTGCGGATAGATGTCGGCATCGACCTTGACGTCGGTTATTTTCGGTTGCGCCAAATCCTTGTATTGGCGGTAGCGCTTTTCGTAGTCGGCCTGACGTTGTTTGGCCACATCGCCGGGAACGTAGTGGTTGATGACATCGGTGTTGTAGAAGATCCAGCCGCCGAGCAGCGCAAATCCGAGCAGCGATGCCGCCAGCGTCGCAATAGCCGGCATGCGCAGGCGGGCCCACGCGATACGCCCGCGCGCCCTCCAGCCCGAGGATGTTCCGCGCACCCAGTACAAGCCCGCGACCACCAGCATCACGACTGCCAGACACGCCCAATAAGCGCTGAACCACAGACGCGCGGCAAGGAAATGACCGAAGCCGTTCATGTCCGAATACGGCGCGCCCGGTGCGCTGGCGTAGTTGTACAAGTGATGATCGAAATCCAGTTGTCCAAGCGCGATGCGGCTGATGAAATACAGCACCATTACCAGATAACCCATGAACTTGCTGTTGGTGACAACCTGCGCGAACAACGCCAGCACGCCCATCAACAGAAAGGTAAGCGACGTCAGCGCGATGTTCGCCAGATACAGTCCCAATTGCAGGTGGTGATAGCCGCGCCACAACTGGTAGACCATGCATTCGAGCATGCCGAACAGCTGGAACACGACGATGACGGCGGTCAGCGCGACCAGCTTGGAAAGCAATGGAATCCAGTCTGGCAATGGAAACGCATCGGTCGCATCGCTGATGCGGTGGCTGCGTTCGCGCCAGACCAATTCACCGGCGTAAAACGTGATGATGATAAGCAGCAGCCAGTTGAACGACTGCTCCATCGAACGCACCATGAGGTGCGTCACTGGATACACGCTGGTGCCGTACATCTCGTTCGAGAACGCCAGATTACCGCCAAGATTCACCAGACCGAACGCGAGCATGACGATAAACGCCACACCGCCCACGACGCTGCGTGCGTCGAACCAGGCAAGTTTTCGAAACTGGATCCAACGTGCTGCTGCACCGCTGCGTAGAGTTGCCTTCGGCACCGCAATCGATTCGCGAGAAGTCGATTCCAAAGTTGCCTGGGCCGTAACGACTTTGCGCCGCCGCCAAAAGCGAAAGCCTTCGCGATCCGGACGAAACAGGGCCAATGTCGCAACGATCAAGGCAGCACCAACGGATACCCAGATAATGCGGTTGGCGAGCAGCACGCCAACCAATTGGGGTAGTTGCGTATTGCGATCAGTCGCCGACCAATAGCGCGTGGCCAGACTGAACGCGCCCAGGCCGAACGGATCGATCAGCGCCCCGAGCGTGCGATGATCCAGATTGCCGGCCGTGGTCAGCGCGACCTGCCAGAGCACGAAAAACGCAATCACGCCGATATAGGTGCCGAGCATCGAACGCGTCAGCGTGGCCAACAGGAACAGCATTGCCGACAGGAAAAATAAACCCGGCAATACGAACACCGCGAATGCATAGAAATACGCGGCATAACTGGTGGCGCCCAGACGCGCCGGATCGACCCACGGCATCAATACGCCAAGCATCAATCCAAGCGCCACCACGACCATCACCCCGATCGCGGCACAGTAACCTGCGGCGAAGCGCCCGCCCAGGTAGGCACTGCGCGATATCGGCGTGGCGAAAAACAGTTCGGCCGTGCCGGTGTCGAAATCGCGCAGCGCGGCACCGGCGACGAACACCGTAATCAGGAACATGCCAATGAACGTGAACAGAGTCAACGTCTGCACGATGACGTAGGGTGCGTTGCGATGCACGTTGCCGACGCCGCCACCGATCTGGATGGAATCGGAGCCGGCCGCGGCAAACGCGAGCGCGCCGTATGCCAGTGCGATCAGCCAGAACAGCGGACTACGCAACTGCTGGCGCAACTCGAAACGGAAAATTTGAGTAAACATGCGCATGCGCGTCAGGCCGCCCGTGCGATCGATTGCTGGCGCAACTGGCCGAAATAAACGTCTTCCAGATCTGGCGCGACGGCCTCGAAACCTGCTTCGGGCTTGTCCGCGGCCAGCACATGGATAAGCGTCTTGCCGCCGGACAGACGCGTGGACAGCACCGTGAAGCGTTGTTTGTAATTTTCCAGTTCGGCGGTCGGCACGGAACGCCGCCACACATGCCCTTCGAGTGCGCGCATCGCCTCGGCCGGCTGGCCGCTGAGCAGCACCTGGCCTTGCGCGATGATTGCCATGCGCGGACACAGATCGGTGACGTCCTCGACGATATGGGTGGACAGGATTATCACCACGTTCTCGCCGATTTCAGCGAGCAGGTTAAGGAAACGGTTACGTTCCTCCGGATCCAGGCCGGCCGTGGGTTCGTCGACGATGATCAGTTTTGGATCGCCGATCAAGGCCTGGGCAATGCCGAAGCGCTGGCGCATGCCGCCGGAAAACGTACCGAGCTTGCGCTTGCGCACTTCCCACAAGTTGACCTGGCGCAACAGCGCTTCGACCACGTTTTTGCGCTCGATGCGTGAGGTCACGCCCTTGAGCACGGCGAAATGATCGAGCATGGCTTCGGCTGTCACTTTCGGATACACGCCAAATTCCTGTGGCAGATAGCCGAGCAGGCGACGCGCTGCCGGTTTGTCGGCGAGCACGTCAAGCGTGCCCAGTTTGATCGAGCCGCTATCGGCATCCTGCAACGTGGCAATCGTGCGCATCAACGTCGACTTGCCGGCGCCATTCGGTCCGAGCAAGCCGAACATGCCGTTGGGAATCTCCAGCGAGACATCTTTCAGCGCCTGCACGCCGTTGGCGTAGGTCTTGGACAACTTCTGAATCGACAACATGGCGAGCTCCGTGTGCGGGTTTTGGTCAAGACGCGAAAATAGGTCGCGCAGCGTGGCATCGCCAGTGGCATTTGTCACGGCGTGGCCGCTAATAGCACGGGTTCGCGATCCACCACGCTTGATGGGGCGGAGTTTTTCCGCCGTTCGGATTATGATGTGGCAGATACACAGCCATCGGCACTACGCCGTGGGCTGTCCCGGCGCGTGATGACTGCGCACAAACTGCTTGATTGGGAGGGCCAATGGCCGATGTCAAAGAAGCCAAGGTGCCGGACATTGGTGGTTACACCAATATCCCGGTAATCGAAGTGCTGGTGAAGCCGGGCGATACCGTTACCAAGGACCAGGGACTGGTCACGCTGGAATCGGACAAGGCGACGATGGAAGTGCCCTCGTCGATGGCCGGCGTGGTCAAGGAGGTCAAGGTCAAGGTTGGCGACGAGATCTCCGAAGGCAGTGTGGTGGCGTTGATCGAGGCGTCGGATGCCAAGCCCGCGAAGGAAAGTGCGCCTGCGGCGAAGCAGGAGAAGGCAGCGGCGCAAGAGCAAGAGCGCCCTCCTGCGCCCGTACCGGTAGCTTCCCCCGCAAGCGAAGGAAGCGAACAACACCGACCTTCTGCGCCGGCTCGATCCGCAGTCGTGGCCAATAGTGAAGACTCTGCACCACACTCGCCACCTATAACTTTCGGTACGGATACCGTCATGCCCGGCAAGGTGCCTTATGCCAGTCCTGCCGTACGCATGTTCGCGCGCGAACTGGGCGTGGATCTGTCGCAAGTCACCGGTAGTGGGCGCAAGCAACGCATCCTCAAGGAGGACGTGCAGCAATTCATCAAGCAGGCTCTGGCTGGTGGCGGTGCGCGCGCAGCATCCGGCGGCGGATTGAACCTGCTGCCATGGCCAAAAGTCGATTTCTCCAAATTTGGCGAGATCGAATCGAAGCCGCTGTCGAAGATCAAGAAGATTTCCGGCGCAAACCTGGCGCGCAACTGGGCCATGATTCCGCACGTCACTCAGCATGACGATGCCGATGTCACGGACTTGGAAGCCTTGCGCGTGACCTTGAACAAGGAACACGAAAAACAGGGCGTAAAATTCACCATGCTCGGCTTCCTGATCAAGGCGGTTGTGGCCGGCCTGAAGAAATATCCCGACTTCAACGCCTCGCTTGACGCCAGCGGCGAGAACCTGATCCTGAAGAAATACTTCAACGTCGGGTTCGCCGCAGATACGCCGAATGGCCTGGTCGTGCCGGTGCTCAAGGATGCGGACAAGAAGGGTCTGGCCGACATCGCGCAGGAATCGCGCTCACTCGCCGAGCGCGCACGCGATGGAAAACTCGGCCCTGCGGAAATGTCCGGCGGTTGCATCTCGATTTCCTCGCTCGGCGGCATCGGCGGAACGTCTTTCACGCCGATCGTCAACGCACCGGAAGTCGCGATTCTTGGCGTATCCAAAGCGGCGATCAAACCGGTATGGGACGGCAACGCATTTGTGCCGCGCCTGATCCTGCCGCTGTCGCTCAGTTACGATCACCGCGTCATCGACGGTGCCTCGGCGGCCCGCTTCACGGCTTATCTGGCGCAACTGCTGGCCGACATGCGTCGCAGCCTGTTGTAGGCGTGTCCATGAAAGCCCGTAGCCCAGACTGGAATCGCCGCGATGGCTGATGTTGCCACGACGCTAGATCACGCAAAGGATGGCGCGGTTCGCGGCGGGACTGTAGCGCTGAGTGGTATCGATCAGGTGCTGGATTTCAAGCTGTTCACCGTGGGCGGAGCGGATTTCACGGTCGGTGTCTTCCTCGGTGCGTTGCTGGCGCTGCTCACCGTGGTTGTAGTTTCCCGTCTGGCGCGTCGCGCACTCGAGCGCTATGCCAGGGCGCATGCTGGAGTCAACCGTGCGACTGTCTATACGCTCTCGCGCATCATGCATTATGTGTTATTGACGGTCGGCGTGATTGTGGCGCTGGGCATCACTGGCATCCCGGTGGCGCGCTTCACCGTGTTCGCCGGTGCGCTCGGCGTGGGCCTGGGCTTCGGCCTGCAGGCGATTTTCAACAATTTTGTCTCAGGCCTGATCATCTTGTTCGATCGCACCTTGAAAGTCGGCGACTTCGTCGAGCTGGCCTCCGGCGTGCACGGAACGGTGCGCGACATCTACATTCGCGCCACACGCGTCGAGACCAACGACAACATCGACATCATCGTCCCAAACTCCGAATTCGTCAGCGGACGCGTGGTCAACTGGACCATGCGCGAAGTATCGCGCCGGCTCAAGGTTCCGTTCGGCGTGGCCTATGGCAGCGACAAGGAACTGGTCAAACGCGCCGCGCTGGAAGCCGCCGCCGAGGTGCCGTTTACGCTGACCCTGGAAGGCGAACGCAAACCCCAGGTCTGGTTGACTTCATTCGGCGATTCCGCGCTCAATTTTTCCCTGGTGGTGTGGCTGACCGCGGAAGCCACCAAGCGGCCGGGTACCGTCACCGCTGCCTACAACTGGGCCCTGGAAACGGCGTTGACCAAGTACAAGATCGAGATTCCATTCCCACAACGTGATCTGCATTTGCGCACGTGGTTCGGCTTGTCCGGCGAGCAGGCGCGCGAACAATCGCGGCAACTGCATACCGATACCCAGTCAACCGATGGAGAGATCGCCACACAACTTCCGTCATCGGAAAATGATGCGGCACGCGACATTGAGCGCCAGATTGCCGAAGCATCGAAGGAGCGATCCAACGATGGTATCGAGCGACGCTAAGCGAAAAGCACACAAAGGAAACAAACATGGCCAACCCCATTGAAGTCAAGGTTCCGGATATTGGTGGCTACAGTAACGTGCCGGTTATCGAAGTGCTGGTCAAACCCGGCGATGCAGTCACGAAGGACCAGGGCCTGATCACGCTGGAATCCGACAAGGCGACAATGGAAGTGCCCTCGCCGCTCGATGGCGTGGTCAAGCAAGTCAAGGTCAAGGTCGGCGACGAGATTGGCGAAGGTGCGGTAGTGGTGCTGATTGAAGCGCGAGACGAAGCCGCTGTTTCTTCCCCCGTGGAACAGGGGAAGGTGCCGAAGGCGGAAGGCGGTAACACCGCAAATGAGAACGCCGCAAAACAAGAGCCGCCCCCTTCACCCCTTCGGGGAGCTTCTCCCGCAGGCGGAGGAAGCGAAAGCGCAGCACCGAAAGCTGCTGCAATCTCCGGTCGCAAAGCCGATATCGAATGCCAGGTGTGCGTGTTGGGCTCCGGCCCGGGTGGATATACGGCTGCATTCCGCGCTGCCGATCTGGATCAGAACACGGTCTTGATTGAACGCTACACGACGCTCGGCGGCGTGTGCCTGAACGTCGGATGCATCCCATCCAAGGCACTGCTGCATGCGGCGAAAGTGATCGACGAAGCCGCGCACGTGGCCGACATCGGTATCGCGTTCGGCAAACCGAAAATCGACATCAAGAAGCTCGCCGCGTTCAAGGACAAGGTTGTCGCCCAGCTGACCGGCGGGCTGGCCAGCATGGGCAAGCAGCGCAAGGTCACCGTGGTGCAAGGCATCGGCAAGTTCGTCTCGGCCAATGAAATCGAAGTCGATGGCAAAGACGGCAAGAAGCTCGTGCGTTTCGAAAAGTGCATCATCGCCGCGGGTTCGCAGTCGGTAAAGTTGCCGGGCTTTCCGTGGGACGATCCGCGCCTGATGGATTCCACCGACGCGCTGGTGCTCGACGAGGTGCCGAAGAAATTGCTGGTCGTCGGCGGCGGCATCATCGGTCTGGAAATGGCCTGTGTGTACGAAGCGCTGGGTTCGCAGGTCACGGTAGTCGAGCTGCTCGATCAGCTGATGCCCGGCGCCGATCCCGACCTGGTGCGCCCGCTCGCACAACGCCTGGGCAAGCGCTATGCCGGCATTTACCTGAAAGTCAAAGTGGCGAAAATCGAAGCGCAGAAAAACGGATTGAAAGCGACCTTCGAAGGCGAAAAAGCGCCCGAACCACAACTGTTCGACCGCGTGCTCGTCGCCGTTGGTCGCTCACCCAACGGCAAGAAAATCGACGCGGACAAGGCTGGTATCACTGTCACCGACCGCGGCTTCATTCCCGCCGACAAACAGATGCGCACCAACGTGCCGCACATCTTCGCGATCGGCGACATCGTTGGTAACCCGATGTTGGCACACAAGGCCACGCACGAAGGCAAGGTCGCAGCCGAAGTCTGCGCCGGGATGAAAAGCGAATTCGTCGCGCGCGTGATTCCGAGTGTTGCCTACACCGATCCGGAAGTCGCCTGGGTGGGCGTCACTGAAGCCGAGGCGAAGAAAGATGGCGTGAATTACGGCGTCGGCAAATTTCCGTACGCGGCCTCGGGCCGTGCCATCGGCATCGGTCGTACCGAAGGCTTCACCAAACTCATCTTCGACGAAGCCACGCATCGCATCATCGGCGCCGGCATCACCGGCACCAATGCCGGCGACCTGATTTCCGAGGTCGCGCTCGCCATCGAGATGGGCTGCGAAGCCGCCGACATCGGCCTGACTGTGCATCCGCATCCGACTCTGTCTGAATCCGTCGGCATGGCCGCGGAAGTCTACGAAGGCACGATTACGGATTTGTATCTTCCGAAGAAAAAGTAGGTCGTAGGGCGGGAGTAGCGCAGCGAATTCCGCCTTCTTGATCTCTGGCGGGATGCGCCGCTGCGCAGCTTCTCCCGCCCTGCGCGCTTGATTCGCTCGCGCGCGACCCAATCTGAGTTGCGTGCGCCGACATGGCGCTTCGTTCAACAAGGAGATTCACGATGAAACTGTATTACTCGCCGGGTGCGTGTTCGTTGTCGCCGCATATCGTGTTGCGTGAGCTGGGATTGCCGTTCGATCTTGTCAAGGTGGATCTGGCAGCGAAAACGACAGCGGACGGCGAAGATTTCAAGACGATCAATCCAAAGGGCTATGTGCCGGCGTTGATGACCGATGGCGGCAAGGTGCTTACCGAGGGTCCGGCTATCGTCCAGTATCTGGCCGACCGCAAACCGGAGGCGGAGCTGGCACCAGCGAACGGCGGCTTCGAGCGCTATCGGCTACAGGAATGGTTGAACTTCATTTCCACGGAAATACACAAGTCGTTCAGTCCCTTGTTCAATGCGGCGATGCCCGATGCGGGGAAGGAAATCTACACGAACAAGCTCAAGCAGCGGTTCGCCGAACTTAACGTGGTCCTCGTTGCGAATGACTACTTGATGGGCAAGCAATTCACGGTTGCCGACGCGTACTTGTACACCATATTGCGCTGGACCCGCGCGTTCAAGATCGACCTCGGCGAATGGCCAGCACTGGCAAAATACTTTGCGCGCGTGGACGAACGTCCGGCGGTGAAGGCTGCGCTGGAAGCCGAATCGGTCGCAAAGAAGGCGGGCTGATAGCGACTGCGTCGGCGTAGGGCGGGAGTAGCAAAGCGAATCCCGCCGTCCTGATGCTTGCGTCCAAACGGCGGGATGCACCGCTGCGCGGCTTCCCCCTGCCCTAATAGCTATGCGATTTGACTCTCCGTAACCGCTGTTGTCGCGGCAGCCGACACTGATTTCGCTGGCACCAGCACGATCACCGTCCATCCCGGTTTGGGTTCCGTATCGCGCTTGCTCGAAACGACGCGTAGGGCGCCGCGTTCTTCAATGCCGAACAGCAGCACGAAATCCGAACCGTGTTCTTCGACGAACTTTGCCCAGTCGAAAGTTTCGCTCAGGCGCGTGGATTTGATGCGCCACCCGGCATCAAGCAACTCGGCGAAGCGCGCATGGATCATGTCGTCGCCGAACAGTGCCGGGGCCAGCAGGTCACCAGCGAAGTTGTGTCGGTCGTGGCGCTCGTCGGCGGCCAGATTGCGTAGCCGATAGACGCGATTGCGACCGAACTCCTGACGGTAGTGCACCACCGCCAGCGAGTTCATTTCGCGGCGCGTGGACATGGCCAGCAAGCGGCCGATACCGGTCAGGTCCATGTGATGATCGGCGTATTGTGAAGTCGGACTGCCGAAGAACGTGTCGAGTCCGGCCATGCGTGCAGCACGAATGCCGTCCCAGTCGTCGTCGACGACGAGTACGCGAAATTCCGCGCCGGCTAGCACGGCAGCAACTTCACGGGCAACGCGATCCGAACCAAAAACCAGCAGGCCATCCGGATCGGGTTCGGCCACGCGCAGCCAACGCGCTAGTGGCCGCGCCGTTGCGCTTTGAACCACCACCGTACCGATGATGAGCAGAAATACGAGCGGAACCAGCGCGTCGGCACCGGGGACGTGCAGGTCGCTCAGGCGCAAAGCAAACAGCGCCGAAACGGCAGCCGCAACAATGCCACGCGGTGCGACCCAGGCCACCAATGCGCGTTGTCGCCAGCTCAGCGATCCGCCCAGCGTTGCCAGGAACACGGATATTGGACGCACCAAAAATTGCGCGGCCAAATAAATCAGGACGCCGGCCACGAGCATGCCATGGGGCAGCGGCCAGCGCAGGCGTGCAGCAAGAATCACGAACAGCATCGATACAAGCAAGGTCGACAAGTCTTCCTTGAAGTTCATGATGTGATCGATGTGCATGTCGCGCTGGTTGCCGATGACGATACCCATGATCGTCACCGCGAGCAGACCTGATTCGTGGGTGAGCATGTTGGATAGCGAAAACGCGCCGAGCACTGCCGCCAGCGCGCTGTAATTTTGCAAGTACTCCGGAATCAGATGCCGGCGCAGCGCGAACGCCAGCGCGAACGCGGTAACCATTCCGATCGACGCACCGCAACCGATGGTCAGCGCAAACACGCCGAGCGAATGGCCCTGCTCGCGCGACACGATCGCCTCGAACATCAATACCGCAAACAATGCACCGAGCGGATCGATGATGATGCCTTCCCAACGCAGCGCATTGGCGATCTTCGCGTCCGGACGCAGCGTGCGTAGCATCGGCACGATCACGGTCGGACCGGTCACGCAGGCCAGCGCACCGAACAGCAGCGAGATTTGCCATGCAAGCCCGGCGATGTAGTGCGCACAGGCAGCGAGCATCAACAACGCGGCGATCGCGCCATAACTGACCAGCCCGCGCACGCTGCCACCGATCTCGCGCAATTCGTCGAAGCGCAATGTCATGCTGCCCTCGAACAGGATCAGGGCAACCGCCAGCGATACCAGCGGAAACAGCCATTCGCCGAGCAGGCGATCCGGATCAAGCAGACCTGTCACCGGCCCGAGCACGATACCGGCCAGCAGCAGAAACAGGATCGCCGGCAGCCGCACGCGCCACGCCAGCCATTGCGCGGCGAAGCCGACCAGCAACAGCAAAGTGAGCGTGAACGCGAGATCGGCGGTCACGGTTTTGCGAACCGAAACGCTGCTGCGGACTGCATGCTTGACGCGAGCACTAGCTGCGCATTGCGTTGGCGCCGGCGTCGTTGCCCGGCGACAACTGATCGGCGACTTCGTAATGCCGCACCAGTGGTTCCATCTCCAACAAGTATTGTTCGTCTTCCGGGTAGTACACGGAGTGATCCGGGTTCTCGCCGGCAAACGCGCGTACTGCCTCCATCGAAACCCACAGCGAAATCAGCATGATCTCGCAGTGCTCGCCCTGATTGCGGCGCAGTACGGTTACGCCGTGATTTCCTGGTGTCCTGGCGTAATCGCGCAGACCGGTCTCCTGTAGGTAAGCCAGGTAATCGTCGGCCTTTTCCTTGAGCGTGATGCCACGCCAGATGCGAGCGATCATGCAAATCCTCCGCGGCGTCGACTTGCGTTTCGACAGGTGGCGGCCAGCATAACCCAGTAGGCTGGAGCAGGCTCAAGCTTGAATGCAAAACATCACTCGCGACGCGGTTCCAGCCTCACACATCGCCGCCTTTCGCCCAACCCTCTCCGCTGCCGCGGTTGTATACGAAATCGTCAGCGAGAACATTGCCGGCGGGGATGGATTCGCACGTGGCCAATTCCGCGTAGATCGGCGTGAAGTCCGGCTTCGTCGCGTTCATCAACTGCTCGAAACTGTCGATGACGAAATAGGTTTTCTGGTACGTGTCGATGCGGTAGCGGGTGCGCATGATGCGCTTCATATCGAAACCAATGCGGTTTGGGCTGGGCGATTCCAGGCAGTGGATCGATTCACCTTTCGACGAAACAATGCCCGAGCCGTAAATGCGCAGGCCATCGGCTTGCTTCATCAAGCCGAACTCAACCGTGTACCAATACAGGCGCGTCAGGTTCACCAGGGCTTCGGCACCGATTCCATGCGCCTTGACGCCACCGCGACCGTACGCCTGCATGTAATCGGCAAACACCGAATTGAGCAGCAGCGGCACGTGGCCGAACAAGTCGTGGAAAAGGTCGGGTTCGGAAATGTAGTCGATTTGGTCAGGTTTGCGGATCCACCAGGTGACCGGAAAACGCCGGTTGGCCAGATGCTCGAAAAACGTCAGTTCCGGCAACAAACCCTCAACGCCAATCAACTCCCAGCCGGTATCTTTCTTCAGTACGCGATTGAGTTCGTCGAATTTTGGAATTGCATCCGGCGTCATCCCGAAGCGTTGCTGGTTGTCGATGAATTCGTCGCAAGCCCGACCAATGAGAACCTTGCGCTGGCGCTCGAACAGCTGCGCCCAGGTGGCATGATCTTCACGCGAATAAGTGCTCCACGGTTGCTCCACCACGGTCGTGGTATATACCGGCACCGAGCCTTTATCGGTTTGCAGGTGCTCGACGCGGCGGGGTTGTGTGTCCATGGCAATATCCGCGATTGAGGCGACCGTCCAATTCTAGCACCGCCACCGATGGCGCTCGTTTGCCGCAGGTCAGTGCAACCTGTGTTTTTCCGCATTCCGGCGTGGAAAGGCGATGACCGTACCTTCGTTGGGAATACTCGACCCGGGACCATCCCACAATACCGGCACGTCATCCGGTCGCGGGAGTTCGAGTTCATCGTCGTCGATGTCCGCCGTATCTTCCTCATCTTCCCAGCTAAAGCGTTTGCGCACGGGCATCGGATCATGGCGACGCAGGAAAACCGCCGCGATGACACCGGACAATGCGCCAAACAGGTGATATTCGAATGAGATCTTCGGATCGCGCGGCAGCACCGTCAGCACCATTCCGCCGTAGAGGAAAAACACCATCAAGGCAATCGCGATGGCCAGACGATCGCGGCGCATCAGACCCATGAAAAACAGGAAAAACATCAAGCCGTGTGCAATGCCGCTGATGCCGACATGAATCGACGGCCGCGCCCATAACCACACGCCCAAACCTGAAGCGATCCAGATAAATGGCAACGCGTAACGCGTCGCACGCGGATAGGCGTACAGCGTCAGTGCTGCGAGTATGCCCAGCGGCAGGGTATTGGACATCAGGTGCGCAAACGACGCATGCACGAACGGCGCAGTGAGAATGCCAATCAGTCCGTCGAGTTCGCGCGGGCGGATACCGAGATTGCTCATGTCCCAACCCAGCAGCCAGGCACCGATCCACACCAGCCAGATTCCACCGACTAGTGCGGCTGCTCCGAGCGCAGCGTAAGCGATCCGCGTGTGATCGTGTTTGACGCTCTCCGGTGTGGGTTCGGGAGTGGGTGCAGCGATGTCCATCACTTCACGATTGGGGCGGGAATTCCCCGGAACAAGGCGGCATTGAGGCGCCGCCGACATTCTGCCAGCCGGGATCTGCAGTTGCCGACGGCGCAAAACCAGCGCAAACTGCGCCGCGAATAGGGGGTGGTGTCATGCTTCTGGACATCCGCACCACGGTCATGATCGCAGCGCTGCTGGCACTGTTGGTCGGGATCAGTTTGCGCTACGTCATGCGTGATGCGCCGGCGAACCTGTGGCCAAGCGTTCGCTTGTGGATCTTGGGTACGGTGCTGCAACCTACCGCATGGGTGTTGTATGGCATGCGCGGCGCGTGGCCGGATTGGTTGGCGATCGTCTGCGCCAACATGCTGCTCAGCCTGGCCTATGCCAAACATGTTCAGGCGGTGCGAACATTTGTCGGGCGACCGCGCAACCGGCTCCTGATCTATATGCCGGTCGCGGCAATCGCGCTGCTTGAAATCGTGTTTACGTATTACCTGCCCAGCCTGCGCCTACGTCTGGTTACGGTATCGGCGGTGTTCTGTGTGCAAATGCTGAGTGCTCTGGTCGCCTTGCTCGGCTGGGGCCAGGCGCAGCGCCGCAGCCATCGGCTCACCGCCAGCGCGTTTCTGGTGCTTGCCGTCGTGTTGATCGTGCGCATCGTCTACGAAGGCTTGCGCCCCGACGGATTGAGTTCGGCGTTAGCCGCCACGACGATGCAAACTGCGGTATTCGGTTTTGCCGCATTTTTCCCAACCATCGGCACGCTCGGTTTTGTGCTGATGTGCGGCGCGCGCCTGAACGAGGAGTTGGAACGCCAGGCCACGGTCGATCCACTCACCGGTATCAACAATCGGCGCACGCTCGAGCGTTTGGCGGCGCAGGCCATTGCGCTGGCCCACCGCCACCAGCGGCCGTTGTCGGTACTGATGATCGACGCCGACCATTTCAAACGCATCAACGATGTACATGGACACGCAGCCGGCGACGAAGCGCTGGTGACGTTGGCCGGCACGTTGCAGTGCGCCTTGCGCGCAGAAGATTTATTTGGCCGACTCGGTGGCGAAGAATTTGTGGCCGTGCTGCCGGAAACCGACGAAGCGGCTGCTCGCGCCAGCGCCGAACGCTTGCGTGTTGCCGTTGAAAGCATCGAATTCGGCGCGCAACGCCGGTTGATTGCACTGCGCGTGTCGATCGGTATTGCGGTGATCGCCGATGGCGATGATTTCGCCGCAATCCTGCGCCGTGCCGACCAGGCCATGTACGCCGCCAAACGCAGCGGACGCAATCGTGTGGCCGGGCCCGGCGACGATTCAGGTCGCCCGGTGGTGATCGAGGGTCGCTTCACCGGTTGATGGACCGGCACGGGTTATCATGTGCCGATGAATCCAGCCAATCACCCCAGCGACAATCCAATCGTTCGTCTCAAGATCCAGCGCCGCTCAAATCACCCCTGGATTTTCCAGAAGATGGTCGAGAAACCAGACGTGCGACCCAAGCCGGGCACCGTCGTGGATATATTCGACCGCGATGATGTGTTTGCCGGACGCGGCTTCTACAATGGTCATTCGCGTATCGCCTTGCGCGTGCTCACGGCCGACCAGAATGAAGTCGTCGACGAGGCGTTCTTCACGCGCAAGATTGCCCAGGCCGTGCAGTTGCGCCGCGAGGTTCTGAAACTCGACGCGGTAACTGATGCCTACCGACTGATCCATTCCGAAGGCGATGGCTTGTCCGGGCTGGTGGTGGATCGTTTCGCTGACACATTGGTGATTGAATTTTTTTCCGCCGGCATGTTCAAGCAGCGCGAAACGATCAAACGCTGCCTGCTCGAATTTTATCCGGATGCGCAGATCTACGCTTACGCCGAAGATCATGTGCAAAAGCAGGAAAGCTTCGACCTGTCGCATCCACCCGCGCCGAAACCGAACGTGATCCAGGAACATGGCGTGGCGTTTCATGCCGCGCCGGGCAGCAAGCACAAGACCGGATTCTTCGCCGACCAACGCGACAACCGCAAGCGTTTCGCCGAATTCTGCGGCGAGGCACGCGTGCTCGACTTGTGCTGCAACTCCGGCGGCTTCGGCATTTATGCGAAAACACTTGGCGGCGCGCGTGAAGTCGTTGGTGTCGATCTGGATGAGGACATCCTGAAGATTGCCGAGCAGAATGCGCGCCTGAACAAGGCCAAGGTACGTTTCATCCAGGCCGATATCTTCGCCTGGCTGCGCGACGTTGCCGTGATCAACCATGACCAGTTCGATGTCGTCGTACTGGATCCGGCGAAGATGACGCGCGATCGCGAACAGGTGATCCCGGCGCTGAAGAAATACCTGGACATGAATAAGCTCGCATTGGCCGCGGTCAAGCCCGGCGGTATTTTTCTGAGTTGTTCCTGCACGGGATTGGTGAGCGAAGAGCAATTCCTCGATATGCTGCGTCGCGCCGCGTATTACGCAAACCGCACCTTGCAGGTCATCTCCGTAACCGGTGCCGGTGCAGATCATCCCTGGCTAGCGCACGTTCCGGAATCTCGTTATTTGAAGGCGGCATTTTGTCGGGTTGAATAGCTGACCTGGGCCTTTTGCAGCATGGGTCGAGTGTAGCGATACCCACCTTTCTTAAAAGCAGAGCTTCCACTCGACTGCGTCGAGCGGGTAACTTTCTCTTGAGTGGCCAAGAGAAAGTCACCAAAGAGAATCCACCCCCGGCGCTGCGCCTCGCGCGCTGCGCGCGCGTATAGGTCTGTCGCAATCAACCATCCATGGTGCCTCGACCGGCCCGCACATCCGTGTGCGGGCGCTCACCGGCGTGAGGTGCGATTCAACGCATCTCACGAAAGCCCGGCTCGCCCTGCGCTTCTCGCCTTTGCGGGGTCGCTCAACGGTACATCCATGTACCGATCGCGCCATTTTTTGCTTTTCGCTTTTGCCTTTTGGCTTCTGCGGCAGGGAATGCCGCTCAATGGGGCCCCTGTGGGGCGGCGAGTGGGCGTAGGAAAGCCCGCAGGGTGGCGCGCACGATGCGCGTCAGTTCGCTGCATGTACATGGATGTACATTCAGCGAACCCCGTAGCACGCTCGCGAAGTCGCAGGGCAGGATGCCCGGAGACCGCTCCACCGGGGTGGCCTTCTTCTTGGCTACTTCTTCTTGGCCACTCAAGAAGAAGTCGCTCGCTCGCTGAAAGCGAGTGAAAGCCCTGCACTTTGGAAGTTACCCGCTCGACGCAGTCGAGCGGAAGCTCTGCTTTTGATCAAAACGCGATGGGGATCGCTGCGCTCCACCCATCCTACGCCCCACGTGCGCGCTCGCTGCAGGCGAATAGAAAAGCGTCAGCGCGCTACTTCAAAGCGTACGCCATCACAATCCCAACCCAAAGTACCAACCCCACCCAGTTGTTGTTGCGGAATGCGGCGAAACAGGCGTCGCGGTCGCGTTTGCGCATGACCCATAATTGCCAGACGAACAGCAAAGCGGAAACGCCGATGCCGATGAAATAGATCCAGTGCAGATGGCCGCGTTGGGCGACCAGGGACATCGCGAACAGGAAGGTGATCATCAGGACGCCGAGGATTGGCAAATCCGCATCGCCAAAAAGAATCGCAGTGGATTTTGCGCCGATACGCAGGTCGTCGTCGCGGTCGACCATGGCATATTCGGTGTCGTAAATTGTCGAGAACAACACGTTGCCAAGAAACAGCAATCCGCATAGCGGCAATGCAGCCATGAAAGCAGCGTGATCGCCGCCTTTGACTGCCGCGAACGCCATGGGTATTGACCAGCCAAAGGCGCAGCCCAGATAGACTTGAGGCAGATAGGTGTAGCGTTTCATGAACGGGTACGTCACGGCCAGGAATACGCCAATGGTCGACAACTCCACGGTCAGTTTGTTGGTGAGCAGTACCAGCAGGAACGCCAGCGTGATCAACGTCAAAAAAACTCCGATGGCTTCGCGCACCGAAACCGAGCCAGCAGCTAGTGGCCGATCGCGCGTGCGTTTGACTTCGCCGTCGAGCTTGCGATCGGCAAAATCGTTGACGACACAGCCGGCCGAGCGCATCAGGAAGACGCCGAGGGTAAAAATAATCAGCAATCGCCAGGGCGGAAAATCGCCGGCGGCCAACCATAGCGCCCACCATGTTGGCCATAACAGCAAGACCGCACCGACCGGGCGATGCATGCGCGCCAGCTTGGCGTATTCGGTCAAGCGTTCACGCACACGCACCCAATCGATGCGTCCGGCCGGCTGCGCTGGTCGCGGCGACTGCGATACGCCTTTCGCGCTGCGCGTGCGTGGCGTGGGAACTCGAGGGCCCGCGCTGCTTTTCGTGGCTGGCGGAGTGCGCGCGGCTTGGGGCTTTCCGACGCCAGTACGCGGCCGCGGTGGGGTTGGGTTACGTCCAGTCATGCGCGTAGTGTAAGCCGACGGCATGCCGGTGTGCGCATGCTGGCCTCGCTTCGCTAACCGCATCCGGCGTATGCTTGCGACTTTGATTGCGCAAGGGGGAGTTTCCGAATGTACGCATTGTTGCCTTCGCGTTTTTTGCCATTTATCGGCTGCTTGTTGGTGTGTGCCTTGTCGATCGCGTTCGCGATTGTCTGGGGTGGCGTGGCCTGGCCAATCGTTGCTGCGGTCACCGGCGCGTTCAGTGCGTTGGGTATTTATGACCTGATTCAGCACAAGAATACGCTGCGCCGCAATTTTCCTATGACGGCGCATATCCGCACGTTCTTTGAATTTTTCCGCCCGATGTTGCGCCAATACATCGTCGAATCCGATACCGAAGAGGTGCCGTTTTCCCACGTGCACCGTTCGATCGTGTACCAGCGTGCGAAGAACATCGAAGACGCACGACCGTTCGGCACAGAATTGCCCGTGTATGCCAACAACTACGAATGGATCAACCATTCGATGGCGCCGGCGAAGATTGCCAGCTCCGATTTTCGCATCGACATCGGCGGCGACAGTTGCACGCAACCGTATTCGGCCAGCGTGTTCAACATCTCGGCAATGAGTTTTGGTTCGCTTTCGGCCAATGCAATCCGGGCGCTCAATGAAGGTGCGCGCCGCGACAATTTCTATCACGATACCGGCGAAGGTTCGTTATCGCCCTATCACAAGGAAATGGGCGGCGATGTGTGCTGGGAGATCGGCTCGGGCTATTTTGGCTGTCGCAACGACGACGGTACGTTCAATATCGACAAGTTCGCAGAAACCGCGACGCTTCCTCAGGTCAAGATGATTGAAATCAAATTGTCGCAAGGCGCCAAGCCTGGGCACGGTGGGGTGTTGCCTGCGGCCAAGATAACCCGTGAAATTGCCGAGACGCGGCATATACCCATGGGCGTGGATTGCGTGTCGCCATCATCGCACAGTGCGTTCAGCACACCGCAGGGCCTGCTCGATTTCGTCGCCAGCCTACGCGAACGTTCCGGCGGCAAGCCGACCGGATTCAAGCTGGCGGTTGGGCATCCGTGGGAATGGTTCGGCATTGCCAAGGCCATGCAGAAAAGCGGGATCTATCCCGACTTCATTGTTGTCGATGGTGGCGAAGGCGGTACCGGTGCCGCGCCATTGGAATTCACCGACCACGTCGGTGCGCCACTGGCCGAGGCGTTGCTGCTTGTTCACAACACCCTGGTGGGATTGAACCTGCGCAACAAGATCCGCATCGGCGCCAGTGGCAAGATCATTACCGCGTTCGATATCGCGCGCACCATGGCGTTGGGAGCGGACTGGTGCAATGCCGCGCGCGGCTTCATGTTCGCCTTGGGTTGCATCCAGTCGCGCACTTGCCATACCGATCGCTGCCCGACCGGCGTGGCCACGCAGGATCCGTCGCGTTGGAAAAAGCTCAACGTACCCGACAAGGCCGAACGGGTGAAGATGTTCCATCACAATACGTTGCGCGCGCTCAAGGCAATGATTGGTGCCGCCGGCCTGAATCATCCGATCGAGATCGGCCCGGAACACATCATGCGGCGCATCTCGTCGACCGAAGTGCGATCGCTGTCGGCACTGTACCGATTCGTCAAAGCCGGTGAATTGATTGGCGGCTTGCCGGATCAACCGGTGTTCAAGGTTTTTTGGGATGCCGCACGTTGCGACAGCTTTGCGCCGCCGAACTATGTGCTGGAGCTGCATCACACCAAGACGCGTTGATCGAATCATTCGACATCGAGTTTTGCAAAAAAGAGCAAAAAAAACCCCGGGCAGCTCGCATCCGCCCGGGGGTAGGGAGGTCGTTTTGGGATTTCAGGCCGAAAGGCGAACCAGCGCTTCGTTGATACGAGCCAGCTTGGTTTCCAACGGCGCCAACACCGGTTGATCGTTGGCGGAGGTATGTGAGCGCGCATCCTCGATTGCCATTTCCAGGCGACCCAGTTCGATCATCAGATCGTGGCGCAGGAACAAAGGGTTGACGGTCAATGTGGTGGCGGTAGCGAGCATGGGAATCTCCAATTGCGCTGTTGTTCGAGAAGTAATTCTCACAATGCAGAAGCCGTGCCAAACGCCAGCATCGACCGGAATGGCCGTCCAAACTGTCAATTTCAGCTGATTGGCAGGGCGTTGCAGACCGCCCTGTGGCCGTGGCACAGAATTCAGCGACACCCAGGTGAGCCGCACAAGAAATTGATTAATAACGTGTTTTATGACTTTGCTGGCAGCGACCAGAGCTTTGGTTAGAGGATGAGGTTTGTTTGTCAGGCCGCCCGTGACGCAATGTGACGCAAATTGACGGGAGGGCTGTCAACACTTGGCAAGATATGACTGTGTTCACACTTCACAGATCGAAAATTGCGCTAAACTAGCCCCATATAACGCTGCGCGGCCGAGGCTCAAGCGCTTGAGCATCAGCCGACTACTGGTCACTGGCGCCCGGCATACGGTCCTCTTGGATTCCCCCTGTTCCTAAGACCGCCGGGCGCCAGCCTTTTCGATGGAACCCCCGCCTGTCATAGAGTTGCGCCGCGTTGCGTTCGAGACCTGTTGTCGCGTTCACGCAGACGGTTCGATAGCGATAGCGCCAACCCGCGCGATAAACTGCGAAGTCCTTTGGCGGCCGCATCGCCGCCTGCAAGATTCAATGAGTGATCGATGAATCATTTCGACCAGCATTACGACGTAATCGTGATCGGCGGCGGCCACGCCGGCACCGAAGCGGCGCTCGCATCCGCGCGCCTGGGCGTGCGTACCTTGCTGTTGACGCACAACATCGAGACGCTCGGCCAGATGAGCTGCAATCCGGCGATTGGCGGAATCGGCAAAGGTCATCTGGTCAGAGAAATCGACGCTCTCGGCGGCGCGATGGCGCGAGCGGCCGATTTGTCCGGCATCCAGTGGCGCACGCTCAACGCCTCCAAGGGCCCGGCCGTGCGAGCAACGCGGTGCCAGGCCGACCGCACTCTTTACAAGGCCGCGATTCGCCGGCAACTGGAAACCCAACCGAATCTATCCATCTTCCAGCAATCGGTGGAAGACCTGATCTTGGAAGGCGATCGAGTGACCGGCGTCGTCACCCAGATGGGCGTATGTTTCCGCGCAGCGCAAGTGGTATTGACCGCAGGTACGTTCCTGGCCGGGAAGATACACGTTGGCGACGCCAACTATGCGGGCGGGCGCGCCGGCGATCCTCCGTCGTCGCATCTGGCCGCGCGCATGCGCGACTTGCCAATCGTCGTCGGGCGCCTGAAGACGGGAACGCCGCCGCGAATCGATGGGCGCAGTATTGATTTTGACGGACTGCAAGAACAGCCCGGCGACGATCCGATGCCGGTATTTTCGTTTACAGGTTGCGTCGAGGATCATCCGCGCCAGGCCAGTTGCTGGATCACCCATACCAGCGAGCGTACCCACGACATCATTCGCGGCGGACTGGATCGGTCGCCGTTGTACACCGGCAGGATCGAAGGCGTCGGGCCGCGCTATTGCCCGTCGATCGAAGACAAGGTCGTGCGCTTCGCCGACAAGACGTCGCATCAGATTTTTATCGAACCCGAGGGGCTGGAAACAACGGAGATCTATCCGAATGGAATCTCAACGTCCTTGCCGTTCGATGTGCAACTGGATCTGGTGCATTCGATCAAGGGCTTTGAGCGCGCGCATATCACGCGACCCGGATATGCCATCGAATACGATTATTTCGACCCGCGCGGCTTGAAGGCCAGTCTGGAAACCAAGGTCATTGAAGGGCTGTTCTTTGCCGGTCAGATCAACGGCACGACCGGTTACGAAGAGGCCGCCGCACAAGGCCTGGTCGCGGGGTTGAACGCCGCGCGCAAGGCGCTGGACAAACCGACCTGGACGCCACGACGCGATGAAGCCTATATCGGTGTGTTGATCGACGATCTGATCACCAACGGGACGATCGAGCCGTATCGAATGTTCACGTCGCGCGCCGAGTATCGGCTGCATTTACGCGAAGACAATGCGGATCTACGCCTGACCGACGCCGGTCACGAACTGGGCCTGGTGTCGCCATCGCGGCATGCGGCCGTGTGTCGCAAACGCGAAGCCATCGACAGCGAGACTCAACGGCTCAGTGGCCTATGGGCGTCCCCCGGAAACACGTTGGGACAGGAAATCGCGATCAAGCTGGGGTTTGCACTGACGCGCGAATCCAGTGTGCTGGACTTGTTGCGCCGGCCTGAACTGGATTATTCCAGACTGATGCAGATATCCACGCTGGGCCCGGCAGTTGGCGATGCCAGTGTGGCCGAACAAGTACAGATTGCAGCAAAATACAGTGGCTACATTGAGCGGCAAAATCAGGAAATCGCGCGGCAGCGCCGCCACGAAGAAAGCCCGATTCCAAAAAATTTCGACTTCGCCAGCGTGCACGGACTATCGGCGGAAGCTGCGCAAAAGTTGCGCAGCAGCCGGCCTCAGACCGTGGGACAGGCAATGCGGATTTCGGGCGTGACTCCAGCGGCGATTTCGTTGCTGTTGGTCCACCTGCGCCGTCGTGCCGCCTGACCGCCGCGCCTGCGGCGATTCCCCCGCCAACGTCGAAAAAAAACCCTCCCTTTCAGTGAGGAGGGTTTGGAGGGGATCGTGCTAAAGACGCTCGATCGACGGCTCGTGCTCGCGTCGGTCAATGCTTGGGTAGCTTCGCCTTGGCCGCATCCAATGCCTGCATGGCGTGCGCATAGAGCGCCTTGGCATCAGCGTCGGGCACTACGCTCGTCTGGCCATTGGCCTCCTTTTCCTTGAGTACCAGCGTGCCCGATTCGTCCCAACCGACCTTGGTGGTCGCAAACGGGCGCGTGCTTTCACTCGTCGCTTCCTGCTTGACGATCACCCACGGCTTGTCTTCCTTGAACGCAATGCGCATGGTAATCCGGCCCTGATTGTCGTCCAGGTCGGAAATTTCGCGTACCACGCGAATCTTGCCATTTGAGTAAAACGCATCCCAGGCGACAGAGGACTTGTCCTTCAACTCGCTGCCGTTGACCGACTTCAGGCTGCCGATTTGTGCGAAAGCCGCCTTGTATGCTTCGAACATCTTTTCGGCAGGGGTCGCTTCCGGAGCAAGAACGATTTGCACCGTGGCCGGCGCACGATTGGTCAGTACTGGATACTGCAACACTGGCAGGTAGCGGCGTTCGCCATCGATCAACATGGCATCGACCGCATAGGTGCGCGTGGGATTCACCTGCGAAACGTCGATCGGCATGCTGAAAGAAATCGGTAACTTGTTGGCGTGTTCGATGACGGTTTGTGCAAGCGGTGTCGTTGGATTGGCAACATCGACTACTTTCAGCTCGACGCGTGCATCGTTACCCAGGGATCCAGGTTCGCGCAAGATGATGGTGCCGCTCACTTCATTGGAAATCTGCAGCGTCGGTGCGACAGGTGGTGGGGCTTCTTTCGCGCAGCCGGCAAGCAGCCCGAGCGCGGAGAGCGTGGAAAACAGCAAAATTCGCATCGGAAAATCTCCTGGGGTATGGCTGAGGTCCTGAACCCGCGACGTCGCCGATATTCTTTACAACATGTGGTGTGACGGATGTGTGGTCAATCCGGGAAAACAAGTGCGGCCGCGCATTCTAGTCGTTTTCATGCAATTTGAAAATACGAATATCTTCGTATTTATCCTATCTGAACCTGCGAAATCGGGGTGGTCAAGCGAAACAAGAAATTGACAGGATAGTTAAGTATTTGTTAGTGTCAGAAGACTGGCTGGCACCGCGATATGGGGGGCAAGCTTGTGCACGCGGTGGATGTTACCTGGCCAACAATGACTGAAGGCACATTGCCGCAATTTCGGCAAGCACACGCATACCGCGATTGGCTTACTGACCGACTGGAATTTCTGGAGTGGATCAATGAAACGTAAATTACTTGTCACCGCGATTGTGATGGGGCTGGCAGCAGCGATGCCGATTGCCTCGGTGTACGCGCAAGACGCCAATGATCAGGCGACGCAGACCCAAACCAACAAGAAAGACAAAGATAAAACGCAAAAACTCGAAACGGTGACCGTAACCGGTTCGCTGATTCCGAAATCGCAGATTGAAACGTCTTCGCCGGTGGTCACCATCACAGCCGATGAAATGAAGAAGCAGGGCTTCAAGAACGTCTATGACGCGCTGAAGTCGCTGCCAGTGTCCACCGGCGCGGTGCAGGATGCGCAGTTCAGCCAGGGCTTCACGCCGGGCGCGAACACCATCAGCCTGTTGGGCCTGGATCCAAGCTTCACCCTGATACTGATGAACGGCAAGCCGCTCGCGGATTATCCGTTCCTCTACAACAGCTCCAGCAACTTCGTCGATCTGAATTCGATCCCGAACTTCCTCGTCGACCATATCGATATTGTGCCGGGCAACCAGTCCGCCGTTTACGGTTCACAAGCAATCGCCGGCGTGGTCAATATCGTGACCAAGCAGAAAATGGAAGGCATCACGCTGGATTACCGCGTCGGTGGCTACAGCGATGGCGGTGGCCAGCAGCAACGCCTGCAAATTGGTGGCGGTCATAGCTGGGGCAAGCTCGATGCGATTTTTGGTGTTGAGATCAGCAAACAAGATCCGGTCTTCTTCCGTCAACGTTCGTACACGGATAGCTTGGCCGATCAGCCAACATTGAACGGTAAGCCTCCGGTTGCCTCACGTGATCGCCTTGAACTCGATGCCTTCACCGGTAAATACATCACGCCGCCCGCCGGCGCTTGCGAAGCGATCAGTTTCCTGTTTCATGGCGACGAGGCCTTACGCAGCCGCCCGGGGCGCGGCAACTACTGCGGCAGCTTGTCCGGTGTGGCTGATGGCACGATCGCCAATGGGAACAAGGCGGGCAACGGTTATGTCAATTTGAAGTATCAGCTCAACGACAATACCCAGCTTTACACGGATTTCTTGTTTGGCGTAAATAAAGTCAGTTATCACACCGGCGGTAACTACAGCGAGTTCTGGGCCACCGGTTTCGGTGTACCGCGTTATGTGTGGAATCTGGATAACCAACATCTGGAATTGCTCCAGCACGTTTATGCGCCGGAAGAAGTACAAGGCCTCAATAACGGCGAGTTCATTGGCCATAGTTATGTGCTCAACGTCGGCGTGCGTGGTTCGTTCGGAGATTCCAATTGGAACTACGACGCGTCCTTCCATCGCTCGCAGAACAAGACCGACTCCAAACAGCGCCGCGGCCTGACCGCTGCGGAGAACAACTTCTATCTCGGAGCCCAGGATGGCACCGATCCTTACGGTTACGGCTATCCGGCATTCCACGTGTTTCAGCAAGGTCACATCTACGGAGCGACCACGCCGGCACAATATCTGGCCATGTCGGACATCATCCGCAGCGATTCCGAGACGTACACGCAACAGGCGAACGTCACCGTGACCAATACCGATCTGTTCGAATTGCCGGCAGGTTCTGCTGGGTTTGCCGGTTTGGCCGAAGTGGGCAACCAGTCTTGGCAGAACCCGGTCGATCCGCGCATTACCGCGGGTGACTTCTTCGGAATTGGCGGCACCAGTGGTGGCGGCAAACGCAACCGTGAAGCCGTTGCGGCCGAATTGAACGTACCGATCTTCAGCATGTTGACGGCTGACGCTTCTGCGCGTTACGACAACTACAAGCCAGATGGCGGTAGCAATCAGGGCAAGGTAACGTACAAGGTCGGTCTGGAATTCCGACCGTTCGATACCCTGCTGCTCCGCACCAACTATGCGACCGGGTTTCGCGCACCGGACATGGGCTACGTCTTCTCGACCGGCAGCAAGTTCTTCAACAACGTGACGGACTACTACAACTGCCGCTTGGCGCAAGGCGACAACTACACAACGTGTAATGCTCCCTACGATTCGGTACAGATCACCGGCTTCTCGAATGGCAACAAGGACCTGAAGTACATCACCTCCAAGTCGTTCGGTGCAGGTTTTGTGTGGTCGCCCACCAGCAACTTCAACCTGAAGGCCGATTACTATCGGATCAAGATTGGCAATGAAGTCAATAGCTATTCGACCGACACCATCCTGCAGAATGAAGCGGATTGCCGTCTGGGTCATACCCGTGGTGGTACTCCCGTCGACGGCAATTCGCCGTCGTGCCAGCAGTTCATCGGGCAGGTCGGACGCAATGCGCTTAACGCACCGATCAGTCCGGGTGGCTTGAACACCATTTCCACGTTCCCGATCAACATCTCCGGCGAAACCGTGTCGGGCATGACCGCCAGTACTCAGTACCGTTACGACGCCGGCCGTTTGGGTGATTTCACCTTCGGGGCGGACTACAACACCACGTTCAAGCATGTGTACAAGCAGTTCCCCGCCGATCCGGAAACCGATTTGCTGCGCCAGAAGGCCTACGGCAACCTGTTCAAGGACATCGGCTCGGGTAGCGTGACCTGGGACAAGGGTCCGTGGAGCACCACCGTGCGTGGAATCCGCTACGGCACGACCTGGAGCTACGACGCCAGCTACAAGGTTGGCCCGTGGATCACCTACAACGCATCGGTCCAGTACAACTTCAGCGACGATGCGGCGATCACCTTGATCGGTAACAACGTGTTCAATTCACGTCCACCCAAGGATCGTACGTTTGCTGCGTTCCCGTACTACGACATCTTCAGCTACAACTCGCTGGGACGCCTCGTAATGGTGGAATTCAACATGCACTTCGGTGCGGGAAGCGGCAACGAATAATCTCGTTTAAGTTCGCAACCTTTGTTAAAGGGCTGACCTTCGGGTCAGCCCTTTTTTTTGGAGCAGGGATTTGGGATTGGAGATTCGGGCGCCGGTAACAGGTCAACGTGAATCGGAAATTGGGAATTGGAAATTGGAAATCAGAAATCGGAAATCAGAAATCGAAAATCAGATGCCGGGAATCAAAAATCATTAGCTCGTCATTCCCGCGAAGGCGGGAATCCAGTAAAGAATGAGCTCGGGCTTTCTTGTTACGAAGCGTTTCGCGAAAGTCTGTGCGTGCGAGTAGTTTTGCCAACGACCGTTGTCGACTGGATGACCAGCCCTCCGGCTGTTGTAGAGCGCCTCCCGCCTTCGCGGGAATGACGAAGCCGCTTATGCTTGCGCAAACCGCAAACCGCAAACCGCAAACCGCAAACCGCAAACCACGAACCGACCAAACCTATGCCATACAACCGCTGGTCGCATCACTCGGCGATCAGATGGCGCAACGGATCCAATAGTTCGCCGTAAAGTTCGCCTGCGGAAGCCCTGCGTCGAATGGGCTCGCGCACTTGCGCTGCACTAGGCGTACGCACCGCTCGCTTGGCTTCATGGAAGCGCATGCAAGCTGGGTCAAACTCGAGCCCGCAGAAAGCCAGCAATTCACGCGTCTGGCCTTCGGGATCGTCAAGCAAGCGTTCGTAAGACTGAATGCGCACCTTTTCGGGATAGCGCGCAGCAAGATAATCGCAATGCTGCGTGCAGGCTTTCCAGTAGCCGACAATGTCCCCAAAGTCGTAGCTCCACGATGCGCTGCCAGGCGCGAAATACTGCTTGAAGCACGACCAAAGCATTTCGAGCGGGTCGCGCCGGCAATCGATGATGCGTGCGCCGGGCAACATCATGAGCACCACCTCGGCGGCCATCCAGTTGGCCGGATATTTGTCGGTGAATCGCGGTTTGTGCGCGCGCCACTGCGTGGTTCGAGCCAAATACGCCTCTCCAAGACGTTGCCAATCCTCGGCTGTCGCCGACGTCACCCAGTCCGGATAGCGCAGACCACGCCGCTGCGATTCGTGCTTGAGTACGAACGGCAAATCCACGAGTTCGCTACCGCCCTCAACCATTGGATGCGCCGCCAGAATTTGCTCGGTAAGCGTCGAACCCGAACGCGGCATGCCGACGATGAAGATCACTTCATTGCCGAAAGTTGAATCGGACAAGCGATCCGATTGCGAGAAAGCTGCTCGCAGCGTAGCAAGTTGGTTGGCAATGAATTGCGAATTCCAAGGCATCGCCGCTCGATTGATTCGGGCCGACTCGCTGAACGCAGCCATCGCGGCCGGCCAGTCTTCGCTATCTTCATATGCCTTGCCCAGCGCGTGTAGCGCCATCGCACGTTTCGTGCTGGCTGCCGGTTGGCCTGCACACAGCTTGCGCAACTCCGTCAGGTCATTGCGATCAAACGCGCCTGTCTTCATTTCCGCAAGCCCGTACCAGGCCCCCACTAGCTCTCGGCCTTCACGAATTAATCCGTGAAATTGCTTGCGTGCTTCGTCGGTACGGCCGCAGTGGAACAAATTAAGCGCGTGATGCAATCGCGTTCGCGCACGACCTGGATCCAAAGCAAGGACACGTTCGGCAAGCAGAATCGCTTCCTCCAGATGTCCGCAGCGACCGAGCATTTCGGCCAGTGCAGCCAGTGTGTCGGCATTCTCATGCACCAACGCCAGTTCACGCAGAACACGAATTGCATCATCCGTGTTGCCGGTGTCCGCCAAAACCTGGGCCATCGGAATCGTGATTGACGCGTTGTTCGGACTTGCCTTTGCCGCCTCGCGAAAGCTTGCCAGCGCCTGCTTGTCCTGCCCAAGGTGCTGCGACAAAACACCCAGCAATCGATTCGGTTCCGGGTGGGCAGGCGCATAGGCCAAGCTCAGTGTCAGGGCGTGCTCTGCAGCGCCAAAATCGCCCCGGTTCATCGCACCAACCGCTTGACGCACCAGTTTGATGGCGGCATCGGGCAGGCCAGTTGCATCGCCGAAATTGACCAACCCGACGGACGAATTTTTGGCTTGTCGATTCATTGAGAAACCACAGTTGATTTAAACAGATGATTTAGAAGGCAAGCTCAGAAAAAAGGCAATGATTTTGCAAGCGTATTCCGGCATATCAATATCGACCAGGGACCTGTGACGTGAGAAGGGCGACGAGGAGACAAGGCGGCGTGACTGCGTAAAATCAAGGGCTCGTCATTCCCGCGAAGGCGGGAATCCAGTAAAGAATGGCCCTTGACTTCGCTTTTCCAAGGGGTTTCGCCAGCGGCCGTCCGTCCAAGAGGTTTTGCCAACGGCCTCTATCGACTGCATTCCCGCCTTCGCGGGAATGACGAAGCATTTTATGCTCACGGCTCACGGCTCACGGCTCTGCTCACCCCGTCAACCAGCGGTTGCAGCTGCGCCTCATACCGCCGCCATTGTCCCAATGACTTGGTATTGATCGGCTCGCGCACCTGAGCCGCACTCAAGGTGGCGACGGCGCTTTGGTTGGATTCCAGGTCGATGCAGTTCGATTCGTACGTCAGCCCGCAGAATTGCAGGACTTGCCTGGCCACGGTTTCAGGATCTTCGACCAGTGCTTCGTAGGATACGTTCAGGATTTGCCCCGGCATAACCCGATGCCAATGTTCGATCACGCGGCGATAGCGGCCGTAATATGCAACAAGCGCATCGACGTCATAGCTGTAGCCATAACCGGCGCCGAAATACGCCCGATAGTTGGAAAAGCAGACATCCATCGGATCGCGATTCATGTGCAGAATCCGTGACTGCGGTAGCGCGCGCCGGATGAAAGCGGCCTGGATCCAGTTGATCGGCATCTTGTCGACGTAGAATGGCTTGTCGCCGGCGCGCCATTGGCTTTGCGCCAGATAGCGCGCTCCAACCTGGGAAAAATTCAAGCTGGGCGCCCGCTCAAGGATCGTCCCATCGAGCGGCTGTACCGTCACATGATCGGCACACCAGCGCATTGCACGGGCAAAATCGCCGAGTTCGCCGACGCAGGTAACCTGCGAATGATTGCCGAGGATGCGGTCGAGCAACGTGGTTCCCGAGCGCGGCATGCCGACAATGAATATCGGCTGCGGACCGTTGTGATCGCTAGTCGGCTGCGCACAAAACTCCGGCGTGCACAATTGCATCAACTGTTCGCAGACCGCCGCGTCACGCTCACTATCGTAATCACCACGCGCAAACATGATTGCGGAACCGCGTTGCAGAGCCGCGAACGCCTGGTCGTATTCGCCCAGATCTTCCAGTTCCTTGTATTGCGCGTATTCAAGCGCGCCTTGATCTTCGCTTCCGGGTGCGACCTGACTCAATTGGTTGCGTATCACGGAAAGATGATTGTCCTGCGTTGTCTGCTTGCGCAAGCGCGCCATGGTGACGCAAGCACGGCCGAGAATTTTGCCCGTCGCAAGAAAGGCTTTGAGCTGCGCTTCAGCCTCATCCAGGCGCCCGTTGAACATCAATTGCACGGCGCGAATAAAACGAAATTCCGGTCCGTCGTGACCCAGCGACAGCGCGCGATCAAGCATTGCGAGAGTTGCAGCATGGTCGCCGATCATTTGACACGAGCTAGCCAGTCGCGCCAGCAGCGATCCGGATTCACAACGCGCGATCGACGGCCTCAAAAGGCAATCCCTGGCAGCAACTACCTCACCGACCAGCAACAATGGCGGCACGATTCGACAAATATGCGCGGGATCGTCGGGCATGACCTGCAACGCATCAAGCGTGTGTCGCGTCGAATCGCGCAACCGCCCATCGGCGTACGCCATTGCTCCAAGCTGAAGGTGTGCCTCGAAATCACTCGGCTCGCGCTGCACCAACGATTCCAACGCGATGCGCGCGGCGACGCGCTGGTTCTCCTCGAGGTAGCGCTGCGCGCGCTTGCGCAATCGCTCGCTGGAAACTGCAGACATTTGCGTTTGCCTCAGCCGATCTGCAGCAGCGAGATATCCGCTACGTCGAGAAATAGCCGACGCAAGCGCGCCAGCAGCAATAGTCGATTGCGACGCTTGACCGCGTCATCGGACATCACCATCACGGCGTCGAAAAACCCATCGATTGGCTCGCGCAATGCAGCGAGCTGGCGCAGGCATTCGACATATCGGCGTTCGCCAAGCAACGGTGTGATGGCAAGCGATGTCGCTTCGATGTGGCGATACAGATCGCTTTCGGCGCCTGATTCAAGTGCTGCCGCATCGATCTTGCCGCTCACCGCCGCGTCGGCCTGCCGCAGAATATTGCCAATGCGCTTGTTCGCGGAAGCCAGCGCCGCGGCTTCCGGCAACTGGGCAAATTCCGCCACTGCGCGTAAGCGTTGATCAAAGTCGATCAAGGTTTCGGGTTCCACGGCGCGTACCGCATCGAATTGATCGCTGCCCATGCCTTGTTCGGCGTAATAGCCACGCAAGCGCTCGAAGATGAAGTCGATCAACTCACGGGTCAGGTCACTCTTGCTCAGCGTTGCAGCCACTGCCTTGCCAGGCTTCGATTTTGCCGGCACATCGATCTGCGGCAGCAACTCAACGGCTTCTCGCGCCAGTGCTTCGAGATCAAGATCGAATTCGCCTTCGATCAGGGTGCGTGCCAGACCCAGGCCGGCGCGACGCAACGCGAACGGGTCTTTGCTACCGCTGGGCTTTTGACCCACTGCAAAAATTCCGGCCAGTGTGTCCAGGCGTTCGGAAATGGCGAGCACTCGCGCGATGTTGCCTTGCGCGATGGAGTCTCCGGAAAAACGCGGGCGATAGAATTCATCGAGAGCTTGCGCAACCTCGGCCGGTTCGCCACCGGCACTCGCGTAGTAGCGACCCATCACGCCTTGCAGTTCGGGAAACTCGCCGACCATGCGCGTCATCAGGTCGCACTTCGACAAAGATGCTGCGTGTGTCGCCAGCGCCGCATCGATGCCGCAACGGTTGGCAATGACACGCGACAATTCCGCCACGCGCACGCACTTGTCCCAGACGCTGCCAAGCTGTTGTTGATAGGTGACCGACCTGAGCGACTCGCGATGTTCGGCAAGTGGCGTCTTCAAGTCTTCATCGTAGAAGAATTTTGCGTCGGCAAAACGCGGGCGAATTACGCGTTCGTAGCCTTTGCGGATTTCCGACGGATTGGTTGACTCAATGTTGGCGACCCCAACGAAATGTTGCGTCAAGACTCCGTCGTCGGAAAATACCGGAACGAATTTCTGATTCGACTGCATCGTCGTGATTAGCGCTTCCTTCGGCACGCTCAAAAACGCAGCGTCGAATGCGCAAGCAACGGCGACTGGCCACTCGGTCAGATTCGTTATCTCGTGCAACAACGCATCGGAGAGCCTGGGTTGTGCGCCGATCTGCACCGCACAGCTTTCAACCTGAGCGCGAACACGCTCACGGCGCTCGTCTGGGGCCACCAGTACTTTTGCCGCGCGTAGGGACGACACATAAGCGTCGCTGTTCGCCAGGCTAACCGGCTGCGGATGATGGAAGCGGTGCCCGCGCGATTCCCGCCCGCTGCGAATGCCAAAAATCTCTGCATCAACGACGTCGTCGCCGTGCAGAATCACCAACCAATGCATCGGCCGCACAAACGCATAATCATGATCGCCCCAGCGCATCGGCTTGGGGATTGGCAGCGCTTTCAACGCATCACCAATGATTTCCTGCATCAACTCGGCGGTGGGCTTGCCGGCTTGCTGCGCGCGATGGACAAACCACTCGCCTTTGTCGGTCGCGAGCTTTTCCAGTTGTTCGACAACGACGCCGCATGATGCCGCGAAACCCACCAACGCTTTGGTCGGCTGGCCGTTGCCATCGAGTCCGGCGCTCACCGCCGGGCCACGACGCTCGATCGCTTGATCCGGTTGCGACACGGCCACGCCTGGAACCAGCACCGCGAGTCGACGTGGGGAGTTGAAGGTTTTCGAATGCGCCGTATTCGCGGCGATGCCGCGCTTGCTCAGCGCATCACAAATACCGGAAGAAAACGCCAGCGCGAGTTGATCCAGCGCTTTCGGCGGCAACTCTTCCGTGCCGATCTCAATCAGTAGATTCTTTGCATCAGCCACGCGCGGCCTCCTTGTGCTTGAGGCCGGGGAATCCACGCTGTTCGCGCTGCGCCAGATAAGCCTGGGCGACGCCACGTGCAATGCCACGCACGCGCAGGATGTAGCGCTGGCGCTCGGTCACGCTGATCGCGCGGCGCGCGTCGAGCAGGTTGAACGCATGACTGGCCTTGCACACCTGATCGTAGGCGGGCAACGGCAGCCCAAGTTCGACGAGCTTGGCCGCTTCGCCTTCGCAGACGTCGAACCAGCGCAGCAATTCCTGCACGTTCGCGTGCTCGAAATTGTACGTGGATTGTTCGACTTCGTTCTGGTGAAACACGTCGCCGTAAGTCACCACGCCATGTGGTGCAACCGTCCAGACCAGATCGAAGACGTTATCCACGTTCTGCAAATACATGGCAAGGCGCTCAAGCCCGTAGGTGATCTCGCCAGTGACCGGTTTGCATTCGAGTCCGCCAGCCTGCTGGAAATACGTGAACTGCGTGACTTCCATGCCGTTGAGCCAGACTTCCCAGCCCAGGCCCCAGGCGCCGAGGGTCGGCGATTCCCAATTGTCTTCGACCAGACGCAGGTCGTGTACCAGTGGATCGAGTCCTAATGCCTTGAGCGAGCCGAAATACAAATCCAGGATGTTGTCCGGATTCGGCTTCATCACCACCTGGTATTGGTAGTAATGCTGCAAGCGGTTCGGATTTTCACCGTAACGCCCGTCAGTGGGACGGCGCGAGGGTTGGACATAGGCTGCCGCCCATGGCTCCGGTCCAAGCGAACGCAGGAACGTGGCCGGATGAAACGTACCCGCGCCAACCTCGGTATCCAGCGGCTGGATAAGGGCGCAACCTTGCCCGGCCCAGTAGCTGTTCAGGGTCTGGATGATTTCCTGGAAAGTCGGACTTGGCATCGAATTCACAGTCGGCGATACAAAGCGCGTTAGTATAGCCGCATACAGTTTGCCGAAAAATTCCATCCTGGACTTTTTCGGTCGCTCCGCGCGGGCAAAGCCCGCGAACGTCGCTGCGCGAATCGCTCGCTTGTGCGATCCAATCGCGTGCGATGCATCCCTGCATCGCGCCAGCAGGGCGGCATGAAGCATCCTGATGGCGTGCAAGTTCAAAGGTTTCCGCCCCATGGCGAGCGTACCGCAAAAGCCCAAAATCGCGATCGCACCGGATGCCGGCCCGCAAATGGGTATGCATCGAAGGCTGGATATTGACAGCGTGCTCGGCGCGCTCCAGCACGACGGGCTGATCGCCGAGGCTGACGCGCAACGCGTGCGTGCCGATGCACGTAGTGCGCGCGGCAAGATGGAACTGCATCCGATCGCGCTGATTGCAAACCTCAAACTGAACAACCAACTCGATGGCAAACCCTTGAGTCTGGAAGTGCTGACGCAGTGGCTCGCCGGGCGCGCGAACCTGCCGTACATGAAGATCGATCCGATGAAGATCGACGCGCGTGCCGTGACCCAGGCGATTTCGCACGCGTACGCAACGCGCTATCGCATCCTTCCGGTCGCGGTGACCCCGACGCAGATCGTGATCGCCGTGTGTGAGCCGTTCGATACGCGTTGGCTCGCGGACCTGGGGCATATCCTGCGTAGTGACATCCAGCGCGTCGTGGTCAATCCGGTCGACTTGAACCGGTACCTGGTCGAATTCTACGGCGTGCAGCGTTCGATCCAGAAAGCCAAGGACGCCAAGCTCGATCTCAACGACGGGCGTGCAATTCTCAATTTCGAACAATTACTGGAATTGGGCAAGTCCGGTGACATCGGTGCGGACGACCACCACGTCGTGCACATTGTCGACTGGTTGCTGCAATATGCATTCGAGCAGCGCGCATCGGATATCCATCTGGAGCCACGTCGCGACACCAGCCCGATTCGCTTTCGCATCGATGGCGTGATGCACAAGGTATTCGAATTGCCGACCTCGGTGATGACCGCGGTAACGGCGCGCGTGAAGATTCTCGGGCGCATGGATCTGGCCGAAAAGCGCCGGCCGCAGGACGGCCGCATCAAGACGCGCTCGCCAACCGGGCGTGAAATCGAATTGCGCCTGTCGACCATGCCCACTGCGTTTGGCGAAAAAGTGGTCCTGCGTATTTTCGATCCGGACATTGTGGTCAAGGAATTCCGCCAGCTTGGTTTCTCGATGGACGAGGAAACCCTGTGGCGCACCATGGTGGAGCGTCCGCACGGCATCGTTCTGGTCACCGGCCCGACCGGATCAGGCAAAACCACCACGTTGTACTCGACGCTCAAGCATCTGGCCACGCCGGACATCAACGTGTGCACGATCGAAGATCCGATCGAAATGGTGTCCCCGGAATTCAACCAGATGCAGGTGCAGCCGGCGATCGATCTGGATTTTGCCACCGGCGTGCGTACGCTGATGCGCCAGGACCCCGACATCATCATGATCGGCGAGGTGCGTGATCTGGAAACCGCGCAGATGGCAGTGCAGGCCGCGTTGACCGGCCATCTGGTCTTGTCAACACTGCACACCAACGACGCGCCGACCGCATTGAGCCGCCTGCTCGATCTGGGGGCACCGCATTACCTGATTCAATCCACCCTGACCGGTGTCGTCGCGCAGCGTCTGATCCGTACGTTGTGCCCCCACTGCAAAACCGAAGCCAAGCTCGACCTGCACGCCTGGGACGCGCTAGTTCACCGCTGGCGATTGCCGCCTCCCGAGCACGCCTACGTGCCAACGGGTTGCCTGGAATGCCGCAATACCGGCTTTTATGGTCGTACCGGCATCTACGAGATGATGAAGATTTCGCCTGCATTACGGCAGATGATCGTGCCGGATTTGAATCTTGGAAAAGTTGGGGAACTCGCGCTGGCCGAAGGCATGCGCCCGCTGCGCGTGAGCGCTGCCGCACAGGTGGCGCGAGGAATCACCACGATTTCGGAGATCGTCGGTGTGCTGCCGCCGGTTGATTAAGCGAACACCACAAACACGAACAATATTTTCATCCTCACTGCAATCATCCATGCCCACACCGAAACCGGAAATCCACGCACGTGGCAAACGCGCCGGCAAACGTTTGCTGATCATCCAGACCGGGACAGCGCCCACCGAAATTCGCGCACGCTTGGGTGATTTCGCCGAATGGTTTCGGCGTGGTCTTGGATTGACACCCGATCAGATTGAATGCGTACGCGTCGATGGCGATGGCAAGCTGCCTGCGCCCGACAACATCGCCGCTGCCGTGATCACCGGGTCCGGCGCGATGGTGACGCAGCGCCTGGACTGGAGCGAACGCACCGCCGGTTGGTTGGTGGATGCCGCCGCTAAAGGCCTGCCGATGCTCGGCGTGTGCTATGGACACCAACTGCTCGCGCATGCCTTCGGTGGCCGGGTGGATTACAACCCACGCGGCCGCGAAATCGGCAGCGTGAGTATCCAGCTGCTACCCGCAGCACGAGACGACGTGTTGTTCGGTTCAATGCCAGCGCGGTTCGACGCTCAAGCCACGCATCTGCAAACCGTACTTGAACCTCCGCGTAGCGCGGTTGTTCTGGCGCGATCGGATCTGGATGGGTGCCAGTGTGTGCGTTTTTCCGAACAAGTCTGGGGCGTGCAATTCCATCCAGAATTCGGTGTGGCGCAAATGCGTGCATACATGCGGGCGCGCGCAAAGACGCTAACGGATGAAGGACTGGACGCGTCGAGCTTGCTCAAGGCAGTACGCACTTGTCCGAAACCTCGAACTGTGTTGCGCCGTTTTGCGCGGTTGGCGTGAACCTGTAGAAAACATGATTCGTTGTACAACCTGAGGCGATGCTCTGCCCAGTCCGGGCGCATGTCGATATACTGCGGGTTGGATGCTCCGCGGATTTCCCGGAACGATGGCGAAAATCATGTTGCAGCAACGCCGGGTGCTTTGGTCAGGAACGTGCATTCTGGCAGCCGTTCTGGCCGCATTTCTGGGCTTGAAAGTCGACGCACCGGTCGCGGCATTGGGGTTGCTCCTGTTGAGCGCCGCGTTGTGGATGAACGGGCAATGCATGGCATCGGCTCGCGACGCGACGTTCAAGGCTTTTTTGGCGCGCGGCACGACATACCTGCTGCTGCTGGCAATGTACACGGTGATGGTCGCCGTGGTGATCGGGTGGCCGTTGCATTGGTTGCGTCAGCATGGGTCGCTGAGTGCCGCGCTCGCGGTTTCAGGCGCCGTGATGATCGCCCTGCTGGGTTTGTGGCGATTGTGGCCCGCATTCGGCCTGGCCTGCCATGAAGCCGGCAAGCAACATCGTCCGCGCGATCGGGGCCTGCTTGCGCGGAGTGTCGTGCAGGCGTGGCGCTTGACTGCGCACAACGAACTCTTCTTCGGGCATGGGTTGGTTGTCGCAATCAGCCTGCTGCTCCTGGCGCAAGGCGCATTGAGCCTTGCCGGTGTCAATGCCCCAATAGCCGAGCCTTATCGAGTGCCCGTGTTCGCGGCCTATGCCCTGGTACTGGTGCCGCTCGCCAATTGGTTGATTGTCTGGTGTTGCAAGAACGCTGTGCTGGTTGGGTATCGCCGCACCCACGCAGGTCGCAGCGAAATGCCGGTAGCGGCCATCGCCGCGCCAGAGCAATCGCCGATTGCGTCGGAAGTGCCGAACGGGCTGGCTCCGGAACAACTCGATTCGATGTTGTTGCGCTGCGCGCGTGCCGGCCAGATCCAGCTTGCGCTGGATGCGTTGGCGCATGGTGCATCCGCGCATTGCACGCCGGCATCGGAAGATCGTGACCAGCGTTCGGTGCTGGTACTCGCCGCCGTCAATCCGGATTTGCGCCTGCTGCGTGGTTTGATCGCAAAAGGTGCGGATCTCAATCGCGCTCATGCCGGCCTTGCCCCGCTGATTGCTGCCACTCGCGATAGCCATGAAGGGCGCCCCGAAGCGGTAATGACCTTGCTGACGAATGGCGCAAGGCCGGACTGCGCTGATGCCGACGGCAATACGCCCCTGCATTTCTCCGCGCTCGCGGCCAAGCCTGTGGTGGCTGCACTGTTGTGCGATGCCGATACGTTAATTGATCCGGTCAATCGCAGTGGCCTGACGGCGCTTGGCGTTGCCTGTGCCGCGGCCAACTGGGAATTGGCGGGCTTTCTTTTGGAACGCGGTGCAAAGCTTGAAGTCGAACATGCTCAGCCGGCAATGCTGGTCGCCAGTTCAATCGCTGACGACGATAGCCGTGGCGTTGCCATGTTGCTCAAGCGCAAGGCACGCGTGAATGCGCGGGGCACACTGGGCCGCACTGCGCTGATGACGGCCGCGTTACACGGCCACGTCGAAATCGCGCAGGTTTTGATCCAAGCCGGTGCCGATGTGAACCTGGCCGATGAGCGCGGTGCAACCGCACTGATGGAAGCCGCACGTGCGGGTGCCCATGAACTGCTGGATTTGCTCGCACGCAGCGGCGCCGAGGCGGATCGAGTCGATAGCTCCGGGCGCAGTGCGTTGATCATTGCCAGTCAGTCGGTGCGCGTTAGCGAAGAAACAATTGCTCGCCTGATGGCACTTGGAGCATCAACGGGCGTGGCACTGGATGACGGGCGCCGCGCGGTGGATTTTGCTGCTGCCGCCGGACGCTGGAATATCGTGGCATTGATCGATCCCGACTATCCGCGCCCAGCGACGCTGCCCTCCGCCAGCATGGAACCCACCTCGGCGACCGCACATTTGCTCGACGCGTTGCGCTTCGGGCATTGGCCCATCGCCGATACGTATTCCGCACAAGTCCGGGCGTGGCCGCAAGCCGACCGAAAGCGCCTGTTCGTCGAGCTGGTCGGGCATCACCAGCCTTCTGCCTGGCGTTGGTTGTTGATGCGCGGAAGCGACGCAAATGCGGTGTTTGATGATGGGCGAACGTTGTTTGACGAAACCTTGACACACTTGCCTGACGCATTGCCCGCCGCACAGGATGTGATCGCCGCCGGCGCGCAAATCGGCGGCAGCAAGGCGTTGCCGCAAGTGTGCGCCGCGTTGGGCGCAGTCAAACAACCCGCGCAGCGCGAAGCCCTTGAGATCTTTGCCATCGATCTGGTCGAGCGAGGAGCCGAGCTGTTTGCGGCCGATGGCGTCGGGCGAACACCCTTGATGCATGCCGTGGCTGCCGGAAGTGTTGAATTGACGCGAGTCCTGTTGACCCACGGCGTTGACCCGGACGCGCGCGATGGCAAATGCCGCACGGCACTGTTTGCGGCTTTGTCGCATCCACCAGAACGCTGCGTTGGATTGATCCGCGAATTGTTGCGGGCCGGCGCAAATCCGGAAGCGATGGCGACCAATGGCGAAACGCCCTTGGGCATTGCACTGGCAGGGCCTGCGCAAGAAGTGCGCGAGTGGCTCAACTGGCCCACTTGGAAATTGCCGCGCCGTCGATTGCGTGGCGATGATTTGGTCGCGGCTGCCGCCAACGGCGATGCGTCCGCCGTCGACAAGCTGCTGGCATTGCAGTTGTCTGTGGATAGTGTCGATGACTATGGCGCGACCGCACTGATTCGCGCGGCGGGAAGCGGCCATGCCGCCTTGGCAACGCACCTCATCGAGCGCGGTGCTGATACGACCATCGCGGCACGTGCCGGCGCGACAGCACTCAGTGCAGCCGTCAGCGCGCACCATGCCGATGTCGTCGAAGTACTCGTTACCCATGGCGTGGTGGTCGATCAGCGCCTTGCCGGAAGTGCGACTGCGTTGATGATCGCCGCCGGGTTGGGATATCCGGACGTGGTGGCGCAATTACTGGCGCACGGTGCCGATGTAAATGGCACGGACGAGCGCAATACGTGTGCGCTGCACACGGCGGCCCAGTTCGGCTTCGCTGCTCACGATGTAGAAAGCGCCAAGCGCACGCTGCAAACGCTGTTGGACGCGGGCGCTTCAATCGACGCTGTAAATAGCGCCGGCCAGACCGCCATGTTGCTGCTGCTTGGTGCGGGCGCAGATGTTGGTGCACGTGTTGATCAAAAGGTTCTACTCGACTTGCTGCAGCTGCTGCTGGCTCACAACGCCGATACACGCTTGCAGGATCAACGCGGCGTGAGCGTGCTTCACGCCTGTGCCATGCATGGCCTGTTGCTGCCCGCCCGCGCGTTGTTGGCAGCGGGCGCTGATCCGACTTGCTGCGATGGGCGTGAACGTACTCCGCGCGAAGTCGCGCACTTGCTCGGATTCATCGATATCGCCGCCGAACTCGGTGCGAATTTGGTGATTCCGGCCGCTGCGCAAACGTTGCGCTCACCCGCCTTCGGCTCGAAGTAGTCACGGGCAACCGCGTTCAACGCTGGGTCTGACCATCGCCGCTGGCACGATCGGCTTCGAACAGCCGTTCCAGGTCGTCGAATGCTTCCTTTGACGATTGCACCAATGCGGCTTCGTCGTCGTAGAAGAGATATTGTGCCTTGAGCACCTTGGCATCGTGTTCGCGAAACTTGTCGACCTGGCTAGCGGCAATCGCTGCGGGCAGGCCCAGGTCTTCGAGCACGGCACGCGCCATTTCCAGACTGGAATGCAGGGTTTCGCGCACGACCGTATCGAGATTCAGGTCCATCAAGCGGAAAGCGTGCTGGCGATTGCGGGCACGCGCGACGATCTTCATGTGCGGATACAGGCGTTTCACGATACGCGCAGTGCGGATGTTCACTTCCGGATCTTCGGTGGCGAGCACGAAGACTTCAGCACGTCCAACACCGGCGGCGCGCAGCAATTCCGGTCGGCTGGAATCGCCGAAGTAGATTGTGCTGCCGAAGCGGCGCGAAAACTCGACTTGCTCGATCGAACTTTCCAGCGCCGTGAACGGTATGTGTTGCGCACGCAGGATGCGCGCGACGATCTGGCCAACGCGACCATAGCCGGCAATGATCACGCGCGGATGTCCATCGGCGATTTCATCGAATGCACGCCCAGGATTTTTCTTGCGTGACGCACGCCAACCTGAAACGGCCATAACGAAAAGCGGCGTGAGCACCATGGACAGCGTCACCGCGACGACGAACAAGTTGCGCTGCGGTGCATGCAGCAATCCATGATCTTGGGCAAGATTGAGCACCACGAACGCGAATTCGCCACCGCCGGAAAGTATGGCGACCAAGCTCAGCATCTGACCAAAATCCAGCTTGCCGGACAGGCGCCCGAGGGGCAGCAATACGAATGCCTTGAGCAGCATCAGTACGGCGACGATACCGGCGATTTCCAGCGGTTGGCGACGTACCAGGTCCAGATCCAGCGAAACGCCAACGCTCAAGAAAAACAAACCCAGCAGCAATCCTTTGAACGGCTCGATCTGCGATTCGATTTCATGGCGATACTCCGAATCAGCCAACAGCATGCCGGCCAGGAATGCACCCAACGACATCTGCATGCCCGAAAGCTGTGTCAGCCACGCCGTGCCCAACACAACCAGCAAGGTGGTCGCCGTAAATACTTCGGCGATGCCCGTTTTTGCAACAGCACGCAGCACCGGGCGCAGCAAGTAGCGGCCACCGACGATGATCGCGGCGATTACTCCAGCCACCTTCAAGACGGCTGCTGCATCAGACATTCCGCTTGCAACAGCTTCGTGAACGCCGAGCAGTGGAATCAACGCCAAGATGGGAATCGCGGCCACGTCCTGGAACAGCAGGATGGCGAACGACAGGCGGCCGTGCGGACTACCCAACTCTTTTCGCTCGGCCAGAGTTTGCAATCCGATGGCTGTCGATGACAACGCCAAGCCAAGGCCGATGACCAGTGCGGTCTTCCAGCCGACGCCAAAGGCCAAGGTGGCAGCACCTCCCAACAACAGTGCGGAAATCGCAACTTGCAACGTGCCTGCGCCGAATACCGCGCGGCGCATCACCCACAGTCGTTGTGGCGACAGTTCCAGGCCGATGACAAACAACAGCAAGGTCACGCCGAGTTCAGAAAATACTGTGGTCTTGCTCATGTCCGGCGTGAGCTTGAGCAAATGCGGGCCGATTAACGCGCCGGCGCCAAGATAGCCCAAAACTGCGCCAAGCCCGGCACGCTTGGATAGCGTCACCGCGACCACGGCCGCAGCCAGGAACATCACGGCAAATTGCAGAAAGTGGGAAGTTTCCACGTCGATACTCGTTGGTGCCGCGATTATAGACGAGCGCTTACAGCGCCGGCGGGTGTCTCAAGTGTTGAGACCAGAATATTGCACGCTGCGCGCAGGTTTGATGGAGATCTGTATGGAAACGAGATTCAGACAAGCACGTTTAACCGACAACACCATGGCAACGCTGCTTTGGGCATGGTTTGCCGCCGGCGCAATATTGCTGGTGTTGTTTCCGCCGTTGCGACAACAGCATCCGTTGTGGGGCTGGTTGCCGTTCTGGTGTGTCGTCGCACCATTGATCGATTTGGCGTTCGTGCAGCGTGCCGGTTTGCAAGCCGCAGGCAAAGCACTGCGCGTGCGCGTAAGCCGTCGACGGCATGCGCGCAGACAAGCCGTTGACTTGCGGGGCCGACGTTCGCGCTGGGGAATGCGCCGGCGTATTCCCCGTTTGAGTGGGGATCAGCGCCAGCGCTGAGATCGAAAAAACAAAAACGGCCGCGTGGGCCGTTCCTGTCAATTCGAGCGCGCGACCGAGCAGACGCGCGAGCAAGTTTGAATGCTTATTTTTTGCCTTTACGGGCGCCGCCCGATTTTACAGACGCCAAATAATTGTTGATCGCTTCATTGGTGACGTCGTACAGCGGACGCCCGGCGACCGCGGCTGCGGCCTTCAGGTTGTCGCGCATTTTCTTGGATACGCGCAGGCTTGCATCGCGCGTATCGTCGTTTTGTTTTGCCATGGTCAGGTCTCCCGATTTTGATTGTGTGTTTCTGGTGGAAAAGTTTTTGTGTTGCGTATGCGTGTGCTCCACGCGAGCCGTGCCCGCGTGAGCTGCCATGAGAATCAATCCCCTACGCGACCGATCCACATGCGATGCGCCGTTGCGTCGAATCGAGCAGGTGCGTCGCGGCACCTGCCAACAAGGTGAAAAATGCAACAATTGCGACATGAAGTTTATGCCAGAATGCTGCAAAAGACAAATTGTTGCATTACCTGATTTGGCGCATGGCAAAAGCGTTTCAGGGTGTCAAGTGCCGCTTCACGCGCTCGGGTTTTCGCGGTCGTTTTGCGCGCCTGAGGGGCTCAAAAACAACCGCACCGCAAGCACACCCAGCTCGTAAAGAAGGCACATGGGAATGGCCAGCATGAGCATGGACAACACATCCGGTGGGGTCACGACCGCTGACACGGTAAACGCGCCAAGAATGACGTAACGGCGTTGTCGAGTCAGTTGCGCTGGTTTCACCCAGCCGAGCATGGCCACGATGAAAACCGCAACCGGAACCTCGAAGCAAAGCCCGAAAGCGAAAAACATCGTCAGCACGAAATCCAGGTAATGACCGATGTCGGTCATCATGGCCACGCCGGCCGGGGTCACGCTCAACAGGAATGTGAATACTTTTGGCAACACCAGGAAATATGCAAACGCGCAGCCCACGTAGAACATCAGGACGCTGGTTGCGAGCAACGGTAGCGCCAAGCGCTTTTCATGCCGGTACAAACCGGGAGCGACGAAACTCCAAAGTTGGTATAGCACCACGGGCATGGCCAGGAACAAGCCAGTCACGAAAGCCAGTTTCACCGGCGTCACGAACGGCGAAGCGACCTCGATGGCAACCATATGCGAGCCGGCGGGCAGACGTTGCAGTAGTGGTTCGGCGACGAAGTGATACAGTCGGTTGGCAAACGGCAACAATGCCACAAATACGACGAGCACGGCTGCTACCGCCTTGAGCAGGCGCTGGCGAAGTTCGATCAGGTGCGATATGAACGAGGCCGGCTCGCCGACATCGTCGGCTTCGCGTTCAGTGTCGCTCATCGGTTATGGATTGTGATTCGCCAGGTGCCGTGGTGGACTTGGCATCAGGCGTCGTCGCGGCATTGACGACGTCGCGCAGCGCCGTATTGATGTTGCCGGCGTCGGATTTCAAGTCTTCGACACCGCGCTTGATAGTGTTTCGCAATTCTTCAGCGGCCAATTCGCGCTCGACTTCCGTACGCACGTTTTGCCAGCTTTGGCGCGCCTTGCGCAACAACGCGCCAGCCGTGCGTGCAGCGCCGGGCAGGCGTTCCGGGCCGAGCACCAGTAATGCCACGACCCCGATCAGGCCGAGTTCGCCCATGCCGATGTCGAACATGATCGGATCCTATTGGGTGTCTTCGGTTTTCTTTTTGGCCGTCACGGATGCGTCCAGCTCGGCATCGGCCTCGAGTTTCGAATTAATCGACTTGTCGTCGTCCTGCAAGCCCTTGCGGAAACTCTTGATGGCCGCGCCGAGGTCTCCGCCGGCATTGCGCAGTTTCTTCGTACCGAACACCACGACAACGACGACGAGCAAGATCAGCCAGTGCCAGATACTATCCATACCAAACATTTTCGTCTCCGGATTGGATGCCCCATTAATCGCACGCAACGGATGATTGTGATGTGCGGCAACCTAACGTGCAGTGTACTCCTCCAGGCGGTCGCGGAAATCCACGATCGGGTTTGGAACATCGTTCACAGTGCCGGCAAAGATGCTGCGTGCCGTGGCACCTTGTCCATAAATCGCCTCGTTGGCCGAATTGTCGATCGACAAGACCGAACCGGACAGCGAGACCCCTGCGAACAATCCGCGTGAGCGTGAATAGGAATAGATTTCCGCCTTGAGCTGGGCATCGGTGGCGGCATGGGCGTCGCGCCCGGCCGGTCCGGCGGCGACCGAGGCATCCGCGCCGAGGGTGAATTTTCCATGCACGATCGAATCCACGCCGCGCTGCGTACGGAATACCAGGATCACATCAGTCGATTGCACCCCGGCCTGGAATCCCAGGCTGCCGCCGGTCATGCTGACGAAAGTCGGATTGCTCCACACGCCATCGGTCTTGATCGAAAGCAGGCCGACACCGTGGCGGCCGCCAATCACGAATCCGGCCTTGATGACATCCGGAATCACGGCAATCGCGTGGGCGTTTTTCATCAAATCCGATGGCAGGCGCTTATCCGGCGCCATCATGATTTCCTTGAGCACGCGCAAGGCGTTGTCGGCACGCGCCATTTCTTTGGGCGCCGGGGCGGCATTGGCGACCGGAACAAAGCCCAGGCAAACCAAGGCGAGAAGCGAACTGAAAACGCGAAGCATCAAGTATTCCTTGTCTGAAGAGAGGTCTGCGGCTAGGCCGCACGACAAGGTGCGGCTCAAGCCATTGGACGACGCCACCGCAAGACAGTTCCCGCAATCCACATCAACAGCAGGATCAATCCCACAAGTGCGCGGCCGGAAAGCGCCGGGGTGGTGGCCACATTGGCGGCGGCTGCGGCACACACAGCATCAGGAATGGCCAAGCCGCGCAATCCGATGTAAGCAAGATTCGCTGCCGACTGGCCTTGGGCCGTCACCGGTCCGAGGTTGGTCAATGAGCCGGAGCTGGTTGCAATCGTTCCCAAGTCGCTCCACTGCGCCGCCGGCGACGAGTCGACGGGCGGCGGTACATAATCGAGCAGCACCCAAAGCTGGCCGCTTGTATCGAAACCGGGGCTGGCTGCGGTGATATAGGTCGACGATGTGTATGCACCGATCGACGTCGCCTTGGCTGTGCTGGTATCGATGCTGAAAAGCTGGTTGCTGCCTTGGCTACCGGCACCGTAAAGCTGATTGCCCTTGGCGGCCAAGCCAGTGATGGTTGCGCCCATGTTGCCGATCAGATTGAGCTGGCCCGTGGTTGCATCGACCTGCCATAGCTGCCCGGTTACCGCCGATAACCACAGGCGGCCATCGCAGGTGAAAGCCATGCCCAGATCCAATTGGGAAACGGTGCCCAAATTCAAAGTTTTTATGGCCGTCGCCAAGCCCGAGCCCATATCAATGCTCAGCAGCGTCTTCACGCTACCCGCATCGGACACGGCATAAAGTTTGCCAGCGGGGCTGAACGTCAGGCCTTCAACGTTGGCCAATCGCGCAACACCTTGTGGAGTGGCGCGGCCGATTTCCGTCGCAGTTTGCGTGGTCAGATCGACGCGATACAGCGTATCGAATGCCTCGCTGTACCCAATAACATCGGCTGCTACCACCTGGCCGCAAGCGGCACAGAAAAACAGCGCAGCGATGAAGGCGCGCAGAGGCATGAGCAGTCTCGTTTTTATGTTTCTAATTATTGGGTAATCGTCTGCTGCTTCCATATGGACGCAGCACTTTTGAGTCTATCAGCTAGTGCATAGAAAACAAAGCCTTAGCCGCATAGTGCTAGACTATTTTCCCTTCCGAACAGCCAAGCACAAGATTTGCGGATCCGACAGGTGATCGGGCACAACCCCTTGTGTTTGTGCATTAACCTGTATCCGCAGTTCGTGCGAGCCAATCCACCATGTCGAATACCAGCGCTGAGTCTTTGCCACCTTCGATACGCGCCGATCTGGCCGTCGTGTTATTGAATCTGGGCACACCTGGCGCGCCGACTGCCGCCAGCGTGAGGCGATATCTGGCACAATTTCTGAGCGACAAGCGCGTCATCGACTATCCCCGCTGGCTGTGGTTGCCGTTGTTGTATGGCGTAATTTTGCGCGTGCGTCCGCGGCGTTCGGCGCGAGCCTACGCGTCGATCTGGACCGCGGCGGGATCGCCACTGTTGGTCAACACGCACACATTGGCGCAACGCTTGGCCGAAAAACTTGCCGCGGATGGCGTGCGCGTCGAATTCGCGATGACCTACGGCGATCCGTCGATTCCTGCCACCTTGGACCGGCTGCTCGCCGATGGCGTGCGCCGCATGCTGCTGTTGCCGCTGTACCCGCAGTATTCGGCAACGTCGACGGCCCCTGCGCTGGATGGCGTTTTTGCAGCGTTGCGCGAACAGCGCTGGCTGCCGGAGTTGCGCACCATCAACGACTACCACGACGCGCCGGAATATATTCATGCCTTGGCCGCCAGCGTCGAACGTTATTGGGATACGCGTGGTCGCGGCGAACGCTTGTTGTTGTCGTTCCACGGAATTCCGCTGCGCTATGTGCAATCCGGCGATCCGTATCGCGACCAATGCCTGGCGACCGCGCGTGCGTTGCGTGAACGCCTGGGCATGGACGAGACGACATTCATGGTCAGCTTCCAGTCGCGTGTCGGCCGTGAACGCTGGCTTGATCCATACACCGACAAAGAGTTGCCGCGCATTGCCGCTGAAGGCGTACGCCACGTGCAGGTGCTGTGCCCCGGCTTTGCAGTGGACTGCCTGGAAACGCTGGAGGAAATCGCCATTCGTGGCCGCGAGCAATTTCTAGCGGCAGGCGGTGAACGCCTGGATTACATACCGACATTGAACGATAGCGATGCGCATGTACGCGTGCTGCAAAGTTTGATCGAGCACCATATTTGCGACTGGAAAGACCTGGACGAAGATGCCGGTGCGTGAATTCGATTTGAGCCTGCCGCATCTGCGTTTGTCCGCGCGCGGCTGGGGCGATCCGTCCTTGCCGCCGCTGTTGGCGTTGCACGGTTGGTTGGACAATGCGGCGTCGTTCGATCGACTCGCTCCGTTGCTTTGTGAACACTTCCACATTGTTGCCGTGGACCTGCCCGGCCATGGGCAATCCGATTGGCGCGCACCCGGAGCGTGGTATCACTTCGTGGATTATCCCAACGACGTGCTGGCAGTTGTCGATGCGCTGGGTTGGCAACAATTCGGATTACTGGGGCATTCACTCGGTGGGGCCGTGGCCAGCGTGTTTGCCGCACTCAGTCCTGATCGCGTGAATCGCTTGTTGTTGGTCGAAGCGTTAGGCCCGCTCGCGAGTGGCGCGGAGAACTCGTTGCAGCAGTGGCAACGCGCGTTGATTGAGCGCCAACGCTGTGCCGACAAGAAACTGCGCGTGTTCGCTTCTCGCGACGAAGCCGTGGCCGCGCGTATGCAAGCCAATGGATTGTCGCGCGAGGCCGCAGAATTGCTGGTGTCGCGTGGACTGAAAAAAGTGGATGATGGGTTTACCTGGTCGACCGACCCGCGCCTGACCCTGACTTCACCACTGCGCTTGACCGAAGAGCAAGTCTGCTCAGTGTTGCGTGGGATCAAAGTACCCACCCTGCTGATCGGTGCATTGCCCGAGGCGAAGTACCAAAACCGCGAAACGATGCAGCGACGCGTCGATCTGATCGAATCCATCGTCGTGCGTCAGTTACCGGGCAGCCATCATTTGCATATGGAAGATGCACAACGGGTTGCGGCGGCGATTCTGGAATGGTTTAGGCAGACGCTCTAGCGAGCTATCGCTGGTTGCCGTCACCCTTTCATGCCAAGAAGAGTCAGTACAATTTAAACAATCGAGGGCGCGGGACGACTACTGTCCCGCGCCTTGGCAATGAAAGCTGTCTGCCTGAAACGAGCAATTTACCTGTCAGGCCTGTCCTGCCACCTTACAGGCCGTGTCAGTTCCGGTATGCGTATCGGTTGTCGTCGCCCTCCACGTGCCTCCGCCGGGGGCTAAGGAATCCCATACGTAGTTGTACGTAGTTTTTGATGTGTGCGGGATGCAGTCGGTGATCGAAATAGTCTGCCCGTTTGTGCCGTGTAGAGGTAACGTTGTGCCATCGGGAGCAATTGCATCCTCAGGCATCAAACCGGTACCAGAAACGGTGGTCGTTATGATTTTTCCGCTAATGATCGCTTGATCAAAATTGCTGAACAAGTCCGCGCTGTTGGGTAATTGCCCTTCAGCGTTTCGCTCCAGTAGCCATTCGCGAACCGCCAGCGCACCGGCTGAATTTGGAGCATACCGAAAGGCTTGCGTCGAAGTGACGCTAACTGTACGAGCTAGCGGTTCGTGAGGAGATTGTGGTTGCGCGAACGCGCAAGGGGTCACGCCAAATGCAAACAGCAAACTGGCGCAAATCGTCTTCCAGTACATTTATTTCTCCCTAAGGACTCAAAATAATTATGGGCTCATTGAGCCAATTGGCATCCCAATTAGCTTTGCCAAAGCTACCCCCCCGCGCCTGAAAAATCAACACTGCGGATCAAGGAGTCGCGAAAGCTCTGCTTTGAGTGCGTGCCCGTTGGACTTCAACCAGTCGCGCTGCGTTTGCCAATCCGGATACAACGAAGCGACGAGTGCCCAGAAGCGCGGCGAGTGATTGCGTACGCGCAGGTGACATAACTCGTGCACGACGACGTAACGTAGCGCAGCCAACGGAGCCAAGGCCAAAGAAAGGTCGAGCGTCACCCAGTCACGGGTATCCAGGCTGCCCCATAAACTTTTGAGCGGTTTGATGCGCACACCGTTCGGCCCGCGCCCGAGTTCGGCGGAATAGCGTGCGATATAACGTGACACGTCGCGACGAATTTGTGCTTGCAGGAAGGCATGCAACAGCGAGCGCGCAGCGGTGATGCTGCGTGCCGTGTGGGGAGTCGGCAACGAGAGAACCAGATGATCGCCATCCAGTTCGACGCGTGGATAACTGCCGTGACGCCATTGCAGGCGTGTGGTTTCGCCGCGTAACGGAATCAAGGTTGGCACGCCGGGTTTGAGCCGTGGTGGCGTGGAATCGTCATGCTTGAATTCGCCGAGTTTGCGCTCAAGCCAGTCGGCATGTTTGCGCAGGAAGGCGAACACCTGCGCGGGATGGGTTCCGCTCGGATACGAAACGCGCGCGCCGCCATAGGTTACGGTCAGACGCAATCGCCGCGCGCGCGGATGCGCGTTGCGCAACACCTTGATGGTGTCGCCGGCCGGCGTGGCCAATTCCAGATACGGATTGTCGTCTGACGCATTCATGTCGAATTCGATTACCGACAGTAGTTACTATGACTTTTTGTCGTCCGGCCGCGGCAGGCCGAACCATTCCTCGAATTTCTCCAACACACGATCCAGTTCCAACGTCATCAGCGCGAATTGCGAATCAAGTTCCGCTTGCGCCGACTCGGCACCCGAATCGCCGAGTTCTTCGCGAACCTGATCGAGAAAACGCAGCTTGCGCACAGTGAGATCTTCACCGAGCACGAAACCGATGCGGTCGTCGAACGTGACGCCCAGCTGAAACACCTGCTTGCCGGACTTTAGATGTTCGCGCACTTCATCGGTTTCAAGGTCCTGACGACGACAACGCACCATCGCGCCGGTTTCGGCCGGATCGCGCAGTTCGCATTCGTCCCCCAGTACCAAGCCTGCCGGTAGCTTGCCATGGATCAGCCAGTCCGTCATCAGGGCGCGCGGCGATTCTTCCGCGGCCAGCGGGATCGCCGGAAAGCTCCCCAAGGCCAGACGCAGTTGTTGCACCGCTTCCTCGGCGGCTTTGCGACTTGCCGTATCCAGAACCAGCCAGCCATTTTTCGAGGAAAAATAGATATTTAGCCGTGTTAGTTGGGTGAACGCGCGTGGCAACAAATCCGTCAACACCTCATCCTTGAGCCGTTTGCGTTGTTTTGCGCCGATGCGTTTGCCTTCTTTTTCGCTGATCTTCTGCAAACGTGCTGCCAACTCTTCATTAACAACCGAACTTGGCAGCAATCGATGCTCGCTACCCATGGTCAGGAGCGCATGTCCTGCCTGGCGATGGACCAGCGCCGCTTCATTGCGGCCATACGGCGATACAAAACCATGTGTCGCCAGTTCCAACGGACCGCAAGCGCGCAAACGGCGCTCCTCAAGTGCAGCCTCAAGCGCGTCCAGATTCTTGCCGGTGGCTTTGGAAAAGCGAAAAAAGGTCAAATTGCGAAACCACATGACAGGACTCCAAACAGGAAATCGGGGTAGCAATTGCGAGCGAGCCAGATGAAATGCGCGCGTGAGTACCGAGCCGTCCATTGTAGGACGGATCGGTCGCAGCACGCGCGACACGTCCACGCTGCAAGGTTAGACTCATACGCCAACCCGTCAGAGTCACTCCGTGAACGACGATCCTGCCGCCATGTCCCGACAACTGGTCGAATTGCGAATCGAACATCGCGACCTGGACAACGCGATCGTGCGCCTGTGCGCGGATACGCAATACGACGAGCTGCAACTCAAGCGCCTGAAGAAGCGCAAGCTAGTGCTCAAGGACACGATCGCGAGACTGGAGAGCAAACAGATTCCGGATCTGGATGCGTGAGTCGCCAATTCAACACAAACAGCGCTAGTCACGAGGGACACAAAGGAAACAAAGAAAGTTTTTGCGTAATGTACGGCGTCGCGTTGTTTGAATGATCTATCGACCCGCTGATTAAAAGCGCCCCCTTCCGCCTTCGGCACCTTCCCCCGCTGCGCAAGGGAAGGAAAGCGCGAGAGACAACGATTTTGCAATCCTTCCGCCGTTACGCAAAGGAAGGAAAGCGCGACAGACAAGTATTGTGGAATCCTTCCTCCGCGAGCGGGGGAAGGTGGCGGCAGCCGGAAGGGGGGAAGGTACTCAAACAACAATATTGGCGCAGCAAGACCTTGCCTTTTCTTTTGTGTACTTTGTGTACTTCGTGTCCTTCGTGGTAAATGATCTTGATGTTCTGTCCCAACGAATGCGGATTAACGTAGCATCGCCACGCGCCGCTCGAATCTTCCGTTGATGCCTTGCGGTAGCGCCTCAACGACAAAGCGCTGCGATCCGCCAGGGACGATTGCATCGAACGGGTAGCACGTCAGCAGGACAAGTGCATCGGCGCTATCAGGATTTGCCAGACGCAAATTGGTGCTATCGACAATACGCGTGGCAACGACGCGATAGACGCGTTGGCCTGCGACCGCGTCGATATCGATTCGGTCGCCACGTTGCAGGTCGCGCAGGAATGCAAATTGCGTATCGCGATGCGCACTGATGACGCTGAGCCCGTGCGTTGCCGGAGCGGCGCTCGAAGGCGTCCATCCAGGGCCGAAGGCGAGCGCCTGGCCGCTGTCGTTGTCGAGCACGATGAAACTCTTGTCCAATCGCGGCACGCTCAAGCGCGCAATTGGGGCCATGTCGGCCCATGGCCAGGGGCGCACGTTATGGCGACCGTTGTCCGACTGAGCCCAGGCGCGTTGCAGCAAAACTTGCGCCACGGCCGCCTTGACGTGAATCCAGCTGGCGCTGGCGATCATTGCAATCGCCAGCGCCAACAGTGCGCCGATGCCGATGCATGGCAACTGGCGTGAGGTTGCGTTCATGCGCGCACCCGTTGCGTGCGCCAGATCAGCATTGCCAGCAGCAGCGCCATGAAGCCCAGCAACAATTGCAGGCGCGCCGGTGTTGCGGTCTGCGCGAATGCCGAACCGACGGGGAGCACATTCGGAATCTGCGTGCTGTGCAGGGTCGAATCCGAAGCCCGTGCCGGCGTCTTGTCGACCGCAACCAGGCTGGTATAACGACTGACCAAATGCGCCTTCAGTGCGGCGTCCACGATCTGCGGCCGCAACGTCCCTTCGTCTCCGCCACGGCTGAGCTGTTCCTCAAGATCGCTGATGCGTGACTGCGCCCACAACCGGTCAAGTCCTTTGGCATCGCGACGCGAATCCAGTTGCGCCTGCGAACTCCACTGCTGATCGGCAAGCATGCCGCTGACCCGAATTTGTGTGATCGGTTGCGGCAACCGCGCCGTTAGCAGCAATGGTTCACCCAGGTACAGATCGGGCAGTTGATGCGGATAGGCATCTGTGCCTGCAGGCCAGTCGACGTGCAGATCGCGCATGGCCGGATGATCGAGCTTCGCCAACAGGCCACGCATGGCCGATTCGACCTGGTGCAGATCGGCGATGACGGTCTCACTGCCGCGGCCGTGCTTGGCGGCCGACTGCAGGAAGCCTGCATTGGGCGCACTGCCGATGCCAATCGGGAACAGCCGCGAATCGCCGAGATCCTGATCGATCAGGTTCATCAACCCGACTGGATTGTCGACGGCACCATCGGTCGCGAACACGACCTGGCGCAGGTAGCCCGGCGGCGCATGGCCGCTCAACGCCAGTTGCATCGCCGCCGCCATCTCGGTGCCGCCGCGAGCTTGCAACTGCGACACCCACTGGCGCGCTTCGGCCACCGCACCCGGTGTTGCGGCCACGGCTTCGGCGCGCCAGGGATTCATGATCGAATTGAATTCGATCACGTTGAAGCGGTCTTGTGGACGCAGTTGCCGCAGCGCCATGTCCAGTGCTGCGCGTGCCTGCGTGATCGATGCCCCGCCCATCGAGCCGGACGTGTCGATGACCAGAATCAGCTCACGCGGCAACGACTGAGCCTGCGTCTGCGGCGGCAACAGCATCAGCATCGCGTAATGCGCACCCTCGACATCCTGGCTGAAGCTGGCGAGTTTCGGTTCGGCATATGGCTGCGGTTTCCACTGCAGCACGAAGTCGCGATCCGGTACGGTCACACCATCGCGCAAATGTACATTCCAGCTGCCATCAGGTTTCGTCTCGTCGGTTTTGCTGGCGACAATCGCGTGACTTGCGCTGGTCAAGCTGGCCAGCGCGACGCCAGCATCGAGCACAACGTTGATGTGTGTGCTCAATGGCGGTTCGTCTTTCGCTGATGCAAACACTTCGGGGCCGCTCGTGCCCGGATCTTGCGACGGCGGCGCGGCGTTGCGTTGCATGCGATAGCGCGGTGTGTAGGTCAGTGGAAAACGCAGGGAGAACACGCCGCTGCTGTAATCGATGCGCTGCCAATAGTGCAGCTCGACTTCCACACTTTCATTCGGCGCAACATTGGTCACCGCCGTGCGAAACAGGTTGCTGCCGTTCGCTTCAACCAAGACCGCTTTTTGGCCCGCCTCGCGAGCTTGCTCGAATACCTTGCGCGCAGCATCCTTTTCACGCACATCGCCGACGATGACGCGATCGCCGATGTGCAAGATCATCGCGTAGACCGCCGCATCAGCTGGCAGCGGCAGCAGATACTGGCCCT